>JBNJDO010000072.1:0-11157 GCA_051744965.1 Thermodesulfobacteriota bacterium | reverse complement strand
GCTGAAGGTAGAAGAGTTGACTGAGGACTCTTTTAAGGATGTGCAGCTGGCGCTTTTTTCCGCAGGCGGTACCACCTCCACGGAATTTGCCCCTATTGCAGCCAAGTCAGGATGTGTGGTGGTGGACAACTCCAGCGCCTGGCGCATGGATCCTGAGGTGCCCTTGGTGGTGCCTGAAGTCAATCCAGATGCCCTGCAGCAGCACCATAATATTATCGCTAACCCCAATTGCTCCACTATCCAGATGGTGGTGGCCCTAAAGCCCCTGCATGATGCTGCTAGGATCAAGAGGATAGTGGTTTCCACTTATCAGGCGGTTTCCGGCAGCGGTCAGAAGGCGGTGGACGAGCTGCAGGCCCAGGTCAGGGCACTTTTCAATATGCAGGAGCCTGAGGTCCAGGTCTATCCGCATCAGATTGCCTTTAATTGTCTGCCGCATATAGATCAGTTCCAGGAGAATGACTACTCCGGGGAAGAGATGAAGATGATCAATGAGACCAAGAAGATCATGGCTGATAATACCATGCGGATTACTGCCACCACTGTCCGGGTGCCTGTTTTTTACGGCCACAGCGAATCGGTGAATATCCAGACGGAAAAGAAGCTGAGCGCAATGGAGGCCAGGGCTGTTCTAAGTCAGGCCCCGGGAGTAAGGGTCCTGGACAACCCCAGGGAGAATATATACCCCATGCCCATACATGCTGCAGGCGAAGACGAGACCTATGTAGGCAGGATCAGGGAGGACATAAGCCAGGATCAGGGACTGGAGATGTGGATAGTTGCGGACAATATTCGCAAGGGCGCAGCCCTGAATACTGTACAGATTGCAGAGACCCTGCTGGAAAGGGGGTTGCTGGCGGTCTAGGGGAGGTAGGTATCATACGTATCGACAGCGATTACCACCACGACTACGATTTCAAGGCTTGACAGGATGCTTGCCTTTGGCTGTCGCTGTCGTGGTCGTAATCGATCTATATTATCCCTGCAATCTTATCGTTTCCAGGATTGATTCCACGTTCCGGTAGGGGCGACGGGCGGTCGCCCTTTTCTACAGATTAGGGTTTCTTCTTAAGCCGCATAAGTAATGACCCGGCTTATGCCAACCTCCAGGTTAAGGGCGAGCGCCGCTCGCCCCTACAATTTGAAACCCACGCTTGGGCATTATGGGGTATGTTCTTATCCTTCCTGCGCTCTGCGTCCAGAAATGAGCGCAGGAGCGGAAGAAATCATCGGGATCGATATAACTGAGCTCATCCTCATGACGAGGAAAGCATTACCTCAGCTGATCCAGAGGCTGGCCTTCTGCAGTTCGTAGCAGAGCTTTTTGCTCACCGAACCTATCTTGAACTGGCTGAACAGACCCTCATTCTTGGTGCCTGAGTAGCCCACTGCCACTGCTGCGTAAGAGCCCTTCTCAATTTCTTCTAAAATGGCCTTCTCAGTGTTTCCAGCAGTGACCGACTTTTCAGTGATCCTGGCCGGGTCCATGCTGTTTTCCACAAGCATGTCCTGGGCTTGGGACATGACTTCCTCTGCCGATTTGTTCCCTTTGTTCTGCACATAGAACATGGTCACCATGTGTTTTTCCTCTTGGAGCATAAAACCCACATGATCCGCCATGCGCAGGCTGGATTCTGAGCCGTCCAGACAAAGCAGGACATTTTCCCGTTCGCTTTCCGGCTGCCTGCAGATCCAAATAGGGGTGCTGCGGCTCTTTTCCAAAATCTCCATGCTCACGCTGGTGCCCAAAAGTTCCTCCAGTCTAGTGGTACCCCTTCTGCCCAGAACAATGGCGTCATACTGTCCCTTTTCCGCCTCCCGGATTATATCCCTGGCGGTGCTCACTGATTTTTTTCTATACATGCACATGGTATTCTCTACCAGGAATCCACTGTTGGCCAGTTTTTGTCCAGCATTTTTCAAGGCGGTGTGTTCTTGTATTTCGCATTCCTGTTCAGTGGGGTTCCTGCTGGTGAAACCAGAGTCCTTGCCTTGGGCAGGAGCCACATATATGAGGGTCAGCTTAATGTTCTCTTTGTCCTGAAAAAAGCTGGTCACAAAGCGCAGGCCATACATGAAGCTGGGATCGTCGCTTATGGTCAGCAATAAGTGTTTTTGCATCCTTCCTCCTTGCTTGTTCTTGAACCTGTTGTTAAACTTCCCCTGGAGTGAGCTGTTTAAATAGACAGGCACAGCTCCCAATATCTTGCTTTCATGCCCAGGTTACCCTTTATTTATTCCAGTCGCAGATGCAGCAAAATGTCTCCTGCTGCAGGACAGGGCATATTTTCCCTGATCATGAAATTTTTTCCCTAGTTTGTCAATTTGGATTAGCATTGCTTCAAGACTTTAGCCCAAGGAGAGATGATGCAGGAAAGTCAGGAGCAGAACCTTGGCGATATTCTCTGGCACACTGCGCCTGCGAATGAGGTTCTGCAAAAGCTAAACAGCACTGAGCAGGGCTTAAGCGAAAAAGAGGCTGAATTAAGGCTACAGAAGTTCGGACCTAATAAGCTGGCCCAGGCCACAAAAAAGGGACCGTTGCAGAGATTCCTGCAGCAGTTCCATAATGTGCTGATATACGTTTTGCTGGGAGCTGCTGCAGTGACTGTGCTTCTGCAGGAATGGCTGGACGCCGGCATCATCTTTGGGGTCACCGTGGTAAACGCCTTGATCGGCTTTATCCAGGAAGGTAAGGCGGAGAAGTCCCTGGAGAGCATTCAGGGCATGCTGGCGCCCCAGGCCTTGGTGCAAAGGGATGGTCAGCGCCGCAGCCTGCCTGCAGAGGAGCTGGTCCCAGGAGATATAGTCTTGCTCAAGGCCGGGGACAAGGTCCCTGCTGACCTCAGGCTTCTGGATGCCAGGGATTTACAAATTGAGGAGGCCGCCCTGACTGGAGAGTCTGTACCAGTAAGCAAGAGTATACACGAGGTGGAAGAGGAGGCGGGACTGGGGGATCGGACCAGCATGGCCTTTTCCGGAACCCTGGTTACCTACGGCCAGGGTACGGGCGTGGTTACAGCCACCGGCCAAAAGACAGAGATAGGGCGCATCAGCTCACTCTTGTCCCAGGTAGAAACCTTGACCACCCCCTTGCTCAAGCAGATGGCCAGATTCGGGCAGTGGCTGACCTTGGCTATCCTTGCTTGTGCAGCCATAACCTTTGCCTTTGGTTATCTAGCCAAGGGTTTTGCTCCAGGAGAAATGTTCATGGCAGCAGTGGGTCTGGCTGTGGCTGCGATTCCAGAAGGCCTGCCCGCGATCATGACCATCACCTTGGCTATTGGTGTGCAGCGCATGGCCAAACGCAAGGCAATAATCAGACGACTTCCTGCTGTGGAGACCCTGGGTTCTGTCTCGGTTATCTGCTCGGACAAAACCGGGACCTTGAGCAAGAATGAGATGACAGTGCAGACTATAAGCACACCTGATAAGCAGTTCCAGGTCAGCGGAGTGGGCTATGAGCCCAGGGGGGGATTTCGGCTCTCTGGAAAGGATGTAGATCCGGAGCAGGAGCATCCCGAGCTTTTACAGATCCTGCGCGGGGCATTGCTATGCAATGATGCCTTTGTATATTCCAGGGATGCGGGCTGGACCCTGGAGGGCTCGCCCACTGAGGGTTCTTTGATAGTAGCAGGGCTTAAGGCTGGGCTGGATCAAAGGCAGGAACATGAATTATGGCCCAGAAAGGACAGCATTCCCTTCAGCTCGGAGAATAAGTTCATGGCCACCCTGCACCACGACCACCAGGGCCGGGCCTTTATCTATCTCAAAGGGGCTCCGGAAAGGATTTTGGAAAGATGTGCAGCCCAGGCAGTCAGCCGGGAAGATACCCAGGATCTGGATCTGGAGTTCTGGCAGGAACAGGCCCGGGAAATAGCTTCCAGAGGACAGCGTCTGCTGGCTCTGGCAGTGAAAGATGTCCCTGGAGATAAGCAGGATCTAGAGTTTTCCGATTTGGAAGGGGGCTTTACTTTTCTGGCCCTGTTCGGGATCATCGATCCCCCGCGGGAGGAGGCTATCAAGGCAGCTGCCTTGCTCATAGGCCGTTGTGTATCTATTGACGAATGCCAATCCGCAGGGATCGTGGTCAAGATGATCACTGGAGACCACGTGCTTACAGCCAAGGCCATAGCCAGGGAGCTGGGTATAGACAACTGGGAGGAGGCCCTGACCGGACAGGAGCTGGAGAAAATGTCCCAGCAGGAGCTGGAGCAAAAGGTTCCTTATGTGGATGTATTTGCCAGGACCAGCCCGGAGCATAAGCTGCGTCTGGTAAAGGCCATCCAGGCTAACAAGCAAATAGTGGCCATGACCGGGGACGGAGTAAACGATGCCCCGGCCCTGAAAAGGGCGGATGTGGGAGTGGCCATGGGCCGAGGAGGAACAGAGGTAGCCAAGGAGGCCTCGGACATGGTCCTGGCTGACGACAACTTCGCCTCGATTGCCAACGCAGTGGAGGAGGGCAGAACGGTCTATGACAACCTGAAAAAGGCCATATTGTTCATTCTGCCCACCAACGGTGGCCAGGCCCTGGTGATCATAGCCTCCATACTGCTGGGCCTGGGCATACTGGATGCGGAAGGGCACTTTGCCCTGCCCATTACCCCGCCCCAGATTCTGTGGATCAATATGGTCACTGCGGTGACTCTGGCCCTGGCTTTGGCCTTTGAGCCCCCTGAAGCCAATGTGATGCGCAGGCCGCCCAGATCTCCTGATGAGCCAATAATCTCCGGATTCTTGATCTGGCGGGTGGCTTTTGTGTCCATGCTTTTGGTCCTGGGCGCTCTGGGGCATTACATCTGGCTTCTGGAGCAGGGAGCAGGCCAGGATCTGGCAGGGACTGCTGCAATCAATACCCTGGTGGTGGGGCAGATCTTTTATCTCTTCAACAGCAGACGTATCTATGCCTCTGTCTGGAGTCCCAAGGACATCCTGGGCAGCAGAGCAGTGATCTGGTCTGTGTCTGCCATGATTGTGCTGCAGCTTATATTTACCTATGCCGGGCCAATGCAGTATCTGTTCCAGACCAAGGGCCTGGATGCAGCAGCCTGGGGCAGGATCATCATTTTTGGCCTGATCCTGTTTGTCTTGGTGGAGCTGGAAAAGACTGCTTGGCGCAAGCTGAGCAAAAGTGCTGCTTAAACAGTGCTACTGAAAAAAGGCTATCAAGAAGACGCCCAGGAGCATGATCAGGGTGGAGCCCAGGCGCGCGGGCAGATCCCTTTCCTGGAAAAAGAAGCCCCCAATGGCTACGCCCAGGACAATGCTGGTCCTTTTGATGGCGATGATGTAAGGTACCAAACCGATACTGATGGCGCTCATCTGGAAGATAAAGCCCGCAGCTGTAACCAGGCCAATAAGCATAAGCAATGGCAGATGGGCAGAGACCTGCTCCTTTTTGCCCTTGATGTTCAAAAGCAGGGCCAGGCTGAGGCCCAGGGAGATGAAGACCTGCACGCTTCCTGCCCAGAAAAAGACATTGCTGGCCTGGACTCCGATTTTGTCCATGTTGGCAGCGATGCTCCAGATCAGGGCCACCAGGAACATCAACCTGGCCCCTTTGTCCTGGAGCAGGGCCCGGAAAGGCGCCCAGAAACCTGTGCCCGCAGACAGCCCCAAAAGATAGGTGCCCAGGAATATGAAGATCACGCCCAGATAGCCTGCAGGGCTGGGTATGTCCCCCACCAGCAGGGGGGAAGTGAACAGCAGGAATACTGGAGTCAGGCTGAGCAGGGGTAGGGTCAAGGAGAGGTCAGAAAGCTGAATGGCCTTGATGTAGAGCAAGGTGGCAGCCACATTGAGCCCGCCGCCCACCAGCAGGGCCAACCAGAACTCTGCCGGCAGCTGCTCAGGTATGGGCAGGAAAAGTACCGCAGGCAGCAGAAAGGGCAGGCTGCAGACCTTCCAGGCCCAGGATACAGTGGCGGAGTCCATGCTTTGCAGGCCCTTTTTGCACAGCCCGTCCTTGGCTGCCTCGCAAAAGGCGGTCAGAAAGGAAAGCAGTATCCACATGGTCCAGCTCTGGCAAGTATGTTGGCAACGAAACTTACTACACACCTTCGTCATTCCGGCGAAAGGTCGTCATCCTGGACTCGATCCAGGACCGGAATCCAGAAGAAGAACTGGATCCTGAATCAAGTTCAGGATGACGCCCGGATCAAGCCTGTCCTGGACAAGATCCAGGATCCGGGATGACGGACCCAGTGCTGAGTGAGAAGAATGAAAGTTTCGTTATAGTTTTAGGTTCTTGGTGTGCAGGGCCAAGGCAGAGTAAAATTGGCAAGAGCCCTGGACTCCTTTGTTCTAAGGCCCCAGGCTATTGCTGTCCAGGATAAAATTGTGCTGAACAAAGCATGCGGAAATCCAATAATTGGCTTTAACGCTAAGGAGGGATCAAAATGTACAAATGTTTTAGAATAAGCATAGCAGCCTTAATATTTTTTATTTGTTTGGGCCTGGGTTGGGCTCAGGCTGCTGAAGATTTTGAGGCCGGAGACAAGTTGCCCAGGTTGCAACTTGAGCTTCCAGAGCAAGAAAAGTGGGTCAAGTATTTGGGCCTGGAGCCTGGGCAGGAAAGCTTCTCCCTGGGGCAGATCCAGGGCAGGATACTGGTTCTGCAGGTCTTCAGCATGTACTGCCCTGTCTGTCAAAAAGAGGCTCCAGAGGTGAACAAGCTGTTTGATCTCCTGCAGGAGCAGGGCCTGCAGGATTCAGTCAAGATTCTGGGCCTGGGGGCAGGCAATACTGAGCTGGAAGTGGAAGTCTTCCAGGAGAAATTTGAGATAGAGTTTCCTTTGTTTGCTGATCCTGACTACGAGCAGTATGAGATCTTTGGCGAAGTGGGCACTCCTTTTTTTCTGGTCCTGGAGGCAGGCAGTGAACAGCCCAGGATCCTGTTCACCCACTTGGGCGGCTTTGAGAACCCAGAGGCCTTTTTGCAGAGGATTAGACAGGCTGGGGAGGAAATGCGCCTGGATTAGGAGTAGGAGGCTGTTGTTTGTCAGCTGGGAAATAAAAAAAGGGGTAGGAATATGAGAAACAAGAACTGGTCTTTGGGGGCAGTCTTTTTTGCTTTTTTTATTCTGGTCTTGGGCAACTCTTTGGGCCAGGCCCAGGAGTTTAAGGAGAACATCTATGATCCAGGCCAGCTGAAGCCTGTGGACAGTGAATTGAAGGTTGAAAAAGGGGATCCAGCCCCGGATTTTGAGTTGCCTTCCATCTCCGGGGACAGGGTGCGGCTGAGGGATTACCAGGGCCAAAAGCATGTGATGCTCTCCTTTGTGCCAGCGGCCTGGACCCCGGTTTGCTCTGACCAGTGGCCTGGATATGATCTCTTGCAGGAGGAGTTCCAGGCCAGGGATACTGTTGTTCTGGGCATAACCGCAGACAATATACCCACCCTGCATGCCTGGACCAAGGCCATGGACGGACTTTGGTTTCCTGTGCTCTCGGATTTCTGGCCTCATGGAGAGGCGGCGGAAAAATATGGGGTGCTGCGCTCAGACGGCACCACTGAGCGGGCTTTAATCTTTATTGATAAGCAGGGAGTGGTCAGGTTTGCTCACGTCTCTGATATCAATAAGCGTCCTAGCCTGGAGACGGTGATGCAGGGACTGCAGTCCTTGCAGGCAGAGTAGCTTTGAATCCTGGACACAGCTTAGGTTTAATAATTAAAGGCCCCGGCAAGGCTCAATTGTGCTTTGTCCGGGGCCTGTTTTCAGCAGGTTTAGATGGGCAGTTTTAGGTGGTCATTTGCTTGATGGGGCTAAAAGCCCGGGCTAGGAATTCCTTTCTGGTCCAGGGCTTGGGCCGGCTCAGGCTGGCTATTGTATACTCATAGTAGTTGTCAGGCTTTTCTTCCAATAGATAAATGACCCGGACCTGATCCTTGTCCGCAAGCATTGCTTCTGGTCTGTTCTTTTTGACTTCTTGCAACCTTTTCTCTGCCATCTCCAGCATCTCTTCCCTGGATCCGAAGTTCATGGCCCCTGTGGGACAAGTGGCCACACAGGCAGGCAAAAGGCCATTTTCCACCCTATCCAGGCACATGTCGCATTTGCCTAGAATGTCAGAATCCGGGGCCTTCCTGGGGATGTTGTAGGGGCAGGACATGCGTACGTCTTCAGCATCCACATTCTTGGTGTATTCAGTGAAGATCACTGCTCCGGTACGCTCGTCCTGTAAGATCGCCCTTTCATCGTAGATGTCCCCTGTGGATTTGCAGGGCGGAGTTACACAATGCCTGCATTGATCCGGGAAGAAGAGCCAGTTCTGCAGTTTGCCGTTTTGGACCACCTCATTGAACCTGACTAGCTTGTAGGTCCAAAAGGAGAGGTCCTCTGGGTTTTGATGGGAGCCCCGGTTCTTAGTTTTTTCCGCCGGCAGCTTGTGCCACTGTTTGCAGGCAATCTGGCAGCCCCGGCAGGCATTGCACTTGGACAGATCTATAAAGAAGCTTTTTCCTTCCATGGGCTAGCTCTCCTTTGTTATATCTTCTGGATATTGACCATGAAGCTCTTGGTTTCCGGGATGCCGGTGTTGGAATCACCCACTGAAGGGGTGAGCAGGTTGGCGGAATCACCGCCATCCTCAGGATGCACCCAGCCGTAGTGCCAAGGCAGGCCCACCATGTGCAGCTCCTGGCCCATGACCTGGTAAGGCTGCAGTCTGGCGGTGACCATGGCTACTGCTTCTACTTCCCCACGTATGCTTTCTACCTTGACCCGGTCCCCATTATCTATGCCCCGCAATTCGGCCAGCTTCGGATCAATCTCTGCGAACAGTTGGGGTTCTGCCTCTAAAAGCCATGGGGTCCACCTGGTAAGGATCCCGGTTTGCCAGTGTTCAGTGACCCGGTAAGTGGTTCCCACAAATGGGAATCTGGGATCACATACAGCACGCTTCTCAGTCTCTCCTTCGAACTGCAGTGCTGTGGGGCTGTGCAGCTGAGCGGAAAAGGGCTGCTCTTCATAAGGGCATTCCAGGGCTTCATAGTGCTCTGGGAAGGGTCCGTCCTGCAGCCCAGGGCCAAATATCTGGCCGAAGCCGTGGGGCCGCATGATAAAGGGATGCTTCTCGCTGGGAGGCCAGCCGCCATCAGGCACATCTCCCTTCCATCCGTCCCCCTTCCACTCGATGACCGCCTTCTTAGGTGCAAAGGGCTTACCCTCGAGGTCCACAGAGGCCCGATTGTAAAGGATACGCCTGTTTACAGGCCAACACCAGGACCACTTGGGATAGAGGCCGATATTGGCCTGCATATCTGTCTGGGACTTGTCTCTGCGAGCGGCCATGTTTCCTTCTTCTGTGTAGGAGCCGCAATAGAGCCAGTTGCCGGAGCAGGTGGAGCCGTCATCCTGCAGCAGGGCAAAGCTGGGAACCTGTTCCCCTTTTTTGTAGGTCTTGCCGTCTATTGTTTTTTCTTTCAAAAAGTAGCCATTGATCAACTTGGCCACTTTGTGTGGGTCAAACTGGTGATTGCTGACTATGTCAGTATTCAAGTTGAGCACAGGATCAGGGTATTCTCCACCTTCTTTTTTGTAGAGCTTCTGCAGCCTGGTTATTAGCTCATACATCATGTCCCCGTCTGGTTTACAATTGCCCAGGGGTTGGGGACCTGCGTAGCGCCATTGCATCCAGCGGCCGGAGTTGGTGATAGAGCCTTCTTTTTCATAGGCCACTCCTGCGGGCAGGAAGAAGACCTCGGTCTTGACCTGGTCAGGATCCATGTTGGGTCCTTTCCAGAAGGAGGCGGTTTCTGTATCGAACAGGTTGGCCACCACCATCCAGTTTAGGTTGGCAAGGGCCTCTCTGGTCTTGTTGGCATTGGCCCCGCTGCCAGCAGGGTTCATGCCCCAGGCAAAAAAGCCCTTGAAGTCCCCGTTGAACATCTTGTCGAACATTACCAGCCAGGAGGCATTCTGGCCCTCGTCCAGCTTGGGCAGCCACTTGTAGCTGTTTTTGGGATCTTGGTCAGGGTACATGGCGCGCAGGAAACTGGACATATACTTGGGCAGGTGTTGCCACCAATTCGCGCTCTTGGGGTCCTGGCTGGTGGGGGTGTTGGCCTGGTTGTATGCCTTTAAGGTATCCAGATTGGCCCTGGGTGTGGGCAGATAACCAGGCAGAATGTGGAAGAGCAGGGCATGGTCAGTGGAACCCTGCACATTGGATTCTCCACGCAGGGCATTGACTCCGCCGCCTGCCACGCCGATGTTGCCCAGCAGGAGCTGGATCATGGCCATGGTGCGGATGTTCTGTACACCCACAGTATGCTGGGTCCAGCCCATGGCATACATGATGGTTCCGGCCTTGTTTTTTTTGCCAGTGGCTGCATAGGCCTTATAGACTTTCTTTAGATCTTTGACTGGAGTGCCTGTAGTCTCGGAGACTGTCTCCAGGTCATAGCGGGCAAAGTGTTTTTTTAGCAGCTGAAAGACACAGCGCTCGTGCTTCAATTCAGGATCCTTTTTAGGCACACCGTCGCTGTCCAGCTCAAATTGCCACTTTGACTTGTCGTAGCTTTTTGTCTTGGGGTCGTATCCAGCAAACAGGCCGTCCTGGAAGCCGTATTCCTCGTTCACGATAAATGAGGCATTGGTGTAATTCTTTACGTATTCTTCGAAATGATGGTTGTTATCCAGGATATACTTAAGCATTCCGCCCAGAAAGGCGATATCCGAGCCGGAGCGCAGGGGGGCATAGATGTCCGCCCTGGCAGAAGTCCGAGTGTATCTGGGATCTACATGGATAAGTTTGGCATCCCTCTTATCCTTGGCCTCTAGGACCCATTTGAAGGAAACTGGATGGTTCTCGGCAGGGTTGGAGCCCATCATGAGAACACAGTCGCTATTCTTGATGTCTATCCAGTGGTTGGTCATCGCGCCGCGACCGAACGACTCTGCCAGAGCCGCTACAGTGGCGCTGTGTCAGATACGGGCCTGGTGTTCGATGTAGGTCAGACCCAGGCTGCGGTGCAGGGCCTGCAGGTACCAGCACTCTTCATTGTCCAGGGCGGCTGATCCTACAGAGGCAATGCCCTCAGTGCGGTTTACTTCCTGACCCTTCTGGTTTTTGCGTGTAAAGGTGGCATCCCTGGTCTTCTTGATCTGGTGCGCAATGCGGTCCATTGCCCAGTCCCAGGACTTGATCTCC
>JBNJDO010000071.1:0-11467 GCA_051744965.1 Thermodesulfobacteriota bacterium | reverse complement strand
TCCAGGGCATAGTTGGCTCCCAGCATCCAGGAATCCTGCAGGCCTATCTCCTGATAGCCCTGGGCATGCCCCCGGGGCCAATCCGCAGCCCCATCCTCTAGTTGGGATTCATGTCCCAGACCAGGGGAGTGGCCGCTCCAAGCCTGGACAAAGTAGGGGCTAAGACGAAGGCCTTGCATGTGCAGGGGCAAGGATAAGTAGAAGGCCTGATTTGCAAATGGATAATCCCTGCTGGCCCGGGTCTGGGCCTGCAAGCCCTGATGAGCCCATGGGCCAAGACTTCCTGTCTCCAGATCCAGGCTGTCTGTTATCTTTTGTCTGCTGATTTTGTTGAAATAGGCCTGCAGTCTCTGGGCAGGGCTGTAATCTGCGCCGAGCTTTGCTGCAGCCGCATTCTGCTTCTTGGAGCTAGCAGCTTCCTGCTGATCTGCCTCGGAGTCCAGAGCCTGGATCTGGCCCGGCAGCAGCATAACGCAGAAAAGGATCAGAACAAGGCTTAGCAAAAGCTTCATTTTAGGCTTCCTTGCTACAGGCCTTAAGCCTCCGAGTGCAGCTATTGGAAACAGGCGCATATTCTCTTAGCTGGAATGCATATTAGGGTTTAGGCAAAGAAACAGGCTTGAAGCTGCTTATGGGCACAATTTAAGCATGCCCAAGACACTTTTAAAATAATTTGTTTTGGCTCTAAAGGCAAGTGGGATAAGTCGAAAAAGTAAAAAAAATTTAACCGTTCAAAAAATTGAACAATGCCTGAAGCAATACATCTGCTTGCGCAGCAGCAGGGGAAGGTGTAGGCTGGCCCAGCTTTTTAGTCTACAAATTTTTTAGCTGCCAACCCCAAGTTCCAGGAGATCAGGTATGCACAATGTGTTGTCTCATCCCAGCACAAGGCTGCTATGCAGCGCCCTGCTGGTTACGCTTGTTTTGCTTCTTTCTTGCTCAGGAGTGTTAGCCCAGCCCAAGAGCCTGGCTGTACTGCCATTTGAGATGCATGCAGGCCAGGAATATGAGCATCTCAAAGAGGCAATTCCAGACATGTTCGCCTCCAGAGTGGCTCAGGCTAGAGGCTATAGGCTGCTTAGCGAATCCAGGATCAAGGCCTTGGAGATCGACCCTTCTCAGCTGGATGAGGAACTGGCCTTGGAGATGGGGAAAAAGGCAGGGGCTGATGCGGTGGTCTACGGCTCCTTGACCATGCTTGAGGGGAGCTGGAGCCTGGATGCGAATTTGCTGCAGGTGACAGAAGGAGAACATTTGGGCTCCTTTTCCAGGTCAGGTTCCCAGATCCAGGATTTGATTCCAGGCCTAGAGGAGATGGCAGGGGATATGCGCAGTCTTTTGCAAGAGGGCGCAGACAAGACACAGCTTAAGGCTGATTCCAGGCAAAAGGAGCAAGAAGGGCAAGAGCAAAAGGCTCCGTATGCTGGATTTGAGGCTGCTGATCCAGATGGGACAGAACTGCCCCAGGCCTGGTCCGGGCCAGAGATGGAGAGAAACCTGACAGGGCTGGCAGCAGGAGATACTACTGGAGATGAAAAGACAGAGACTGTCCTGGTGGACAAGGACCATGTGTACATCTACAGCCTGGAGGGCAATAGGTTCCAGGAGCTGGCAAAGGTCCAAGCCCCTGGCAACTCCAATTGTATTGCCGTGGATGTGGGGGACATAAATGGCAATGGCCAGTCTGAGATATTTGTCAGCGCCAAGAACAATCGAGGAGACATGCTGCGCTCCTTTGTCCTGGAGTATACAAATGGGGATTATAAGAGGATCCAGGAAAAGGAAGCCTGGTTTTACAAGGTGACCCAGGATCCAGAACAAGGGGCGGTCCTTTTGGGCCAGAAGCACCAGAGGGAGGCAGATCCCTTCCAGGCAGAGATTGTGCGCTTAACATACCAGGACGGGAAATATGCACCTGAACAGACCCTGGCGGCCAAGGGCAGCAAAATAAACGCACTTAGCCTGGCCCAGGGCAGGATCAGGGAGCAGGCCTCGGATATAGAAACAGTGGGCATAAACAGCCAGGACAGATTGAAGCTGTTAGGTACAGACGGTAACGGGGTCTGGTCTTCCAGGGAGGCCTATGGAGGCAGTACCCTGTTTATGCAAGGTCCCAGCAAGGGTCAGGGTACAGGACATGATCGTTTTTACCTTCCTGGCAGAACTCTGGTCTTCCAGCCAGAGGAAGACCAGCCCACCCAGGTCTTTACCTTCAAGAATCAGGGCCTGAGCCCTATCAAGCTGCAGCGGCTGCGCACCTATAAGGACGGCGAAGTTTTGGGGCTGGCCTGGGATGGGGAAAGCATGCAGGAAGAGTGGAAGACCAAGACCTATGATGGCCACTTCCGGGATCTGGCTTTAGGGGATCTAAACAACGACGGGGGCTTGGAGGTGGCAGCCCTGTTGATCAGAAAGCAGGGACTAACCATGTTCAGCAGCCCCTTGAGTCAGGTTTTGATCTTCCCCCTGCAGCCCGGGGAACAGGAAGCAGAATAAGAAAACAAGCCATAAGCCTACAACTAAACTTTTTGTCGCACATCCGTCATTCTGGCGAAAGGTCGCCATCCTGGACCCGATCCAGGACCAGAATCTAGATAATGGACTGGATCCTGAATCAAGTTCAGGATGACGCCCGGATCAAAGCCTGTCCTGGACCTGATCCAGGATCCGGGATGACGGAATCTGAGCCAAGTTAAGTGAATAAAAGTTTCGTTGTAGACGTAATTTGTGTTTTGGATAGTGGAATTTAAGCTTATTGCATGCTCACTGCTTGAATCAAAGACAGAAATTAAGGTGCCAGTTGACTCATGTCCTGGTCTTTAGCCAGCCCAGCCCTGTCAACTTGAAAGCGGCTGCAGCCAAGAGGAATAAGAACATGAAGCCCAGGTGGCTGATGTCTATGAACATGGTCAAGGAAGGGGAAAAGGTTACCTGGGACAGGTTCTTTAATGCTCGCATAATGCCTGTCAGCACCAGGGCAGCCAGAAATAGGGAGCGGACCAGGCCTGGCAGGCTGAGGCTGTAGCTTCTGCGCAGGGCCAGAATATAAAGGGTGATCATATAGGCTGCCAGGGCTAAAAGCAGGAATGCGCCCAAGTAGTGGATAGTGTGGGTCAGATAGAAATCCCCGGACCAGCCCAGACCGGGGATGTCCGTAATGTAGTAGCGCTTGAAAATGGGCATCTGTCCTACGCCGGTGAAGGCCAAAACAGCGAACAGGATTACAAAGAAGGAGCGCAGGCCTTTGCCCGGCAGAAAGGATCCTTGGTGGTTCATGACTTATCCTCCTGTTTCTGTTCCTTGCTCCTGGAAGAGCCCCAGAAATGCAGGGCTGCAGCAGCCACGCCAGCCAGCGGGGCAAAAAGCATGGCCTGGCCCAGGTTTTCTGCACTGGACATGGAATTTTGCACAGGCTCCAGGTGGGGCTGGCCAGGGCCTTGGGCAATAGCCTGATTTAGTTCCTCAAAAGGCACAGGCGAGACATATATGGTATTGGTGCCTCCATTTTCCTCTTCCCCATAGATGTAGCCCCCTATCTCCTCTGCCCTGGCCCTGGCCTCCTCTATGATGGCCTGCCTGGGCCCTAACCTTTGCAGTTGTTGAGGACAGGCCTCAATGCAGGCCGGGAGCTCGCCCTGGGCTACCCGGTCCAGACAGCGGTCGCACTTGAACATGACCCCGTTGCCTGCCAGGCTGGGCAAAAGCTTTAAGTACAAGCCAACCCCGGTCTGGCGCTGGGGGATGTGCCAGGGACAGACCACGTTGCACTTGGAGCCTCCCAGGCAGATATCCGGATGGATCTGGGTTATGCCGTTTTGCAGCTTGCGCGCTGCCCCCCAGGGGCAGAGATTGGCGCAGGGCGGATTCTGGCAGTGCATGCATCGTCTGGGGATGTAGATGGTTTCCTCCTGGCCGCTAACCTGCACCTGGGCCTGCTGGATATAGAGCCAAGTATAAGGAGTCAGGCGGTCCCTAACCTCGCGGTCTTGGCTCCAGTCAGAAACCTTTACTCGGTCTGGATACATTTTGGGGAAGGGTTTCTCCGGCTCAGGGAACTTATGTGCGTTTGTGGCCTTGCAGGCATCCACGCAGGCTCCACAGCCGATGCATTTGCCAATATCCAGCCAGGTGGCCAGCTCCTCTTTGGGGGCAGCCTGCACTGCAGAGGGCAAAGGCAGCCTGGAGGCGGTCAAAGCACCTGCTGCAGCAAGTCCTGTCTGAATGAAGCGTCTGCGGGAGATATTATCAGACATGGGGCCTCCTTTTTTTTGCGTAGTCTATTAGTATAGATCCAATTTGGGCTAAAAGGTTTCAGATTTTTTTGCCCGAAATTGGCAAAGGATGGCCTTTGTAGCTTAAAAGGAATAGGTGCAGGGAATGGGGAGATTACAGAGCAGATAACACACTAATCCTTGCCCTGCAGGCAGTCCATGAGCCTTTGCCGCAGGCGGGCCCGGATATCTTCAGGGACCTGTTCCGAGGGGGCTTTTTGCTGCAGCAGCTGTATGGTTTTCTGCAGGCCCTGCAGACAGTGGCGGCAATCCTCGCAGTCCTGCAGATGCTCCTGGATCTTATGGCTCAAGTTCTGATCCAGCTCTCCGTCCAGGTACTGGGAGATGTGTTCAGCATATTTCAGGCAATCTTCAGTCATGATCTGAATCCTTGGCATAACGCTTGGATATGGCCTGGCGCAGGAAGAGCCTGGCCCGGTGTAGCCTGCTCTTCACTGTCTGGGGGGTAAGCTCCATGATCTGGGCTGCTTCCTGGGTGCTAAAGCCCTCTAGATCCCGCAAGTTGAAGACCATGCGGTACATGGGAGGCAGTTGCTGCAGGGCATCCTGGATGATGCCTTTCAGCTCTGCGTCCAGGATGTTATTTGAGGGGTCAGCTCCAGGGTCAGGAATGTCGTAGCGCATCTCCTTTTGACTGGCAGGAAGCAGATCTTCCAGACTGAGTTCAAAGTCTGGCTGGCATTTCTTTTTCCTTCTCTTTTTGAAGCAGGCGTGGGCAGCAATCCTGAACAGCCAGGTCTTGAGCCCGGATTCCCCCCTGAAGCCCTGCTGGGCCTTGAAGGCGCTAAGGAAGGTCTCTTGCAGCACATCCTCTGCGTCTTGCCTGGAGCTGCAGATGCGCAGCCCGAAATTGTACAGGCTGCTTTCATACTTGTTGAACAGCTCCTGCATGGCCCTGGGGTCCCCCTGTCTGAAGCGGTCTATCAGGTTTGTTTCTTCCCGGGCAGTGGTGCTTTGCATGTGGCTGGGCACTTCCTTTGGCTAGCTGGAATGGTCCCTTTCGTCTATGTGCACATAATCCCGCTTCCTGGGACCGGTATAGATCTGTCTGGGCCGGTGCAGACGCCACTGCGGATCCTCGATGCTCTCCTTCCACTGGCTGACCCAGCCTGGCAGTCTGCCTATGGCAAACATCACAGTGAACATGTTCAAGGGAATGCCTATGGCCCGGAGCACGATGCCGCTATAGAAATCCACGTTGGGATAGAGGTTGTTATCCACAAAATAGGGATCGTTAAGTGCGCTTTCCTCCAGCTCCATGGCGATGTCCAGCAGGGGATCGTCCAGCTTGAGCTTGTTCAAGAGGCGATGGCAGACCTTTTTCATGATCCTGGTCCTGGGGTCGTAGGTCTTATAGACCCGGTGCCCGAAACCGAACAGCCTGAAGGGATCATTTCTGTCCTTGGCCTTTTGCACAAATGGTGCGGGATCTCCTCCTTGTTCCTTGATTTGCTCCAGCATCTCCACTACTGCTTGGTTGGCTCCGCCGTGCAAAGGTCCCCACAAGGCGCTGATGCCTGCTGAGAGGGCAGCATAGATATTGACCCGGGCACTGCCCACCAGCCTTACCGCTGCAGTGGAGCAGTTCTGCTCGTGGTCTGCGTGCAGGATCCAGAAGACCTCCAGGGCACGCACTATGTCCGGGTCTATGCGGTAGGGACGCACCGGAGAGTCGAACATCATGTTCAGGAAATTGGGCACATAAGTCAGATCAGGCCTGGGGTAGATGATCTCGTGTCCCAGGGAGAGCTTGTAGGAGACTGCAGCCATGGTCCTGATTTTGGAGATGATCCTGGCAAAGGTTTCGGTGCGCTCCTCCTCATTGGATTGGTCTGTCAGCTCCGGGTAGAAGCCGCGCATGGCAGTGACCATGGAGGAAAGGATACCCATGGGATGGGTGCGCCTGGGAAAGTTGTCAAAGAAGCTCAGCATGTTACGATGGATCAGAGAATGGTCATTCAAAAGCACTGAGAATCTGGTCAGCTCCCTGCGGGTGGGCAGCTCCCCGTAGATGAGCAGGTAAGCGGTTTCAATGAATGTGGAGTGTTCAGCCAGCTGTTCTATAGGGATGCCCCGGTATCTGAGAATGCCCTGCTCTCCGTCCATAAAGGTGATATTGCTTTTGCAGCTTCCGGTGTTGGGATAGCCTGGGTCATAGGTGATAAGACCAGTTTCCCTGCGCAAAGCGGAGATGTCTATGGCCTGTTCGCCTTCGCTGCCCTGGATCAGGGGCAGCTCATAGCTGTGATCGTTGAACACCAGTTTCACGCTGTCGGACATAATTCCCCCGGTTTACATCTTTGCTGCCCAATCCAGGCTGGAGCGGATCTGCCTGGCAGGCTTAGTTGCTGCCTGGGCCTGGTTTGGATATTATTACGCAGTCTGGGCTTCCAGGCAAAACCAGGAATATAAACCCAAAGGGGATTTTGTGCAACAGGTGCAGGGCGAATGGAAGCCTCTGATCTATGTGGGCAGGGCGGAGTACGACAACAGCCTGCAACACAGGGTGGAGGAAATCCTGCAAGCCTTTTCCAGGGATTGGCAGGGCAAGAGGGTCCTGCTCAAGCCCAATATGCTGGCTGCACATGCCCCGGAAAAGGCGGTAACCACTCATCCTCTGCTGCTTAAGTATGTGCTTGAAGCCCTGCACAGTTGCGGAGCAGAGGTTATGGTGGGGGACAATCCCGGAGTAGGGGGCTATGGCCGTAGCCAAAATGCTGCGCGCAAGACTGGCTTGCTGGAAGCTGCAGGGGAATGTTTTGTGCATCTGGGCCGCAATCCAGTCAGAGTGCAGGGCCAGAGCAGGTATTTCCAGACCATCTCTATCTCCAGGGAGGTCCTGGAGGCGGATCTGGTGATCAATCTGCCCAAGCTAAAGACCCATTGCCTGACAGTGCTCACAGGCGCAGTGAAGAATACTTTTGGCTATGTGGTGGGTGCGGACAAGCTGCGTATGCATGCCAATTGCCCCAGCCCCAGGGATTTTGCCCAGGCCCTGCTGGATGTCTATTTGCTGCGGCCTCCAGAGCTGAACATCATGGATGCGGTTTGGGCCATGCAGGGCAACGGCCCGTCCAACGGCAAAGCAGTGCATTTGGGACTGATCCTGGCAGCTGAAAATGCAGTCAGTCTGGACTGCACGGCAGTCCATATCCTGGGCAGGAGAATCAGGGAGATTCCCCATCTGGAATTGGCAGCAGCCCAAGGCCTAGGTGAAGGCGATCCTGCCAGGATGCAAATCCAGGGTCAGCTGCAGAAGATTCAGGACTTTCGTTTCCCCCAGACCTTTGTTCCGGGCTTGGCCGGTCTGGTAATGAACCGCTGCTTTTCCAGATGGGCCAATCCTTTGCCCAAAGTGGTGCGGGACAAGTGTACAAGCTGCGGATTGTGTGCAGAGCATTGTCCTGTGGGGGCCATGCAGATGTGGGGAGCAGGCCCTGTGCTGGACCAGGAAAGATGCATCAGCTGCTACTGCTGCCAGGAGATGTGTCCCAAGGATGCGATCAGCTTTTCTGGTCGGCTCCTGGATTTCCTGCGCAGGGAATAAGAGGGTAGCCAGTGCCGCGGTTCATAAGTGTTATGCTCGAGTTACAAAAAAGCAAAATAAGAAAACTAAACCAAGCTGCTTTTGATCTTTGTTTCGAATTTGAACATTGGCTATTGGATATTGTTTGTAATTTGTGATTTGGATATTGGTATTTAATTTTTGTAGGTTCCCTGCTTGCCTAAATCAAAGACAGAACATTATGAACCAGGGTACTAGCTTATGCATGTCTGGCTTGTCCCGGACAAAAAAAATATCTCCTGGCAGTTGACAGGCTGCATGATTTTTAAGATTTAGGTAGTATCTATTTGTCCTGCCTTGACTTTGTGCGATAAGCAAATCCCTTCAGGAGAGCTGCCATGCAGCATCTTATTCTGGGCAGCGGTATTGCTGGCTTGCAGGCGGCTAGGGGCATTCTGGGTGTCCAGCCCCAGGCAAGGGTAAGCATGTTGAGCCGTGAGCCGGATCACCCTTATTCCCGCCCCATGATCGCTCAGCTTCTGGAAGGCAGTGTCCAGCCCTGGCAGCTGGATTTGGGCTTGCCGCCTGAAGTGGAGCTGATTCCCCAGGATGAGGCCCTGGCCGTGGATGCATCCAGAAGAAGCGTGCAGACCAGGCAGGGCCGCAGTTTGGGTTATGACCGGCTACTCTTGGCCAGCGGTGCAGATCCCAGGCCAATTTCTGCGCCGGGCTTGGAGCTGGAAAATATCTTTTACATGCGGGATAGGTCCCAGGTGCAGTCTATGCTGCAGGCCTTGCCTGGCTGCAGCAGGGCCTTGGTCCTGGGCGGCGGCCTGGTGGGACTCAAGGCTGCCTACAGCCTGCTCAGGCAGGGTCTGCAGGTGACCATGCTGATTGGTTCCCAGTATCCCTTGTCTCAACAGGTGGACCCTTTCACCGGTTCCCTGGTGCTGGATAAACTAAAGCAAAATGGCCTCGAGGTTAAGGTGGGTCTGGAAGTGACCCGATTTATAGGTAGGGACAATAAGCTGATTGGCGCAGAGCTCTCTGACGGTAGTCAGCAGGAATGTCAGCTAGTGGTGGTGGGCAAGGGAGTGGATCCGGCAATCGGTTTTTTGCAGGGCAGTGGCATCAAGACAGATTGGGGCGTGCTAGTGGATGAGCGTCTGCGCACGTCTGTCCAGGATGTATATGCAGCAGGGGACATAATTGAGCACCTTGATTTAGCCAGGGACACGCCCAGGGTGAATGCCATCTGGCCGGAGGCAGCAGAGCAGGGCAGGATTGCTGGTCTGAACATGGCAGGGCAGAGTTTGTCCTATCCTGGCAGTCTGAGCCGGAATGTGCTGCGCATCTTTGATCTGGATGTCTTGAGCTGCGGCCTGGTCAATCCCGGGCCTGAACAGGATTGCCAGGTTCTGGAGGACTATAATCCCGGTCAGCATACCTTCCGTAGATTGGTTCTGTATTCGAATCGTCTTTTGGGTGCTGTATGCGTAAATCAGATCCAGCAGGCAGGGATCCTGATGCAGCTGATCAGATCCAGGCTGCAGCTGCAGTGCAGGCCTAAGGAGCTTTTGCGCACAGACTTTAATCCAGGAATGGTGTACAAAACATAAATCCCAATATTCAAGTCACAAATTGCAATTTGTTTGAAATTTGATTCTTGTATTTTCCGTGTCTCTGGATGATGGCATAGATGTAGATAGCAAAAGAAATTTGGAGGCGCGGCGCGACAGACAGGAGGTGAGCCTATGCAAAAGGTGATTGTCAATCCTCAGCGCTGCGTGGGCTGCATGCAGTGCATGCTGGCCTGCGCCACAGCCCACAGCCAAAGCAGGACCCTGGCAGGGGCCATTCAGGAGAAGCCCCTGCCCAGGGCTAGGGTGCATGTGGGCAGCGGTAGCTTTGAAGAGGGGTTCCCCAACCGCTGCAGACACTGTGATCCAGCACCCTGCATGCTGGCTTGCCTGCCTGGGGCAATTTACCGGGACCGCAACTGGGATACTGTACTCATAGATCCTGGCAGGTGCATTAACTGCGCCTCCTGCGCCATGGCCTGCCCCTTTGGAGTGATACGCTATCATGCTGATCCCTGGACTAGGCCTCAGCAGACTGTGGCCATAAAGTGCGACAACTGTCTGCACAGGCAGGCTGAAGGTTTGGTTCCAGCCTGCGTGCGGGCCTGCAAGACAGGGGCCTTGCGCTTTGAGGAGGAAAATCAGGCCTTGCAGCGCAGGACACACGAGATAGCCAGGAGGACAGCAGGCTTTGTGCAGGAGGAGCGTATTGAAGAGGATGCCCCTGGTTTTGTCCTTTTGAATCAGCTCAAGAAAAAGGCTTCTCAGGCAGGGTTGCAGGAAGATTGAGCTGGTTGTGCATGGCTACAAGCTAATTGCAGGAGGGGTTTATGCAGGATAAAAAGTTTTCCGCTCTAAGCATTACACAGGATGGACGCCTGATGCTATCCAAGGCAAAGCAGGAGGGCATACAGACTGTCTGGGATCGCTACCAGGCTCAGCTGCCCCATTGCGGCTTCTGCGAGCTGGGCCTTAGCTGTCGCAACTGCAGCATGGGGCCCTGTCGCATAGATCCCTTTGGGGAGGGGCCACAGCAGGGAGTTTGCGGGGCTGATGCGGACATCATAGTGGCCAGGAATCTGGGCAGGATGATTGCCTCCGGGGCAGCTGCCCACTCTGATCATGGCCGGGACCTGGTAGAGGTCCTGGCTCAGGTAGGTCAGGGCCAAGCCCCTGGCTACAGCATCCAGGACGAAGCCAAGCTGCAGCGCCTGGCCCAGGAGTATGGCCTGCAGACAGAAGGCAGGCAACCTCTGGAATTGGCCAAGGAACTGGCTTGGGCCATGCAGGAGGACTTTGGAACTAGAAGGCAGCAGATTCAGCTGTTATCCAGGGCCCCGGAGCCCAGAAGGCAGCTCTGGGAGGCTATGGGCCTGACCCCCCGGGGCATTGACCGGGAGACCTCGGAGATGATGCACCGCACCCACATGGGAGTGGACAACGACTGGCAGAATCTCCTGCTGCAGGGTTTGCGCAATGCCCTGTCAGACGGCTGGGGCGGCTCCATGCTGGCCACCGAGGTCTCGGACATCCTCTTCGGTACCCCGGAGCCTGTACCTGCCCGGGTCAACCTGGGCGTTCTGCGAGAGGATCAAGTGAACATCTCTGTACATGGCCACAACCCTATTGTTTCCGAGATGATCCGCCAGGCCTGCCAGGAGGAAGAGCTGCTGCAAAAGGCCAAGGACAAAGGTGCCGCAGGGATCAACCTGGTAGGGCTGTGTTGCACAGGGAACGAGCTATTGATGCGCCACGGCCTGCCTGTGGCTGGCAACCACCTGATGACAGAGCTGGCTCTGATCACCGGGGCCATGGAGATGATGCTGGTGGATTACCAGTGCATCATGCCTTCTCTGGGACAGGTGGCTTCTTGCTACCATACCCTGATGATCTCCACCAGTGATAAGGCCAAGTTCCCGGGCATGGAACACCAGGAGCTGCATCCGGCCAATGCAAGGGAGAAGGCCAAGGAATTGGTGTCCAGGGCAGTAGACAACTTTGCCCGCAGGAACCCGGATAAGGTGGAACTACCAGGACAGCCTGTGGATCTTTTGGGCGGTTTTTCTGTGGAGGCAGTGCTAAAGGCCCTG
>JBNJDO010000070.1:0-11481 GCA_051744965.1 Thermodesulfobacteriota bacterium | reverse complement strand
GGCCATGTCAGAGAATATTTACTATGATCTTAGCCTGTTGCAGGAAATGGACATCTATCTCTTCAAGCAGGGCAACCACCTGGAGCTCTACCACAAGCTAGGCGCTCACCTGGTTTCCAGAAATGGTACTCCCGGGGTATATTTCGCCCTTTGGGCCCCCAATGCAGAGTACGTCTCTGTCAAAGGAGACTTCAACTCCTGGGATCCCCAGAGCCATCCCTTGAGGCTGCGCCAGGACGAATCAGGCATCTGGGAAGGCTTCATCCCTGGAGTGCAAAAAGGGGCTTTATACAAGTACCACATCAGGTCCATGTTCAACAATTACAGCGCAGACAAGACAGACCCCTTTGCCTTGTATATGGAGTATGCCTACAGTCTGGCCTCTGTGGTCTGGGACCTGGATTATGCCTGGCAGGACCAGGGCTGGATGCAGAGCAGGGAAAATGCCAACAGTCTGGCCAGTCCCATATCCGCCTATGAGCTGCACCTGGGTTCCTGGCACAGGGCACTTGAAGAGGGAAACCGCTTTTTGAGCTACAGGGAGCTGGCCCCTGCCCTGGCCTCCTATCTCAATGACATGGGCTTTACCCATGTGGAGTTCATGCCGGTCATGGAGCATCCCTTCTACGGCTCCTGGGGCTACCAGTGCCTGGGATTTTTCGCACCCACAGCCAGATACGGCACTCCCCAGGACTTCATGTACCTTATAGACTATCTGCATCAACAAGGCCTCGGGGTCATCCTGGACTGGGTACCCTCCCACTTCCCCAGTGACGAGACCGGGCTGGTCTATTTCGACGGCACCCATCTCTTTGAGCACATGGACCCCAAAAAGGGCTTCCACCCGGAATGGAAAAGCTACATCTTCAACTACGGACGCCACGAGGTACGTTCATTTTTGCTCAGCAGCGCCATGTTCTGGCTGGACAAGTACCACGCAGACGGGCTTAGAGTGGATGCAGTGGCCTCCATGCTCTATCTGGACTACGGCAGGGAAGACGGGGAATGGATCCCAAACGAGTACGGAGGCCGGGAGAACCTGCAGGCTATTGAGTTCATCCAGACCCTGAACAAGTCTGTGTATCAACATTTCCCAGGCGCTCAGACCATTGCAGAGGAGTCCACCTCCTGGCCCCAGGTGACCAGGCCCACCTACACCGGAGGCCTGGGCTTCGGCATAAAATGGAACATGGGCTGGATGCACGACACCCTGGAATACTTCAGCCAGGATCCCATATACCGCAAGTTCCATCAGAACAAGCTGACCTTCAGCGTCTGGTACGCCTTCACCGAAAATTTCATGCTGCCCTTGTCCCACGATGAGGTTGTCTACGGCAAGGGTTCATTGCTGGACAAGATGCCCGGTGACCTCTGGCAGAAGATGGCCAACCTGCGACTGCTTCTGGGCTACATGTATACCTATCCAGGCAAGAAGCTCTTGTTCATGGGCGCTGAGTTCGGGCAATGGCAGGAGTGGTACCATGAAGAGGGACTGCACTGGGATCTCCTGAAAAAGCCTGAACATCAGGGGCTGCAAAAATGGCTCAAGGAGCTGAACCTGATCTACAGGCAGGAACCCGCCCTGCACCAGGCTGACTTCCAGCAGCAGGGCTTTGAATGGGTGGACTTCTCTGACCAGGAAAACTCTGTGCTTTGCTACCTGCGTCAGGACCAGAACCAGGAAGACCTCTTCCTGGTGGTCTGCAACTTCACCCCAGTGCCCAGGCACAATTATCTGGTTGGAGTGCCTGCAGGCGGATTCTGGCAAGAGGCCTTAAACAGCGACGGCCAGGAATACTGGGGCAGCGGCCAGGGCAACTTCGGAGGTCTCAGGTCCTCTTCTGTGCCCTGCCACGGCAGATTCCACTCCTTAAGCCTGACCCTGCCGCCTTTAAGCATTATTCTCCTCAAGAGGACACAAAACCCATGGAGTTAGGCGCAATCTATCAGGGCCAGGAGCAGACCCTGTTCAGGGTCTGGGCCCCTTTCCTCTCCCAGATCCAGGTTAGCCTAAAGAGCCCGCAGGAAAGGATCATCCCCTTGGAAAAGGACTCCTGGGGCTACTGGCAGGCAACCTCCCCTGAAGTTCCCCCGGGCAGCAGATATTTCTACCTCCTGCAGGAACAGGATCTGCTGCCTGATCCTGCCTCTTACTACCAGCCCCTGGGAGTGCACCAGGCTTCAGAAGTGGTGGACCATGAGGATTTTGCCTGGCAGGACCAGGACTGGTCCGGATTAGAGACGCAGGACATGCTGCTCTATGAGCTGCACGTGGGCACCTTCAGCCCGGAAGGCACCCTGCAGGCCATAATCCCCAGGCTAGAGGAACTAAAAGAACTGGGAATCAATACCTTGAGCCTGATGCCTGTGGCCCAGTTCCCAGGTAGCCGCAACTGGGGCTATGACGGGGTCTACCCCTTTGCGGTGCAAAACTCCTACGGCGGGCCCCAGGGCCTGAAAGAGCTGGTCAATGCCTGCCACAGGCTGGGCCTGGCAGTGGTCCTGGACGTGGTCTACAACCACCTGGGCCCGGAAGGCAACTACCTCTCCAGGTTCGGCCCCTATTTCACTGACAAGTATCAGACCCCCTGGGGGCCGGCCCTGAACTTTGATTCAGCCTACAGCGACCAGGTCCGGAACTTCTTTCTGCAAAACGCCCTTTATTGGCAAAGGGAATTCCATCTGGACGGCCTGCGTCTGGATGCGGTACATGCAATTTTTGACCAGAGTGCCAAGCCTTTCCTGCAGGAGCTGCAGGAGACTGTCCAGGCCCAAGCCGAAGAGACAGGCAGGCCCTTTAGCCTGATCGCGGAAAGCGATCTGAACGATACCCGCCTGCTCAGAGACTCCAGCCAAGGGGGATTTGGCCTGCAGGCCCAGTGGCTGGATGATTTCCACCACAGCCTGCACGCCCTGTTGACTCAGGAGAGGCAGGGCTATTACCAGGACTTCGGCAGCCTCAGGCACTTGCAGCGCGCCTTCCAGCAGGGCTATGTCCTGGCCTGGGACTACTCCGAATTCCGCAAGCGCCGCCACGGCAGCCCGAATCCGGAAAGTCCAGCCAGGCAGTTTGTGGCCTACTCCCAGAGCCACGATCAGGTAGGCAACCGCATGCTGGGGGAGCGGCTCTGCCAGCTGCTATCCTTTGAGCAGGCCAAGCTGGCTGCTGCCCTGACTCTGCTCTCTCCTTTTCTGCCCATGCTGTTCATGGGCCAGGAGTACGCTGAGACCGCACCTTTCTTATATTTCGTCAGCCATGGTGATCAGGACCTGATCCAAGCGGTGCGCGAGGGCAGGAAGCAGGAGTTCGCCTCCTTTGGCTGGGATCAGGATCCACCTGATCCCCAAAGCCTGCAGACCCTGCAAAGGAGCCAGCTGAATTGGCAGCTGCGAAAACAGGGCCGGCATGCCATCATGCTGACCTGGTACCAGGAGCTCCTGCGGCTGCGCAAGTCCCTGCCCGCCCTAGCCAGGCCAGATTTCCAGACCCAGACCACCGAGATACTGGAAGACGCGGGCCTTTTGTCTTTCAACCGCAACAGTCACACAGAAGAGGTGTTCGCCTTATTTGCCTGCCAAGAGCAAGCAGCCTCCTGGCCTGTATCCCTGGAACATGGCAGCTGGGAAAAGATCCTGGATTCCTATGAGCAGAAATGGGCCGGCCCTGGCTCACACCTGCCTGCCTGTGCCGGGCCAGGGGATAGCTTGAGCCTGCCAGGCATTGGAGCTGTTGTTTACTGTTGCTACAAATCTAAAAGCTGATACGAGAAATCCTTATGCCCTCTAGATACCTTTGCATCCATGGCCACTTCTACCAGCCGCCCAGGGAAAACCCCTGGCTGGAGGAGGTGGAGCTGCAGGAGTCAGCAGCCCCCTTCCATGACTGGAACCAGCGCATCACTGCGGAATGCTACGCCCCGAACACCGCCTCCAGGATCCTGGACCAGGACAAAAGGATCCTGTTCATAGTCAACAACTACTCCCAGATCAGCTTCAACTTCGGACCCACATTGCTCTCCTGGCTGCAAAAGCACCAGCCAGAGACCTACTCCGGCATCCTGGAGGCTGACAAGCAAAGCCAGAAACGCTTTTCAGGCCACGGCTCTGCCTTGGCCCAGGTCTTTAATCATATGATCATGCCCCTGGCCAGCAGAAGGGACAAGCAGACCCAGGTTTTGTGGGGCATCCAGGATTTTCAGCACAGATTCGAGCGCTTCCCTGAAGGCATGTGGCTGCCTGAGACTGCCGTAGATACCCAGAGCCTGGAGGTCCTGGCGGAAAACGGGATCCTGTTCACCATCCTGGCCCAGCATCAGGCAGCCAGGATCAGGCCCTTGCAAGGAGGGGAATGGATAGATGTCCAGGGGGCAGGGATCGACCCCACCCGCCCCTATCTCTGCAGGCTGCCCTCTGGCAGGGAGATCTCCCTCTTCTTTTATGACGGACCCATATCCCAGGACATAGCCTTTGGCGGACTGCTGAACAGCGGAGAAAACCTGGCTGGCAGGTTGAATTCAGGCTTCAGTCAGGAGCGGGACTGGCCACAGCTGGTGCATGTGGCCACAGACGGGGAAACCTACGGCCACCACCACCGCATGGGGGATATGGCCCTGGCCTTCGGCCTGTTCTATATAGAGGCCCAGGATCTGGCCAAGCTAACAATCTACGGGGAATACCTGGAAAGGCATCCCCCTGAGTGGGAAGTACAGATCCTGGAGAACTCCTCCTGGAGCTGTGCCCATGGAGTGGAGCGCTGGAGAAGGGATTGCGGCTGCCACAGCGGCCTGCAGCCCAAATGGCAGCAGAAATGGAGAGACCCCCTGCGCCAGGGCATGGATTTTCTCCGGGACAGGCTGGGGCCTTGTTTTGAGGAGCAGGGATCCAAGTACCTGCATGATCCCTGGCAGACCAGGGACGAATACATCCAGGTCCTTCTGGATCGCAGTTTGGAAAATGTCCAGGACTTCCTGGACAAGCACAGCAGGCGCAGCCTGAAACCTGAAGAAAAGAGCCTGGTCCTGATCCTGCTGGAGATGCAGCGACACTGCCTGCTCATGTACACCAGTTGCGGCTGGTTTTTCGACGAAATCTCCGGCCTGGAGGCAGTACAGGTCATGCGCTACGCAGCCCGGGCCATGCAGCTGGCTGCTGAGCTGCAGTCGGATTCTCTGCAGCTGGAATACCTGGAAATCCTGGAGCAGGCCCCAAGCAACAGATATGCCCACGGCAGGGAAGTCTTCCAGAGATTCGTACAGCCGGCAGAGGTGGATTTTCCCTTTTTAGGCGGCCACTTTGCCCTGTTTTCCCTGTTCGCAGAAGACCCGGAAGACATCCAGCTCTACTGCTATACTGCGCAGAATCAAAGCTACCAGAGGCTGCAGGCCGGCAGCTTCAGGCTGGCCCTGGGCAGAAGCACTCTCACCTCCAGGATTACCTGGCAAGAAAGGGAGATCTGCTTTGCTGCTGCCTATCTGGGAGGCCACAACGCAAACTGCGGCCTGCGCCAGCATATGGAAGAACAGGAGTTCCAGGCCATGCAGCAGGAGGTAAAGGAGGTTTTCCATCTTGGGGACCTGCCCAACCTGATCCGCTGCATGGACAAGCACTTCGGCACCCACAGCTACACCCTCTGGCATCTTTTCAAGGACGAACAGCAAAAGGTGGTCCAGGAAATCCTGCACTCCAGCCTGGAGGAGATCCATTACGGATTCAGGCAGGTCCTGGAGCAAAACCATGCCCTGCTCAACTTCCTGACCCGGATTCAGGCTCCCCTGCCCCGCACCCTGCGGGTTACTGCAGAAACAGTAATCAACAGCGAACTCGTACAGCTGCTGGATCAAAAAACAGCCAACCTGGACCATATCCAGGACCTGATCCAGAAAGCCCGGGACTGGGAGATAGATTTGGAATCCACAGCCATCGGCTTCAAGGCTGGCTGGTACATAGACTCCCAAATGCAGAAGCTGGCCAGCAGCCCGGAGAACCTGGACCTTTTGGAGCATATCCTGCTGCTGCTGCGGATCCTGGAGCCCCTGCAGCTGGACTTGAACCTCTGGAAGTCCCAGAACATCATGTTTGATCTAGCTAGACGCCTGCATACCAGAAAAACCATGGAAGCCAGGGACGGAGACGAGCAGGCTACTTCCTGGCTTGAACTTATGCGCAGCCTGGGAAAGCTGCTGGCTGTGAACATTTCCTGAACTAACAAAAGGATGCCCATGCAGATCCCTACTTCCACTTATAGGCTGCAGTTTTGTCCCGGCTTCGGTTTCTCCCGGGCTGAACAGATCCTGGACTACCTCAAAAGACTGGGGATGGGCGCGATCTACGCCTCACCCATATTCGCGGCCAGGCCAGGCAGCGAGCACGGCTACGACGTGGTGGATCCCGGCCGTATCAATCCGGATCTGGGCTCTGAGCAGGACTTCCTGGATCTGGCTGATTCGGTGCGAGGCAAAGGCCTAGGCTGGGTCCAGGACATAGTGCCCAACCACATGGCCTTTGCCTGGGAGAACCAGATGCTCATGGATGTTCTGGAGCATGGGGAAGACTCCAGATACCACCCTGTCTTTGACATTGACTGGCAGCATCCTTCCCCAGGCCTGCACTCCAGGGTCCTGGCCCCTTTCCTGGGTCAGCTCTACGGCCAGGCCCTGGAACAAGGGGTGATCAGGCTGGACTATTCTGAACAGGGCTTTTTCTGCACCTATTACGGACACAAGCTCCCCCTCAGCCTGGAGTCCTATTCCTGGGTGC
Organism: Thermodesulfobacteriota bacterium; assembly: GCA_051744965.1. GTDB lineage: Bacteria > Desulfobacterota > Desulfovibrionia > Desulfovibrionales > Desulfothermaceae > CAZBUB01. The sequence goes on along the minus strand of JBNJDO010000070.1, from coordinate 4,725 downwards.
TGACCCAGGGTCTGCAGGAGCTGAAAAAAGAGCTGGACGAGGAGCACCCGGATTTCATCAATCTTTTGGGCGTCTTCTACGTACTCAAAACCCTGCCCCAGCTGCAGGATCCTGGGGAGCGACTGGCCCAGGCCAAATTCGCCAAGAAGCTGCTTTTTGATCTGTACACCAGGAACAGGCAGATCCACCGCTGGATAAACCATCTCCTGCAGGCAATTAACGGTCAACCTGGAGAACCGGATACGTTCCAGCTTTTGGATCAGCTCCTGGAGCTGCAGAACTTCAAGCTCTCCTACTGGAAGCTGGCCACTGAGGAGATCAACTACCACAGGTTCTTTAACGTCAATGAATTGATCTGCCTGCGCATGCAGGATGATTTCGCCTTCCAGCAAGTGCACGGGCTCACCTTGAACCTACTGCAGCAGGGCCTGATCAGCGGGCTCAGGATAGATCATGTGGACGGACTATTGGACCCAGCAGCCTACCTGCTGAAGCTGCGCAGCCAGGCCCCTGGGGCAGGGATCTGGGTGGAGAAGATCCTGGAGGCAGAGGAAAGCCTGCCCTCGAACTGGCCTGTACAAGGCAGCACAGGCTACGACTTCCTGAATCACTTAAACCAGCTCTTTGTGGATTCTAAAGGCCTGCAGCAGCTGCAAAGGGTCTACTTCTCCTTTGCAGGCAGACAGGACAGTGCCGCCCAGATCTGCGCCCGCAGCAAGCGCCTGATCCTGGAAAAAGAGATGGCGGGGGAGCTGCAGAATGTGGCCAGGCAGCTGCACCAGGTTTTCTGCAGCTACAGGTACGGTCGAGACATCAGCTTCAACTCCTTGCAAAAGGCCTTGCAGGAATTCCTGGTCTATTTTCCGGTTTACCGCACCTATATAACGGAAGAGGATTTCACTGCACAGGACAAGGAGTACCTGGAGCAGGCCCTAGCCCTGGCAGCCAGGGCCAACCCGGATCTGAAGCTGGAATTGCACCTTCTGCAGCATTTTTTCTTCAGCCAGGCCCAGGACCAGGAGCAAGAGGACAGAAAGGTCTGGATCAGCGCCTTGATGCGCCTGCAGCAGCTCTCCGGCCCCCTGGCTGCCAAGGGATTCGAGGACACCACCCTGTATGTCAGCAACAGACTCCTGTCCCTGAATGAAGTGGGCGGAGACCCGGATGCTGCTGGCATCTCCAGGCAGCAGATGCACGACTTCCTAAAGTCCAGAGCCCAAAACTGGCCCCAGGCCATGAACTGCACTGCCAGCCATGACTGCAAGCATGGAGAGGATCTACGCGCCAGGCTGAATGTGCTCTCTGAGCTGCCCAGACAATGGCAGGAGGGACTCAGGCGCTGGAGCAAGATAAACTCCAGGCGCAGGCCATTCCTGCAGGGCAGAAGGGTCCCGGACCGCAATGAGGAGTACTTCCTGTACCAGACCCTGCTCGGGGCTTTGCCTTTTACAGAGCTGGAAATGCCGAACTTCCCGGACAGGATGCAAGAGTACCTGATCAAGTCCCTGCGCGAGGCCAAGGTGCATTCGGACTGGATAAACCCGGACACAGGGTATGAACAGGCCAGTGTGCACTACCTGCAAAAGCTCTTGTCCAGTGAGGAAAACCAGGAATTTTGGCATGATTTTATGCAGCTCCAGGCCCAAGTGGTCCATTTGGGCCTTTTCAACTCCCTGGCCCAGACCCTGATCAAGCTCACCGCCCCTGGAATTCCTGATCTCTACCAGGGCACGGAGTTCTGGGATCTGAGCCTGGTGGATCCTGACAACCGCAGGCCTGTGGACTTCCAGTCCAGGGAAAGTACACTGCAGCAGATCCAGATCAAGGAAAAGAGCAATACCCAGAATCTCCTGCAGGAACTCCTGCAGGACATCCCAGACCCCAAGATCAAGCTCTTTGTCCTGTACAAGGCCCTGCAGCTGCGCCAAAAGCTCCCAGAGCTCTTCCTGCACGGGGAGTACCTGCAGGTGCCCAGCCAGGGCCAGAAAGCCAGGCATGTGTTTGCCTTTATCAGATATCTGAAAGGGACCTGGGTCCTGGTGGCAGTGCCCAGGCTGCCTTCAGGACTGATCCAGGACAGAGAGACCCCTCTGGGCCAGCAGGCCTGGGCTGACACCAGCCTGCAGCTCCCGGAACAGGCCCCGGACTTGTGGAGGGATGTATTTTGTGCTAGGAGCCTCTCCTGCGCCAGGGAAGCCAGGATGGCTGACCTCTGCCAGGATTTTCCTCTGCTTTTGTTAAAGAGTGAGAACTAATCATGAAGACCAGAGCCAGCGGCCTTTTGCTGCACATCAGCTCCCTGCCCTCCAGATACGCCCTGGGAGATCTGGGCCCTGGGGCCTACGATTTCGCAGATTTCCTGCACCAAGCAGGCCAGGGCTTCTGGCAGATCCTGCCCCTGAATCCCAGCAGCGGGATCTACCAGCATTCCCCATACAGCAGCGACTCCGCCTTTGCTGGCAATCCCCTTCTTATCAGCCCGGAGATGCTGCTTGCAGATGGCCTGCTCCATGAGCAGGAGCTGCCCCAGCCTGCTACCTCCAACCCTAAGCGAGCTGACTATGCCCAGGCAGCCGGGCTCAAGCAAGCACCCCTTCAGCTGGCCTGCCAACGCCTGCAGGATCAGCCCTTATTGTGGGCAGAATATAAAAATTTCTGCGACAGGCACCAGGAATGGCTGCAGGACTATGCCCTGTTTAGGGTTTTAAAGCACAGGCAAAACGGTCTGCCCTGGACCACATGGCCCAAAGAGCTAAGGGACAGGGATCCCCAGGCATTGCAGCATGTAGGCCAGGAACAGGCTGAAGACCTGGAGGAGATAAAAAGACAGCAGTTTATTTTCTTCAGGCAATGGTCTTTGCTTAAGACTCACTGCAACCGCAAAGATATTCAGATAATCGGGGACATGCCCATCTACGTCAGCCAGGACAGCGCAGATGTCTGGGCCCACAGAGAGCTCTTCCAGCTGAACCCAGACGGCACTCCCAGCAGCCTGGCAGGGGTGCCCCCGGACTATTTCAGCAGCACCGGCCAGCTCTGGGGCAACCCCTTGTACAACTGGCAGCAGATGCAAAGCCAGGGCTTTTCCTGGTGGCTTAACAGAATGGAGCAGGCCCTGGAGCTCTATGACCTGGTGCGCATTGACCACTTCCGGGGCCTGGTGGGCTACTGGGAGGTCCCTGCAAAGGAGGAGACAGCGGTGAATGGGGTCTGGCGCAAGGCCCCGGCTTATGAATTCTTTAATGCCCTGCTCAGGCGCTTTCCCTACCTGCCGGTTATTGCTGAGGACCTGGGCGAGATCACTGCAGATGTTCGCGAGGTCCTGGCCTATTACCAGCTGCCCAACATGAAGCTTTTGCTGTTTGCCTTTGACCAGGACCATCCCGGGCACCCCTTCTTGCCCCACAATTATCAGCCCAATTGCGTGGTCTACACCGGGACCCACGACACCAACACCTTGCTGGGCTGGTTCGAGCAGGAAGCCGGCCCTGAGGAAAAGCAAAGGCTCTTTGCCTATCTGGGCCAGGAACCTGCAGTTAAGGATTTGCACTGGGCAGTGATCCGGCTGGGCATGATGTCTGTGGCTAATTTGTTCGTCTTGCCTGTCCAGGATCTGCTGGGCCTGGAGCACACTGCCAGGATGAACTTCCCAGGCACTGCAGAAGGCAACTGGCTCTGGCGGGTGCAGCCTGAGCAGCTGGATGATGACCTGGCAGGAGAGCTGGCCAGGCTGACCAGGCTCTATGGCAGGCTTTAATACTACAACCAGACTTTCATTATTTTAACTCAGCTCTGGTTACGTCCTCCCGAATCCTGGATCATGTCCAGGACAGGCTTGATCCGGACGTCATCCCGGACACCGATCCGGGATCTAGTCCTTAACCTCAGATTCCCTGCGGGGCGCAGCCCCTCCAGGCCAAAGACAGTCTGGAGGCTGTGCCAGGCCCCAATCCAGTATCGGAATGACGCAGGTGCGCAAGCAATTTTCGTTGTAGTATTACCTAGCAACATCCAATACCCAAGCAAACATGGAGCTAGCAATGTCCAGAACCAGCATCGGACAGAGGATAAAGAAACTGCGCCAGGCCAGGGAAATCAGCAGGCAGGACCTGGCTGAAAGGGCCAATACAGCCCCGGAGTTCATCCAGGAACTGGAAGAGCAGGACCTCTACCCTTCCCTGGGGCCGCTGCTCAAGATATCCCGGGCCCTGGGCACCAGGCTGGGCACTTTCCTGGATGACCAGGCCAGCCAGGACCCTCTCTTGATCAGGCTGGAGCAAAGGCAGCAGGAGCTCAGCCTGCTCACTGGCAAGAACCAGCCTGAAGCCCTACGCTTCTACTCCCTGGGCAAAGGCAAGACAGACCGGCATATGGAGCCCTTCTTTATCCAGGTCTTGCCTGAGTCAGCCCTGGACAAAAGGCTTTCTTCCCATGAAGGGGAAGAGTTCATAGTGGTAGTTTCAGGCGAGTTGGAGCTCTTATACAATGATCAGATACATCATCTACAGCCTGGGGACAGCATCTACTACAACTCCATTGTCCCCCACTGCGTGAGCTGCAGGGGTGATCAGCCAGCAGAAATCTATGCTGTTTTGTACCTGCCCCAATAACTATTACCGCAATTCCCAATAAACTAGAGATCCAGGAGCAAGTCCAGAACATGCCAAGCCAGAACCTGCGGGAAATTACTCTAGGAGAAATGCTGGACCGGGCCATTGCCGCTTA
>JBNJDO010000069.1:0-12164 GCA_051744965.1 Thermodesulfobacteriota bacterium | reverse complement strand
TAGCCCTGCTCCCGCAAAAAGGCAGAGAGCACCTTCAGGGTATTTTTTTCATCATCAACCAGACATATACGCTGCTCAGCAGCCATATCTCTGCTCCTTGCAGGATTTTTGATAAGGACTAATCACTATAGGCCAGCAGTCAGCCCCTGGGCTTAGGTCCAACATTGTAGCGCACAACCAAAATCCCACCTCTAAACCAGGTCTGCAGGAATAAGGATTTCAAAGTTTGTGCCCTGTCCCGGAACGCTTTGCAGCCTGATCTCCCCCTGGTGGTCCCGTACGCATTGCTCCACAATCGCCAGGCCCAAACCTGTGCCCCTGACCTTGGTGGTATAAAACGGCTTAAATATTTGCTCCTGCTCCTCCTCAGCAATACCTGGGCCTGTATCCTGGACCAGAATTCCGGCCCAGCCACTGTCCTGCCAGGAGCGAACCAGGATCCTATCTCCTAGCCCACAGGCCTGGATGGCGTTGAGAAGCAAATTGAGCATGGCCTGCTTTAGCTTGGGATAATCAAAAGCAAAGGGCTGTAGATTGCTACTGAGTTCAACCTCCAGCTGCACCTGACTGTCCTGGACATCAGATGCCACCAGCTGCTGGGTATCCTTGATCATCATATTCAGATCAGAAACGCTCTTGTTCAGCTGGCCCGGCTTGGAGAAGTTCAGAAACTCGCTGACAATATCGCTTAGCCTCTCGCTTTCCTCCTGGATGACCTGCAAGAACTCCTGCAGCAATTGTCCTTGGAAATTGAGCTGCAGATAACGCGCAGATCCCAGGATGGCATTCAGGGGATTCTTAACCTCGTGAGCCACCTGGGCGGACATCTGGCCCATGAGAGACAGCCTTTCCAGGCGACTTTTTTCCAGGTTGGCCTGCTTAAGCTTTTCCATATTGCTGCGCAGATCGTAGACCATATTATTAAAGGCCAGGATCAGCTCCCCGACTTCATCTCCGCAGGCCAGCTCATACACCCTGCAATGCAGACACTGCTGGGGCATATTCTGAAAGCCATGCTCCAGGGCCAGGCACCCGTCCTGACTCGGACAATCCCTAAACCTCACCTGACGCACTTCAGATTCCGGCACCTGATTCTCCCCTGGTATCTGTACATCCAGGTTGCCCTGCTGCACCTTCTGCATGTTCTCCTTGAGCCTGCTGAGCCGCTTGGTAAGCAGTCCCGAGAGGTAGGAGGAAGAGATCACTCCCACCAGGAAGAGCACTCCAGAGACCAGGGCCAAAGTATTGTGCAACCCGCGCAGATCCCTGGCCACCATCTGAGCCTCCCTTGCCTTGTCCACTCTCAGAACAGCGTGGCCGAGCAAGGAACCCTGGACCGAGATGGGCTGCACATAGAACTGCAGCCCATCGTCAGCCAAATCTCTGCTGGAGCCGCTGCTATCGGTTTCTGAAGCAGGCAGGGGCATCTGCTGTCCCAAATAGCTTTTGTCAGTATGAGCCAAAACCCTGCCTGAGGAATCCAGAATATAGGCCTGGCAGGCGGAAACAGCCTCCTGCGCCGACCCCACCACTGCATCCAGCTGCAGATAGTTATTCACCAGCAAGGGATCCACTGCTTCCGAAGCCATGTTGTGCACCAGGCTCTCATTCTTCTGCTTTTGGCTCTGCAGCAGGTTCTGTTTTTGGTAGCTGTGCACCAAGAACACAAACACCACCAAAACCAGGGTAATGTTAGCCAGGATAGCCAGGGCGAACTTGTGCCTCAGTTTAAGTCTGTCCAGCCACCTGTTCAGCCAGGCCAACATAGCCCTCATTCAAACTCCACCAATTCCTGCAGTCTTCGTAGGCCTTCAGTATTTGTATCTGTAAAGCTGCGTATTCTGGCCTTGCTAAGCATATCCTCATCCTGTAGCTCCAAAAGCGCCCTTTGCACCTGCCTTGTCAGCTCCTGGGGAACATGGCTGGCTGCGCTAAGAGGCCAGTTAGGGTGGTAAGGAGTCCTGGCCAGGACCTGGATCCGCTCCATATCCACCAACTCCTGGGCCTGGAACAAAGCAGCCTCCCGCACAAAGCCTGCTTGTACATCCCCCCGGTACAAGGAGAGTATCACCTCCTCGTGCCTCTTGCCCTCCACCAGCTCCGCCTTTTGGCTAATATCCACCCCCAGCTCCTGCCGCAGCAAGATGTTCTGGAACCAATAGCCCCCGGCTGACTTGTGGGAAACAATCATTATCCGCTTGCCCAGCAAATCCTGCAAGTCCTGTATCTCGCTGTCCTTGCGGGTCAGGATCACTCCCCTGAACTCCTCTCTGGGTTCTTTAGGTTCCGGGCTTATGGTCAAGGCCAGGGGCTCAAGGTAGCCATCCTTGGCCAAGAGCAAATGCACATAAGGATTCTGGAAAGTAAAGTCCACTTCTCCTTCACGGACAAGCTGCACAAACTCCTCGAAATCCTTGGGGATGACCAGGCGAAACTCCCTGTCTGTGGCCTGGCCCAGGTATTCTGCCAGTGGCTGGAACATCTCGTGCAGGGAAATGGCTGAATACAAGGGCAAAAGCCCCAGCTTCAAAGTATCTTCTGGATAGTGCAGGTAATCCTGGCCTGTAATGTTCTTGAGCATGATGCGCACCACATCATACTCCTGATCCTGTACCTGGGCGAAGTTCTTGCCCTGACCTTGATCCTGATAATCCAAAAGCGCCTTTTCTACTTTCCTGCGCAACTCGGGATCCAACCCATTGGAAGCACTTAGCACGGATCCAGGTATCCTCTCTGAGCAATGAATCTTTCGTAGGCCGTATTCAGAGTATTTACTAGCCACTTCCTGGCTCATGGCCCCGATCTCATAATCCCCAACCAAAAGGCTCAAGGCCACTTGATCCTCTTTTTGCAAGTAGCCCACCTGGCTAAAATCCTCTAGCTTTATATCCACCTCCCTGAACATAGCCAGGGGCATAAGATAAGAAGAGGAAGAGTGCACACTGCCCAGGGCAAGGCTCTTGCCTTGGGCCTGGACTATCTTCTGCACCTGGGAACCCTCCCGTACAGCCAACACGGATCCACAGTCCTTGTCAGCCTCCTTATGCACCTTCTTGACCAGGGGCAAAATCCCATACTTATGCCTGGCCTCACAATAAGCCGCTGGATCCAGATAGGCCAAATCGGCCTTGCCCTGCCCGATCTTTTCTAGTGCTGCTGAATAGTTGCCTTCCACCTTCAGCTTCACCTCCAGATCCAGCTCCTTTTGCAGATGCTCTCTGACCGGCAAGAACTGGCGGTACATGACATCCACTTCCTCTACAGGAGGAATAATCAAACTAAGGCTCTTCTCTGCTGCCTGGACCTGGGTCTGCAGACAAATAAATAATGCCTGCAGAAGTACAACAATGAGCAGACTGTCCAGTTTTGGACAAGTATATGTCCTAAGCGTTGCTAACATAGAGCATACATTCATTATCCATAATAAAATTGATGAATATATCCTGCCGAATTCCCAGCTGGAAAACCCTGTTAGTCTAGACGCAAAAGCCAAATGAAGCAAGTCGGCCAGTGGTTTTGCCCAGGAAAAGTAAAATTTTGCACAAACAACATTCAGGATACCGCCCTGCCGAAAGGGAATTCCTCTCAGAAAGGCCCTGGCAGCAAGAGCATAATTGTCCAGATTTGGACAAATTCATCTGCCCTTTTTGTCCCAAACCGATCAATCAGCCCCGCTTGATTTTAATAACAGCCCGATAAGATTTAATGTTATTTTTGGCACATGTCTTGCTTACCAGTTTGAGTTTATGTGTTCTGCTGCTCCTGCAGGCCCTTGCCTTAATAATCCCAAACTTAAAAGAAGGAGGAGTTTCATGTACAAAAGAGCTTTCTTGATCTGCCTTGCAGTCTTGGTCCTGTTTTTGACTTTGCAAGGCCTTGCAGTTGGCCAGGAAACTGATGTGGTAAAGGAGCCGCATGCCCTGCAGGAAGCCATTGACCAGGCTCATGAGGCAGGACACCTTAACAAAGAAGACCCTAAAGGCTACCTGGGCATACCAGGTGCGCCCCAGATAAATCTCATCCTGGCTTTCCTCTGGGCTTGCCTGGTGGGCTGGATATTCTCCACCGTGGGCGCCTTCGGAGGCATTGCTGCGGGCATTGGCCACGTCTCCATCTATGGCCTGGGGCCCTATGCTGACAAGTTCGCAGACAAGTCCCCCGTGCTTAACTCTGCGATCACAGACACCATCCGGGTGGCCAACCAGTTCCTAGTGGGCCTAAGCGCCCTGGTCTCAGTGGTCAACTACTGGAGAATGGGCAGGCTGGTCATCCCTGTAGGTTTGACCCTGGCCATAGGTTCCATCCTGGGCAGCTATCTGGTGCCCACCCTAACTGCAGGCAAAATCCAGTTCACTGACTACATAGGCATATTTGGCGTATTCGTCCTGGTCCTGGGCTGCTGGATGTTCTACCAGAGCACCCCCAAGGGGCAGGAGAAGAAGAAAAAGGCCAAGCAGGCGGCCCAGGCCTTTGAGGAGACCATGAAGCGCAAGAGGAGCGGAGAGGCCATAGACACCAGCGAGCTGGGCGTCAAGATGACCTCCTTTGACCTCAAAAAAATCTCCTTTACCTTTTACGGAGTGGAGTTCTCCTTCAATCCGCTCTTCCCTCTTCTGGGCGGTTTCGTGATCGCCTCTATCGCTGCCTTCCTGGGCGTGGGAGGCGGATTCCTGCTGGTTCCCTTCATCACTGCTGTGGCAGGCTTGCCCATGTATCTGGCTGCAGGAACTTCAGCCCTGGCGGTCCTGGTGGGCATGATCACCGCAATCTTGAGCTATCTGGCTGCAGGCGTACTGGTGCACTGGCCCCTGGTGGGGACTCAGATGGTGGGCATCTTCATCGGTTCCATGGTTGGTCCCCGCACCTCCCAGTACATCCCGGAAAAAGTCCTGCAGAGGATCTTTATCGTCTTGGCCTTTTATGTGGGCTTTAACTACATCATAATGGGTATAACTGGGGCTCAGATCCATGAGCTGCTCATAGGCATGAACTAGAAATCCCCAAAAACCTTGATCTAAATCATGCCCAGTAAGGACTTTGCAGGGGCGGCCCTGATTAAGCCGGAGCCGCCCCTAAAAACTACAGGCTAAACTCTAATCCCAAGAGATTACAATTATGGCCCTATGGGATCAGTTGTTTTACTGGCTGGATCTGGTGCTTATCTCTCCCTACAGACTTCCCTCCAATCCGATAAGCGGATTCTTTTTGGGCACCTTTGTGCTCTGTGTATGGTGCATCCTTGTGGGTGAGCTGACCTATAGAATAGCTTCTTGGGTGAACAAAAGCCATATCAGGGGCTTTAGAAAAGACATGGTCAAGATGCACAACCTGTCCCTGAAGGCCTTGGTGCTTAAGGACAAGGAGCACTACAAGGCCTGCAACCAGGAAGCTAACGAGGCCTTTGGCAAATATTTCTTCAACATGCTCACCCTGGGCGCTGCAGTCTTGTGGCCTGTTCCGTTCGCTCTTGCCTGGATGAACACCAGATTCGGCCAGTTTCAGTTTGAACTCTTGTTTCCGCTGCCCATTCTGGGAAAAAGCGTAGGCTTTGCCGCGGTAATGATCCCCATGTATATTCTTTGCCGCATATCCTGGAATAAGTTCAAAGGGCTTTTGCCCCTTGCTGAGCTGCAAAACCAGAAAGAAGAAAAAGACCAGGGCCAGGAAGAGATGATCAGCTTACAAGAAATCGAGAAACACGGAGGGATACCAGAAAAGTTCTGGCAGCAGGAAAAGGCTTAATCTGAAAAGCTTCGCCCTGACTTTTAAAGCTTCGGCAGCCCAGACAAGGCCGCTTGGCTTCCTATAGTCTCAAGATTAAGCAGGGCTGAAACTTTTGACTTGGCTGAGTTAGCAACAAGTTCTTTTACCAAACATAAAACTTATCTAATGCGACCCAAAAAAACATCAGGAGGCAGCAAAATGCCAGAAGAAGTCTATAGCTTATGCTTTATGTGCACTGCGCGCTGTCCCATCCAGGTCAGCGTGGAAAACGGCCAGGTACATTTCATCAAGGGCAACCCCCATGTACCAGCCATGGCAGGTAGCCTTTGCTCTCGGGGCGTAGCTGGCAAGGCCCTGGTCAATGACGATCAGCGCCTGCAAACCCCGCTCATCCGCTCCGGACCCCGCGGTTCAGGGCAGTGGCGCAAGGCCAGCTGGGAGGAGGCCCTGGATTATGCTGCCCAGGGGCTGCAAAAGGTGATCGAGAAACACGGGGGCAAGAGCATTGTTCTGGGCGAGCGTGCCCAGCTTAGCACCCATGTCAGCAAGACTTTGCTCAAGGCCTTGGGCTCGCCCAACTACTTCAGCCATGACGCCTTGTGCAAGGGTTCCATAAACACCGCCTGCAGATCCTTGTTTGGGTATACAGACGGCCAGATGAACATGGATTACTCCCAGGCCAAGCAGCTCATATTCTACGGCAGGAACATGTTCGAGGCCATAGCAGTCAAGCCCCTGAACCAGGTCATGGAAGCTTTGGATAAGGGTGCCAAGCTGACCTACATCGACCCCAGGGCCTCAGTGACAGCCACCAAGGCCCATCGCTTCTGGATGATCCGGCCTGGCACGGACCTGGCTCTGAACTATGCCCTGATCCAGGTCCTGCTCAAGGAAAAACTCTACCACAAGGAGTTTGTGCAGCGCTGGGTAAGCGGACTCTCCAGGCTGGAGGAGTTCATCCAGCCCTATACCCCAGAGTGGGCGGAGCAGGAGACCGGGATTCCTGCCAGCGAGATCCAGGATTTCGCCAGGGAAGTCAGCCAGGACAAGCCCCATGTGATCTTTCATTTTGGCTACCGCGGAGCGCACAACAAAAACGAAATACACCTCAGGCGCTCCATCATGATCCTGAACACCCTGCTGGGCAGCATTGAGACCCCAGGTGGCTATTTTTTCAAGAAAGGTCCTGGTGAAGCGGATGGCAAGCCCGCCCGCAAGCTGACAGAGCAGGACCTGCCCAAGGTGGAGGCCCAGAGGTTCGACAAGGTGGGCAGCCAGGAGTTCCCTCTGCCTGACCCCAATCACGGAGTGGGCCAGATGCTGCCCCAAGCGATACTGAACCAGGATCCCTATCCCATAAAGGCCCTGATCGCCTACAGATTCGATCCCATAATGTCCATTCCAGACAGCAAGACCACCAAGCAGGCCCTGGACGAGCTGGACATCATCATCACCATAGACATCAACCACAGTGATATTGCCTGGTACTCAGATGTCATCCTGCCTGAGTCCACCTATCTGGAGCGCATGGACTGCGTGCAGCAGGCAAACGGACCCAAGCCGCAGATCTTTCTGCGCCAGCAGGCAGTACCCCCCAGGTTCGACACCTGGTCTGGGCCCATGATCCTCAAGGGGCTGGCAGACAGACTCGGCATAGGCAAGTACTTCCCTTATGAGAGCACAGAGGAGCTGGTGCGCTGGCAGCTGGAACCTACTGGATACAGCCTGCAGGACTTCCAGGCCAAAGGCTTTGTCTCCTATACAGATAAAAAGATCTTCTGGGACCGGCAAAACGGCCTCAAGTTCAAGACCCCCTCGGGCAAGATCGAGCTGGTATCCTCCCTGCTGGAGGATGCGGGCTTCGAATCCTTCCCTGCCTACCAGAGCCCGGACTCCCCCCAGGAAAACAACCGGTTCCGGCTCATAGTTGGCCGCTGTGCCCATCACACCCACGTCTCCACCCAGAACAACCCTTACTTGAACCAGCTGGTACCGGAGAATGAAGCCTGGATCAACAGCGCCAAGGCCGCGAAGCTGGGGATCAAGAGCGGGGACATGGTGCAGATCTCCTCCTCCAGGGGATCCGGAGTGATCAAGGCCAGGGTCACGGACTTCATCCATCCCGAGGCGGTGTTCCTCCTGCACGGATTCGGACACGAGTCAGCCTTTGCCCGGCGCTCCTTCAACAAGGGAGTCTCAGACGCCGTACTCCAGGAGAACATCACTGACCATGTGGGCGGCAGCCCGGCCCTGCATGACACTTTCGTCGCAATCAGACCAGTGGGCTAGGGCCTGGCCAGAGCATTCAGCCAAATTTAGCGTATAGGAGATCCGGATATGAGCAAATACTATCTATTCCAGGACCAGAAGAAATGCATAGGCTGCCATGCCTGCGAGCTGGCCTGCAGCCTGATCAAGGACCTAAAGCCCGGGCCCAAGCCTACCCAGATCATCGAGACCGGGTTGAAATGGGTGGGCCACATGCCCAGGACCTCTTTTGTGTTCATGCCCTGCTTCCACTGCGAGAACCCCTGGTGCGTGGCAGCTTGCCCTACTGGGGCCATGCAGAAAAGGCCTGAGGACGGTATTGTTTTCGTGGACAGCCAGCTCTGTGTGGGCTGCAAAACCTGCATGTCCGCCTGCCCATGGGGCGCGCCACAGTGGAACCCGGACACCGGCAAGGTGGTCAAGTGCGATCTGTGCAAGGACCGGATTGATGCCGGCTTGAGGCCTGCCTGCGCCGCGGTCTGCAGTACCCACTGCATCCATTTCGGCCAGCCAGAGGAAATGCCACAGATCAGGAGGGAGAGATACGCCCGGGCCAAAGCCCAGGAACGGTAAATCCAGTGGCCCTGCAACTGCAGGGCTACTCCCAGTCAGAGCACTAGCAAGCCATAAAGGGCCAAGAACATGGACCAGACAATTTGCGCTGTGCGGGCCAGCTACGACTGGCTGGAGGGAAAGCTTAGGTCAGGAGAAATCAAGCATCCCCGCTGCAGACAGCTGATCTCCGAAATCCTGGATTTGGTCCAGGATGTGGCCCAGGGCCAGGCCGGAGATGAGCACCTCTCAGGCATCCGGGCTTTATCCAGAAAGCTGCAGCGACAGGAGGAGCTGGAACCAGGCTGCCAGCAGCTAGGCCAGGAGATGGAAGACTTCCTGGATCAGTATCTAGAGGTCTTTCTAAGCCACATCCAGACCCATATCTGTCCCCAGGGCCACTGCCGCAAACTGACTCCCTCTCCTTGCCAGATGGCCTGTCCCGCAGGCATAGACATTCCCAGCTACCTGACCCTGATAGGACAGGGCAAGTACGCAGAAGCAGTGGAGCTGATCCGCAAGGACAATCCCTTCCCCTGGGTATGCGGCCTGGTCTGCACTCATCCTTGCGAGTTCATGTGCGTTCGGGCCAGAGTGGACGAACCTATTGCCATCATGAGCATGAAGGGCTTTGCTGCGGAGCGGGCCCTGTCCGCAGGCCAGTACAAGAACCCGGAAAAGGCGGAGCCTAACGGGAACAAGGTCTGCATCGTGGGCGCAGGCCCTGGCGGACTGACAGCTGCCTACTACTTGGCGCTTAGGGGCTATCAGGTCTGCATCATAGAGGCCCTGCCCTTTGCCGGAGGCATGATGATGACCGGCATCCCCAGGTACCGCCTGCCCAGGGAGGTTATAGACCGGGAAGTGGACATGATCCAGGACCTGGGGGTGGAGTTCAGGTTCAATAGCCGCTTGGGCCGGGAAACCAGCTATGATCAGCTGCGGGATGAAGGCTTCCAGGCCTTCGTCGTAGCCATCGGCGCTCATGAGTGCTATTCTTTGGGGCTGCCCGGGGAGGAGCTTTATTCCCAGATCATTCCAGCCATATACCTCCTGCGCAGGGTGGCCTTGGGGGATCACACCAGGCCTGGCAGGAAACTGGCTGTCATCGGCGGAGGCAACGTGGCCATTGACGCGGCCCGGACCTGTCTGCGCCTGGGCTGCAGGGAAGTAAGCATTGTCTATCGCAGGACCCACTCAGAAATGCCTGCCCACGAAACAGAAGTGGTCCAGGCCGAAGAGGAGGGGATCCAGTTTTTATTCTTAACCGTGCCCAAGGAGATTGTGGCCCAGGGCCAAGAAATCCAGGGCCTGAAATGCCTGCGGGCAGAGCTGAGCGAACCTGATGCGGACGGCAGGCAAAAACCTGTGCCCATTGAGGGCAGCGATCATATCCTGGAGGTGGACACCATCATCCCTGCTATAGGCCAGGTTTGCGACACCTCCTGTTTGGAAGACTTCTCTGAGATGACCTGCACCCGCAGAAACACCATCCATGTCCACACCGCAAGCATGCAGACCGACCAGGAAGGGGTCTTTGCAGTAGGGGATGCGGTCACCGGCCCAGCCACAGTGGTGGAGGCCATAGGCGGAGGCAAAAAAGCAGCAGCAGCAGTGCATCGCTATTTCCTGGGCCTGCCCCAGCCCAAGATGCCGCCGGTGCCTGTACGACGCAGCTACCTGGAACCCTTGCAGATCCAGGCCAATCTGAAGATGGACCTCCAACGGCCTAGGATGCCCTTTCTGAATACCGACCGCAGAAGAATCACCTTCCAGCAGGTGGAGCTCGGCCTGAGCGAAGAACAGGCCAGGCAGGAAGCTCCGCGATGCCTGCGCTGCGATATCTGCATCAGGTGCGGCACCTGTGTTCGGGTCTGCAGGGATATGGGCATAAACGCCCTGCAGCTGGGCTATCTGGACTTTGACCAGCCAGGACCTACTGACTTCAAGGTCACAGCAGAGCGTTGCATCGGCTGTGGGGCCTGTGCCAACAACTGCCCCACCACAGCTATGCAGATCAAGGACCAGGAGGGAGAACGTATACTCAGCTTGTGCGGCACCATACTGAACAGGCTGAAACTGGAATACTGTGCCAGCTGCGGCAAGGTATTGGGGCCCGGCAGGTACCTGGACTATATCTCTAAAAGGATGCAGGGGGAGCTGGCCCGGGTAGAGGGCAAAAACTACTGCCTGCAGTGCGCCAGAAAGCTGACTGGCGTGCAGCACTCAGACAGCACGCCTCCTGGCAGTTAGGCTTGCATCCGCCTCCAGAAATGTTAAGCTGACAAAAAATCTCAACATATCCAGGGCACAAAGATCTTATAACCTTTTAAAAAAGGGGAAGCAGGATGGCCTTCAGGCAAGGACAGAAGGTGGAGATCTATCGCCGCTCCCAGGATGAGCGCTGGGAGGACTACATGGATGAGTTTGTCGGCCTGCACGGGATCATCACTGATCCAGACACCAGCAAGAATGATCCTGAGGACCTGATCGAGGTCAGCCTGGATGAAAAGGGCACCCACAGGCTGCCCCAGGACTGCCTAAGAATGCTGGAATCCAAAAAGTAGTCCCCACTGCAAGCCAGGCCTGGAAGGCTTGCTTAAAGCCGAGCTTCTGAAGCAAAACTTCGCAGCTCTTGCAGGCCAATCCAGGCTATTGCCCTGTTGGGTGAAACCTCAAAAACCAGCAACCAAAATCTCCCAAAGAGAGAGTCCCATGCCCACATTCACCATCAACGGCCAAGAGATCCAGGCCCAGGAAGGCCAGAGTGTGCTCCAGGCCGCCAGGGCCCACGGCATAAACATCCCTGCCCTTTGCTACCACCCAGCCCTTTCCCCTGCAGGTACCTGCAGGATCTGTGCGGTGCAGATTACTGGAGAGAACAACATACCCACAGTCAAGCTGGCTTGTGTGCAGCATGTACATGAAGGCCTGGAGGTCAGGACAGACACAGACCTAGTGCACAGGGCCAGGACCAAGGCCTTCCAGAGGCTGGCGGAGATGGCCCCGGAGTCCAAGGTCATCCGCAGGATGGCTGAGGAGTGCGGCGTGGAGCTGCCACCTGCACCTGACGAGTGCATCAGGTGCAGGCTCTGTGTACGGGCTTGCAGGGAGATAGTCGGAGCCGGCGCATTGCGCATGGAGAAAAGGGATGGTGTATCTTTTGTGGTGCCCAATCCCGAGGCCAACTGCATCGGCTGCGCCACCTGCGTGAATATCTGCCCCACAAGGGCCATCCGCATGCAGGATCAGGACAATGTGCGCACCATCTATATCCGAGACGAGATCATCGGCCAGAACCCACTGCAGATCTGTGAAGCCTGTGGCAAGCCCTTTGCCACCAGCAACTTCCTGCACCAAGTGGAGGACCGCACCCATGCCGTGCAGCACCCTGACGTCAAGGAGCACCACAACTACTGCCCCACTTGCGCCAAGCTCCTCTCCAACCGAGTCAAGGCTGCTTCCAAGATGGGCAAGTTCTAGGCCTTAGAACTCCAGTTGCTGGGGGGTGCGGGGAAAAGGCAGCACATCCCGGATGTTGTGCACTCCGGTCATGAACATCAACAGCCTCTCCAGTCCCAGGCCGAAGCCTGAATGGGGGACTGTGCCGAACCTGCGCA
>JBNJDO010000068.1:0-12332 GCA_051744965.1 Thermodesulfobacteriota bacterium | reverse complement strand
GTCTGCTACGTCCAGCAAACCATGGATCATTGCTAGAACAGGGGCTCCAGGATCCAGGGGCTGATAACTGCAGACAGGGTCCTCCCGCACCTGAGCCTGTGGGAAGGACCAGCCGTCCACAGCCAGCTTGAGCTGGCCTTGTTGATAATGCAGATAGCGCTGCCAAGTGCCGCGGCTGCCCAAAAGGCGCAGCCTTGGGGAATTTATGCTGTGCGCCAGTTGGGGGAGCAGATCAAAGTCGTGATTGCCGGCAACAGCCAAGGCAGTGATGCAGTTTTGCTCCAGTTTGCTTATGCCCTGCTTGATTGGCTGGCAGACCTCCTGGAAGCTGGCATCAGCATCCACCAGGTCCCCGCAGATAAAGACCAGATCCACGTCTTGGGCGACTGCCAGATCCACTATCCTTTGCCAGGCGGCTGTCGCGCAACCGGTGCCCTGGGGCAGAGAACCCGGCAGTCCAGCAGAGACACGGCCAATATGCACGTCTCCAGTAAAAAGAATACGCGTTTTTCCTGTATCCCTGGTCATTCTCCTCTCCTGCTAGCCACGCTGCGCTGGAAACGCTTGAGATAGGTGTCTCAGGCCGGGTTGTCAAATCTGGATGGGCAGTTAAGCTTGCGCATTGCATTCGCCAAGGTTTGGCTGGAATTGAATTGACTGATGTCCGGAGGAAACATACATTTTATAGAATTCAAGGTTAAGTTCCCAGCTCAAGCCTCGAGCCAGGAGGCGGCAAGGATCATGAACTCTGCCAATCAGGGGTCTGGATGAGATTTACCAGCATGGCGCGGCTTAGCCTACTGCTTCTATGCCTTGTTTCCTTATTTTTGCCCTTGACTCTTCCTTCTGGGCAAGGACATGCATTTAAAGAAATAGCAAAGGGGAGCCATTCAGCTGCTGCAGCAGAGGCTGTTGAGGGAAGGATAGCCAGCAAGTATAGCCATCTGGAGCCAAAGTATTGGGGTGAGGAGGTGCCTGGGGTGATAGTAGCACTGGATACCGACAAAAGGGTAGCCGCCCTTACCCTGGATGCCTGCGATGGGGAATATGACAGTGAGCTGATAGAATATTTGAGGCAGGAGGGAATCCCTGCCACCTTGTTCATCACTTGCCTATGGATAGAGGAGAACCAAGGGGTGTTTGAGGAGCTGGCCCAGGATCCTTTGTTCTCTATAGCCAATCACGGCACCAGGCACCTCCCCCTTTCGGTCTCCGGAGAAGAGGCTTACGGGATAAAGGGCACAGAAGGCCCAGAGGAGATAGTGCAGGAAGTCCTGCCCTGCAGCCGCAGGATTGAGGAGGTTGTGGGCCAGCAACCTCGGTATTTCCGCTCCGGAACAGCTCATTACGACGAGCTCGCGGTGCGCATGGTAAACGATCTGGGCCTGGAGGTAATCGGATTCACTGTAGCCGCAGATAAGGGAGCCACTCTGAGCAGGGAGGAAATAGCAAAGCGCATGCAGGAAGTGGAGCCTGGCGGGATAATCCTGGCCCACATGAACCGGCCTGGATCTGAGGTTGCGGAAGGCCTGAAAGAGGGTATTTCCGGCCTTGAAAGACAGGGATACAGGTTTGTGCGCTTGGAGGAGCACGAGCATAATTTTCTGCGCCAAGGGAAGGATTAGCCGAGGTCTTATTTGGATCTTGGCCAGGGAGTGTCCAGGCTTTTACCTTCAGCTGTCGCCTGGGCGACATTGCAGGAGCGGACAGGCTTATGGACTTTAAAAGCCTTTTTATGCTGTGCAGGGCCAAATATTAACCCCAAACAGGAGGAGTAATAGTTATGGCCACCCAGGATACATGCTGCACAATTGTTCCCTACTTTCAAGTACATCAAGGCAAGCTCGATGAATTTAAAAGGCTGTGCGAACAGCTTGTGGAAAAGACCAAAACAGAAACCAAGTGTCTCTATTATGGCTACAGCTTTAATGGAAATCTAGCCCATTGCCGGGAGGGATACCAGGATGCGGATGGCTTGTTGAAGCATCTGGAGAATGTGAGTTATCTATTAAAAGAGGCCTTGAAGATCTCAGAAATAGTTCGTTTGGAAGTCCACGGACCTGAAGAAGAGCTGGCAAAGCTCAGGGAGCCCTTGGCAGATATGAATCCTGAGTTCTTTACTTTGGAATATGGCTTCCGTTGGTAGCTGCTCTAGGGGCGAGCGTTTCTTGGCTAACAGCTTGAAAATAGCTTAAGGAGGTTGTTATGCCTAAGTAAATAATTGAACGCGATATGCCAGGCACCGCCAATATGTCCTCCCAGGAGATAAAGGAATATATCAAAAGCGAGGCCAAAAAGGATTGCTACTGCTACTCAATCCCGGACAGCCTTTTGACCAGTCCTTTCTTGTGCTCCAGGTGCAGGTGCCTGCGAATAACCATTTTCTGGGTTTCAGGGCTGCCACCGCCGCACATCAGGCCATGCAGCACTGGCCCGGCACCCAGCATCTCTGCAAAGCGCAAGGCCCTGGTCCGGTCAGTAGTAGGCACATCCCTTTTGCCCTGCAGATACTTCTGCAGCAGGTCTGCAATCTCCTGGGATTCAAAATCCGCTTCCGCAGGCATAGTGGCAATCAGGCCCCCAGCGATATCCCCCAGCCACTTGTGGGCCTCTGCAAAGGCATAGGAGCCGCTTAGCCTGGCTGCGTTGGCATACAGGCTGTCTGGAAAGGTCAAGCCAGACTCCTCTTTCTTGCCCTCATAGGCGCCAGCCAGGGCACATCCGTAGCCTGTCTCGCTCAGATGGGAGATGTTGGTCAATTTTTCCGCAATATGCCCGGCCTTCTCCAGGCCATTATGCTCAGCAACCAGGGCCATGACCCCTAAGGCCAGGTCCACAGCCCCGGGCCTGCAGCCCCCTCCGCACATACGTATCAGATCTGCGAACTTGTCCACAAAAGGGGCTGAATGCATGTATTCACCGCACATGAACACCCGCTCCCAAGGAACAAAGACATCGTTGAATATGGTCAGGCAAGTCCCGTGGTATTCCAGGCCGTACTCCCTGCTGCCCAAATCCCTGTCCTGGGCTACCATCCGCCTGGAGTCATGCAGGTTGTGCTGCCAGACATGGATCAAACCTTTTGTGCCATTAGAGACTGCAAAGGAGACAGCGTAATCCTCTTCTTCCGCTCCCAGGGGCCGAAAAGGGATCGCCAGGATCTCGTGCGCCAGGGCACCGTTGCTTTGATGGGCTTTGGCCCCGCGCACCACAATGCCTTTTGCATCCCTTCTGACCATCCGCAGGTAGAGGTCCGGATCCTGCTGTTGCGCAGGTGTTTTGCTGCGGTCGCCTTTGACGCACATCACCCCGGCAGCACATATCTTGTCCTGCTCATGCACGCCCTTATAGAACTCGCGAAATCTCTGGTGATAGTCTGTGCCCTGGGCCTGATCCAGGAGATAGGTGCCGTGGTATATGGCATTGGCCACGCATGCGCCAGCACATCTGCCTGCATTGCAGCTGCCTACCTGGTTCTGCCACCAGCGGCGAAGCTTTACAGACCTGACCAGGTCCTGATTTTCCTGAAACAAGGTGGAAAGGAGATTGACCGGCTTGTTGGTCAAGGGTGAAGAGGCGGACATCAGCTCGGCATTTTCAGGCTCCAGGGCCAGGTCATAGGTGGCCTGGGCAGTGTTGATCACTGGCCGCAGCAAGGGATGTTTAACAAAATCCTGCACCTTTTCTCCATTGCAATATATCTGGGGCGCAAAACCTGCCAGATCCTCCAGGAAGTCTTGTCCGCTTTTCATCATCATCTCTCAAAGCGTTTAGGGGATGTTGGATTTACACAGCATAAAAGATATTCAGGCGCAAACAAGGGAGCAGGAGTTAGGAGTCAGTCCATATTGTTACTATCCAGAGTAGCGCACCAGGAGCACAGGACTGCTGATTTTGTCTATCAGGCTCTGCAGGTCTTGCAGGCTGAAGTGCTCCTCTTCCACAGGCAAAACCAGGGGGCTGCCTTGTTCAGCCTGCACTGCCGCCAGAAGGTTTTCCAGTTCCACAGCCTTGATCTGTCTGGTATAGGTCTTGACTGAGCCTTCCGGAAAATGCTCTGCTAGTTCAGCGCGTCTGGCCTGGTAAGCGCTTTCGCTTTGCGCAGGGATCAGGGCCAGTACCTCGCCCTGCACAGCCCTGGCCATATTCAAGGCGATTTGCACAGCCCGCCTGGAGAGCTTGCTACCGGAATAGATGATCATTACCGGCGAGTTAAGGCTCAGGCCCTCCTGCAGGACCATGCTCAGGCCCTTGTCCTGGGCCTTTTGCTGCAGCTCCTGGAAGGCCTGTTGCTGCTGGTCTTTCAGCTCCTGTTCCAGGGCCTGGACCCGATTTTGGTACTCTTCACTCTCAAATGCCGCTTTCAGAGAATTCCTGGCCTCCAGGACCATGTTTTGTACATCCTGGACAAACTTTCTCCCCTGGCCAGAGGGCAACATCAAGACCCTGGGCCTGGTGCTTTCCTGGAAATTGTTTACATAGCACCAATCTGCAGGAGGTTCCTTTTTCAGGGCCCTTTGGGAGGAGATCTCCTTGGCCAGGGCGTGGCGGCCAGTACCTGAAGGCCCCAGGACAAAGATATTAAAGCCCTGCTTGGGCATGCCTGTGCCGAAGTGCAGGGCTTCTACTGCTCTGGGCTGGCCCAGAACTCTGCCCAGATCCTCTATGGGCTCTATCTCCTTGGTGCTTTGCAAGGCAAGCTCTTCTGGCTGCAGGGCCTGGGTCAGATCCCGGGCTTGGAGTCTTTGCACGGACATTGTTTCCTCCCTGGAATATGTATTGCTTTAATAAGCTGGCCAATTCAGCAAAAGTAAATTATTATCAGTTGAATGATAACCTCTTGACCAAACAGGATCAATGCCTGAGAAATGTTGGAGAAGATGTTTCAGCCTTTACTTTAAGCTGTTAAAAAAGGTATGGAAACTTGTCTGGAATGCCACAGCCAAGGCCCTGTGGTTTCCGATCGCATTGGAATTTGTAGGGAAGACGGCAGGGATCCCAGCTGATCGGCCTGCAAGGCGGGCAAAGGTTCCTAGCCCATACCAGAATTTCCGGTCAGGCCTGTGTGGGCAAGTACAGGGTGGATGTGCAGGGATTCGAGGCCTAATTGCAGGAGGTGGGCCTGGAGGCTCCCCAGTCCAGCTTCATTGGCAGTGACGAGATTGGCAAGATGGAGTGCCTGTCTGCAAAGCTTGTTAGTTGAGAGATAGCATGAACAGCAATCGGAACAAAAATGACAGCAATTTGGTGTATTCCTCGGACAAAGGGAAAATTTGTCCTGGTTGCGCAAAGCCCAAGGCTGATTGTCGGTGCCGGAAAGAAAACCAAGCGCCTGCAGGAGATGGGATAGTGCGGGTTGGTAGGGAGACCAAGGGCAGGAAAGGCAAAGGGGTGAGTATCATCACGGGGATCACCATTGAAGGGCAGGCCCTGACCCAGTTGGCCCGGCATTTAAAAAGCAGATGCGGCAGCGGGGGGACAGTAAAAAACGGGGTGATCGAGATTCAGGGAGATCATCGGAACCTGCTAGTGGAGGAGCTCAGAAAACAGGGGTTCATTGTAAAGCAAAGCGGTGGATAGCGAGGAACATAGATTCATAACAGGAGAAAGACATGAGCCATAGAACAGTCCAGTCCATGTATCCGGAAGATTTCCTTGAATACCGCTCTAGCCGCAAGGAGAAGGCTTATACCCTGGTGGATGTGCGCCAGCCTGAGGAGTACACCCAGGAGCACATCCCCGGAGCCCTGAACCTGCCCTTGCCGGAGTTTGAACAGCACCTCTCCCGTCTGGACCCAGAGCAGGATCTCATCTTCTACTGCCGCAGCGGCAAGCGTTCCCAGAGCGCTTCCGAGCTAGCCGCAGATGCACTGGAAGGCACTGCAGCCGGGATCTACAATCTGCAAGGCGGTATCTTGGCCTGGTCCGGGGTGGCCCTGCCTGATTATCCCAGAGTAGAAGCCTTTGACCCTGAGGCCTCGGTGCGCGAGCTGCTACTGCGGGCCATGGATCTGGAGAAAGGCGCATTCCGCTTTTATCAGGAGCTGGCTGCAAGGTGGCCAGGAGCTGATCTGGGCGATATTCAGGATATGGAACGTACCCATGCCCGCAGCGTGTACAACCTGCTTAAGAAGTACGACGGCCCGGAGCAGCCCTTTGCAGAATTGTTTGACAGCTTACCTGGAGAGACTGTGGAAGGAGGGCGCTCACTGCAGGAGATGCTGGACAGGCTGCAGGCCTTTGATCAAGGCGGATGTCTGGCCCTGGCAGAAATGGCCCTGGAGATTGAAAGCCAGGCCTATGATCTTTACCGGCATCTGGCAGATAGCCTAAGCGACCAGGAAGCAGCCCAAGGGCTCCTGGTCCTGGCAGAGCAGGAGAAAGGCCATATGCGTATAGTGGCCAAGAAGGTCCCGGATTGTATAGGATGAGATACGTTAAGGAGGTTGCAATGGATGTCAGTAAGCAGGAAAGGGTGCAAGAGCTGAAGGAGGACTTATGGGCTGGGCGTATCAGTCGTCGAGATTTTGTACGCTTGATGTTCGCCCTGGGTGTATTCGCCTCAGTCCCTGGGCTGGCTGTGGACAAGGCAGCAGCCGCAGAAGGGGAAGCCAAGGCAGAATACACGATTATTGTCGATCCCGGCAAATGCACAGGCTGTTTGAGCTGCGCCCTGGCCTGCGCAGAAAAATTCATGCCTGAGGTGGATCCAGAAGGGGCCAAGCAGAGCATCAACTTGGAATATGCCAGAATCCGACCCATGCGCTTTCAATATGTGGATTTCGTCAATGTCTGTCAGCACTGTGAGCTCATTAAATGGGCAGAAGGAGCGGACCAGCATCCCTGCCAGGCTGTCTGTCCCACCGGAGCCCTGCATACTGTTCAAGAAGGTGAAGGAAAAGAGGGCTATACCGGCAAGGGGTACCTGAATGTGGACAGGGATAAATGCCTGGGTCTGGATGCTTGCGGCCGCTGCCTGGAAATCTGCGAGGAGCAGTTCGGCAGCGGAATTTCCTTTGATCCCCTGGAAAAAAAGGCCCAGGTCTGTACCCGCTGCGGTGGAGATCCGGCCTGTGTTCAGGCCTGTCCGGAAGGGGCCCTGGAGTTTATACCTGTTCTGGTCAACGGACGCTACTATGCCCAGAATCCGGACCATGCTGCCGAGCTGCAGTATCGCAAACTATACAACCAGGCGAGGGATCTGTGATGGCGGAATATACAGGATTTACCGGGAAAATAGCCAGAGTCGACCTCAATACAGGCCAGGTGCAGAGCATCGAGCCCACAGAAGAGGTGTACAGGACCTATCTGGGCGGGTGGGCACTGGGCATGCACTACTTATTCCAAGAAGGGATTGCAGAGCCAAACATCCAAGCCCTGAGCCCGGAGAACATGTTTCAGCTGATGGTGGGTCCAGTCACAGGGGCCTCCCCCAATGCCAGGACTGCCATCGTGACCAAGAGCCCTTACAATTTCGCCTGCGTTACGTTTTGCGGGGGACAGGGCGGAGCCAATCTGAAATTCGCAGGATGGGACGGAATCCAGATCGTGGGCAAAGCAGATAAGCCTGTTTATCTGGCAATTGTCGACGATACCGTGGAGATAAGGGATGCAGGCCCTTATTGGGGAATGGGGGCAGAAGAGGCGGAGATGGCCATGCGTAAACAGGTTCTGGCCCCTTTAGAGCAGTCCAAGGGCAGCTTGGCCAGGCAAGACATGACAGAAAAATGGGCCGACTTGAGAGCCCCCACAGATCAAGGCGTGGGAGCCAAGCGTCTCTCCAGCGCCTGGGTTATTGGCCCAGGAGGAGAACAGCAGATTTGGTACGCCAATGTGATGACCGAAGGGGCACGGGCCCACGGCAGATATGGGGCAGGAGCTGTGCTGGGCTCCAAGAATGTCAAGGGCATCGTGGTCCGGGGAACCCAAGGGCAAAAGTTTGCCAACAAGCAAAGGTTCTTGCAGTTGATGCACAAAATCCAGAAACGCGAAAAAGAAAGCGATTTCTGGCGTACCTACGGTACTGCCGGGATCAGCGCAAAGCAAGACAATGTCATAGGCGGCTTCCCTATCCGCAATTGGCAATGGGAGAGCTGGAGCGATCCAAACACGGTCAAGTCCCTGTCCGGACCTTTCGTGAACCAGGCCAGCTGGGTGCGTAAGCAGTCCTGTCCCGGATGTCTGCTGCACTGCCTGTATACTGCAGAAGTGACCAGCAAGGATTCCCTGCTGAACGGGACCATCACTGACATGCCGGACTGGGAGGCCATGGGTATGGTCGGAGGCAACCTGGGCTACCTGGAAGAAAAGGGGGAAGATCCAGAGGATTCTTATGCCGGCAGCCATGTGGATCAGGTGGAAAATGCAGCCCAGACCCAGTTTACCACCAGCCTGTTTGATGACTACGGACTTGATTTTATTGAAGGCGGGGCCTTGCTGGCTATGCTCATGGAGCTCAGGCAACGGGGCCTTGTTCAGCCCCAAGACCTGGATGGAGTGGATTTGAGCTGGGGTGATGTGCACGCGGTGCACAAGCTGATGCGAAAAGTGGTGGATAAGAAAGGCGTGGGAGAGGTGTTGGCCAAAGGGACATGGGAAACTGCCAAGCACTTCAGTGAGCAGAAGGATGACCCATCCATCATGTATTATTCCATGACCGGGCACAGGTATGCCCAGCCCGCCCATGGCACCCGGAGCAACAAGGCCAAAAACGCCCTGGAATATGTGACTGCGGTTAGGCCATGTGAGCATACCGGAGGCGGTAGTTCAGGTTTCTTGGGCGAGCCCATTGATCTTGAGGCTGCTATCCAGGGTCAAAACGCCACAGCAGCCATTAACTCAATGGTCTACTGCATGTTCGCCAGCGGTTTCTGGGGAGACGAGGGTAATGTGGAGCTACTGCAGGCTGCGACAGGATGGTCCGACTTCAGCAAGAAGGAGTTCTTGCAGGTAGGGGAACGGGCCTATGCCCTGACCCGATTGTTTAACCTGTATACCCAGCAGATAAAGGAGCCCAGGCAGGAATGGGATTGCCTGGAAATGTTCCCCAATCGCTGGTTTGAGGAACCCCTGCCCAACGGACCGTACAAGGGCAAAGCAGCATTTGGCGGCGATCCCCAGGCCCTGTTCGACGAGGCCCTTCCCAAGTACTGGGAAGGGCGGGGCTGGAGCAAGGACAAGGGTGTTCCCGGCCAGGACAAGCTCCAGGAGCTGAATATTGCCCATCTGGCAGAGAAAATCGCCGCTTCTTTGCGTTGAGCAAGCAAGGTGTAAAAGGGGTGTTTATGCACAGTAGTTTCACTTAAGCTCTTGGCTAGAGTCTTGCTTGACAATGTTATTTTGCAAGTTCTGTGTTTAGCGCATGATGAGCACTGGCAGCCTGGCTGCCTCCCTTGCGCTTAGCTACGTACAGGGCCTGATCAGCCTTTTTCAAAAGGTCCTCGGGCCGGTGCATGGATGGCTGAGCCTGGGCAAATCCAATACTGACTGCGCCGTTCCAACAGACTATCCCTTCAGAATTGCAGTATTCTTTTTGGGCGTTTAATATTTTTTCCGCTACCAGGGCAGCTTCGTTTTCAGAACACCCAGGACAGATTACTAAAAATTCATCACCACCTAGACGACAAACAGTGTCATCGTTACGAACAGCCTCCTGAAGTGTCAACGCAATTGACTGCAACAGGGCGTCACCTTCGGCATGTCCATATATGTCGTTTACTTGTTTGAACTTATCAGCATCCAGCAAAAGAACAGAGAAACGATAACTGTTTGTTTCTGCTTCAGCCCAAAGCTTGTTCAATAAGCTCATGGCAAAGCGTCGATTGGGCAGCCCGGTCAGTTCATCATTTACTGCTAGGGCTTCCAGCTTGCGGTTGGCCTGTTTTAATTCAGCCGTGCGCTCTTCAACCTTTTGTTCCAGGGTTTGGTTCAGCTTGCGCAGTTCCTGGTTGCGCTGAGAAACCGTTTCAAAAAGACCTTTCAAAGCGGTAAGCAGAGGCTCAGTCCCGGTCTGGGCTCCTTCGGCTTCGGCCTGGTAGGCTTGCTCCGCACTTTGGCCAGCCTGCACAGCTTTTATTTGTCTGGCCATGCTATGATCTGTGCCAAGAATGTGATAGGCAAGCCAGTCTACTAGATAGTTCAATAATTGTTTAGCCTGTTGTGGTGAAAGCTGGCCATTGTAAGTATCCCAGACCCGGGCCTCTTCAAAAAAGGTTCGGTGCAGAAAATGGTGATTCTGAATAAAGTTAGGGTCCAGGCCAGCGGATTTCATCAAAGCCTCTTCATCTCTAAAATGGACCTTAGCATACTCCAGCATAGCATTGCTGGCCTCCCTGAATTTTTGCGCATTGATCACCTCTTTATCCAGGGCTATTTCACCAAGGTCGTTAATCAAATCTACCAGCTTCTTATGCTGGTCATCCACCTGGGATATACCCACCAGGAATGATTCATTCCAGTTAAAAACATTACTCATAACATCTCCTTAGAGGATGGCAGCCCTCTCACGGAGTCCTGGCGCACCAGGGATCACAGGCTCTTGTTGCAGCTGTGCAGACAAAAGTAGCCTATGGTATTTGTATGTATTCACTTTGTTGCCGCAGTTTTGTACAAGTTGCCAAATGTTGTAGCTTCTGTCCAGCCTGTCCAGTCCTAGACGTCCAGTACAGGTCATGAGCTCGAGGAAGCTGATGATTACATATAATTTCAAGGTAGTATGAAGTGTTGCAGCTAATCAAATACAGCCGGAAGATCTGGATCTTGGAGATAGGCCTGGATATCATCCAGGTGCCTCTGGGTAGTGCGGGGCACTGAAAGGGCAGGTACTTGATCGAAAGCAAAAAAATCCACTGCGGAAGTCTCAGGGCTGGGCCTGGCATAGCCGGAAACTATACTGCACAGAAAGACAAGCTTATAGGCATGGAAAAAGGATAATGGCTCTGGGCCCCGGTTGGCGTCATAGACCCCGATTAGGCGCTGCGGCTCTGCCTGGAAGCCGCTTTCCTCCCAGATTTCCCGAGCCACCATATCTGAGGGAGTCTCACCCACGTCAGCCCAGCCTCCGGGCAGACACCAAAGCCCGTCGCTGCGTTCCTGCACCAGCAAAATCTTGTTGTCCTGGACTATAGCGCCCCGGACATCCACTTTGACCGTGGCGTAACCTTTTTGATCCTGGAATATTTTACGAATCTGGTCCAGCTCCAGATTGGAATGCCTTTCCAGCATCTCCGCAGCAATTTCCTGCAGCCTGGAGAAGTTCTTTTCCTCGTGGTGGTTTTTGCTGAAAAGGAGCCCAATCTGGCTGATGGCCTGGATTTCCCGGGCCCAGCGCAGCCAGTCAGGGATGTTGGCTTCCGGCATAAGATCCTCCTTCGCCTAAAGCAGATTTTTTAATCTGTGGAGCTTGAGGCGTCCTGGACCGGGAGCACCCGGAATCTGCAATGTCTGTCCTGGGCCAGGGCTGCGCCTTGCTCCAGGTCCAAGACCCAGCCCTTGGACTTGGTCTGCTGATCCGCGCTCCAGAGTCGGGCTATACCCTGTAGCTGCTCCAGGGGCGGGGCACAGACCTCTTCCAGGCTGCGCCTGGGCTGCAGCAGACTAAGCAGCTCCTCCAGGGTGGGCAGACGCCAGGGACTGGAACCAGCAGCCAACCCGGCAATAAACTCCCAGGCCTCTTGCTGGGTGAGCGGGATTCTGGAGACAGTATAGCCCCAGACAAGCCCGGTGGCTGAATCCAAGATGCCCTCCTGGAGGCTGCTGAACTCGCTCTCTAGAAAGCCTTTGGGCTGCAGGAGCCTGTCCAGGTTGGCCCAAGTCCCATTTTCTCCACTTCCGGTGAATATAGGTTCCTTGCGCAGGGGCTTGTCTTCCGGATTCCAGGTATAATTCTCAGGCTCTGGCAATTTGCAGATTTCCTGCCTTTTTTGCTTCCAGTCCTGTTGCAGGACTTGCAATGCCTGCAGCATTTCCGAGGCCTCCTGGAAGCGCTGCCCAGGGGCCATGGCCAGAGCTGTTTGCAGAAAGGCTGTCCATTGCTGTCCCAAGAAGCTGTCCTGCTTTGATATCCCTGGGGATTGCTCCGGCAGCTGACCAGTGACCATCCTGTACAGGACCACGGCCAGGGAATAAAGATCAGCACTGGGTCCGGCCTGCTCCGGATCTTCTATTTGTTCCGGGGCAGCGTAATAGGGAGAGCCCACAATCATGCCCTGGGGGTGGCTCTGGATTTCCCCGTGCAGTCTGGATAAGCCCAGGTCTATTATCCTGACCTCTTCCTGCAGGCTGAGCAGGAGGTTGGCAGGTTTTATGTCCCTGTGCACTATGTCAGCCTGGTG
>JBNJDO010000067.1:0-12339 GCA_051744965.1 Thermodesulfobacteriota bacterium | reverse complement strand
CTTTGGCCAGGGCCCTGCTGGGCAAAGAGGCTGGAGATGATGCAGTGGTGGAGGCTCCTAAGGGCAGGATTGAATACGAAATCATCTCGGTGGAGTATATAGGCTTCCCAGAGGGGCATTTTGATTGATTAAATATTGCTGATTGTCTGCTTTGTGGCCTATTCCAAAACCCCTGTCAGAGCGCAGGGGTTTTTTTATTTTTATCAGGGCAAAAGTCGGATTGCCAATTTCCTACCTAAAAGCTAGGGTGATTAAGTAGGGGATTAGGAGTTGCAGTCTTGGACAAGGGGTGAATCTTTCTTTTTATCTGGATAAAATACAAAAGTAGCAAAGGAGCATAGGTATGCTTAGAGTAAAGAACATGGGTCTGTTGGGTAAGCTGCTTAGCTCTTTTCTGGTCCTGGCTGTCTTGGTCCTGCTTACAGCAGGTGCTGGCCTGTACATCTTTTTCAGCTACTCCCAGGAAATGGATGTGATCCTTACTCAAAGGCTCCCAGTCAAAGATGCCAGCATGGAGGCAGGGATTACCCTTCTGGAGCTGCAAAACAGCCTGCAGGATGCGCAGTTGCAGGAGAAAATAGATAAGCAGACTGAACAGGGACTGCAGGAGCAAATGCGGGCAATGCAGATGTGGTTGCATATCCTGGAGCAGGGCACCCAGGGACAGGAAGTGCAGTCCGGGAATCTGGCAGAGGTTTATGAGCAGCATGGATTGGGAATTAGCTTTTCTGTCCCCCCGGCAGAGGTGCGCAGCCTGACCCAGGAGGCCAGGGGCAAGCTGCAGCAGGCCAGAGAAGGCCTGAAATCAGTGCTGCAAAGCCAGGCTCAGACAGAAGGGCTGGATAAACAGGGTCTGCAGAAATCCAGCTCAAATCTGCAAGAGATAAGCACTTTTTTGGTGCGCATAGAGGAGATTGCAGATGGAAATATCCAGGAGGGCAGATCTGCAGCAGCTGCAGCTTTCTCCTGGGGCTTTACTGTGATACTGGGCACAGGTTTGGTCTGTGTGCTTTTGGCTGTGTTTTTGGGCTGGTTTCTGGCCAGACAGTTCAGCAGACCAATTCAGGAGGCAGCCCAATTGGTCTCCGCCATGGACGCAGGGGATTATACCCAGGACATACGCATCAGTCTGGCAGGTAGGGATGAGATCGGAGACCTGCTGCAGGGGCTGCAGGGCATGCTGCAGCATCTGCGCAAGGCATTCAGGGGCCTGAGCAGCAGCGTCTCCACCATGAGTGCGGCCTCCAAGGAGCTGAGCCAAACCTCGGAACAGCTCTCATCCTCGGCAGGGGATACTTCGGAAAGATCCAGGACAGTAGCTGCAGCAGCAGAAGAGATGAGCACCAATATGAACTCTATTGCCTCTGCTGTGGAACAGGCCTCCAGCAACCTGAACACGGTCAGCTCCTCTGCAGAGCAGATGAGCTCCTCCATATCAGAGATCGAGCAAAATACCGAGAGCGCAGGGGAAATTACCAAGCAGGCCTCGGAGCAGGCCCAGCAGGCCAAGCAAAGGGTGCAGGATCTGCATCAGGCAGCACAGTCTATAGGCGAGTTCACAGAGACCATAACTTCCATATCTGCCCAGACCAATCTCCTGGCTCTGAACGCTACCATAGAGGCGGCCAGGGCAGGGGAGGCAGGCAAGGGTTTTGCAGTGGTGGCCAATGAAATTAAGGAGCTGGCTCAGCAAACCGGGGAGGCCACGGAAAAGATCAAAGACAGCGTGGGCAGGATCCAGGATTCCACAGACCAGACCGCCCAGGAGATCTCCCAGATCGCCCAGGTGGTAGACCAGGTCAAGGATCTGGTCACAGAGATCGCCTCCTCCATGGAAGAGCATACCACTGCCACCCAGGAGATAAGCCAGAATATCGCCCAGGCCTCCCAAGGGGTGCAGGAGATCACGGAGAATGTCTCCCAGAGCTCTACTGTGGCCCAGGATGTGGCCAAGGATATTGCCATGGTCAACCAGTCTGCTCAGGAGATTGCCAAGAACAGTATCCAGGTCAAGTCCAATGCCCAGGACATAGAAAAGCTGGCCCAAAGGATGGCAGAGGACAACAAACAGTTTCAGATCGGGGAGGAAAGGTTTGATATCGGCAAGGTAAAAAATGCCCACCTCAAATGGCGCTCCCGGCTGGAGAGCGTTATCCAGGGCCTGGAGAGCATGTCCCCTGAGGAAGTGGCTTCAGATAGGGATTGCGAATTTGGTAAATGGTATTATAGTCAGGCAGGACAAAAATTAAGTGATCTGCTCGCCTTCGAAGAGGTGGGCAAGCACCATAAAGAGGTGCATGCCTATGCCCAAAAGATAGTCTCCTTGGTGCAGCAGGGCAGGCAGGATAAGGCCAGAAGCCTGATGGAGAGCTTTGAGCACAGCAGGGAACAGCTCTTCCAGGCCCTGGACAGGCTTTATCAGAGCTAGTGCCGTGTCTTATAAGCTTTTATGCTGGTTTATGGCCCCAGCTTATAACCCTGGAGGAAACCCATGTCTGAGAAAAGATTCCCCTGGAAATGGATCCTGATTGGTTTTGCAGGATTCCTGGTCCTGATCGTGGTGGCTGCATACGCTGTTTTGGCCACTTATGACTTCAACAAGCTAAAGCCCAGGATCGAGCAGGCTGTGCTGGATGCCACCGGCAGGCAGCTCAAAATGCAGGGGGATGTGGAGTTGGATTTCGGCTTTACTCCTTCTTTGGTAGTACAGGAAGTAAGCCTGGAAAACGCTGCTTGGGGCAGTCAGGAGCCCATGGCGGACATCCAGAGGTTCCAGGTCCAAGTGGCGCTCTGGCCTTTGCTGCAGGGAGAGGTGGAGGTCAAGAGACTGGTCCTGGTCAAGCCCAAGATCCTGCTGGAAGCCAGTAAGCAGGGCCGCTACAATTTCGAGCTGGATACAGGCCAAAAGCCTGAGGCCCAGGAGAAAGATGCAGCAAACGGGCAGCAGGCAGAGGGCGATGCAGAGTCCTCTCTGCCCTTGCTTACCGTGTATGACCTGCAGATCAAGGAGGCCTCTCTGGTCTACAGGGACCTGGGCACTGGAGAGTCCACAAGCCTTTTTTTGGAGGATCTCCAGCTCAGGACCGAGTCCCCCGAGAGTGATATCAACCTTGATTTCCAGGGCAGGTATGAGGAGCAGGCCTTTTCCGGTCAGGGTAGCCTAGGTTCCATCCAGGCCCTTTTGCAAAAGGATCAAGTCTGGGATCTGGATCTTGATTTAGTTGCCCTGGGTCTGGAGCTGGCTCTAGAAGGTGAGATCCAAGATGTGCTGAGCCAAGCAGGCCTGGACGTCAAAATCTCTGGCCAAGCCAAGGATCTGGCAGGGTTGCAGGAGTTGCTTGGCTCAGGAGTCAAGCTGCAGAAACCTTTGCAGTTCAAGGCCAGGCTCCAGGATACAGGGACCAAAGCCTACCAAGTGTCCGGGCTGGACTGCAAACTGGGGCAAAGTGATCTGCAGGGCTCCCTGGATCTGGATGTCTCTGGTTCCAAGCCCAAGGTGCAAGCTGATCTGCAGTCCGGTCTCTTGGATGTAAAAGCCCTTTTGCCAGAGTCAGAGAAAGGGGAGCAGAAGAAGTCCTCGGAAGGGAAGAAGCAAGGCAATGGATCAGGCCAGGAAGAGGCAGGGCCTAAAAAGGTATTCCCCCAGGACCCAATAGACGCAGGATTTCTGGATATGGCGAATGCTTCTCTGGAGATGGGGGTTGAGAAACTTATTTTGCCTGGGTTGGCCCTGAACCAGCTGGAACTGCAGGGCAGCCTGCAGGATGGGGCCCTGAAGCTTTCCCCAGTGCAGGCTGAAATCGGCCAGGGCAGCCTGGATGCGGATATTGGCCTGCGCTCCAGACAAAACAGGCTAGAGATGCAGCTTGGGGCAGAGATCCAGGGTATGCAGCTGGCCAAAATGCTGCAGGAGCTGGAGGCGGAATTTGAGATGCAGGGCCTGCTGGATGCAGATATTCAAGTCTCCGGAACCGGGAGTTCGGTGGCTGAGATTATGGCTGGCCTGGATGGTCAGGCGGGCCTGGTTCTGGGACAGGGCAGTGTTCAGAACAAGTATCTATCTGCCCTGGGCGGTGATCTAAGGGACAGCCTGTTCAGGCTCCTGAATCCTACCCAGGAGAAAAAGGAGCAGGTGGTTATCAACTGCTGCATTACCGAGATAAAGATCCAAGAAGGCCTGGCCCGGATTCAGGCTCTGGTCCTGGATACCGATCTGATGACTGTCAAGGGGCAGGGTGAGGTGGATCTGGGCAGCGAGGAGCTGGATGTCAGCCTGGATCCTGATCCCAAGCAGGGCAAGCTGGGCCAGTTGACTGGCAAGCTGGGTTTTAGCCTGAGTGAGCTGGCCAATCCCTTCAAGCTGGGAGGTACATTGGCTGAGCCCAAGATGGTTCTGGATCCGGGCAGGACCTTGATCAGCATAGGCAAGGGAGTGGGAGGCGGCATTCTCTTTGGTCCTGCAGGGGCAGCAGCAGGGCTGCTGGCCGGGGATAGTGCCCAGGCGGATGCCTGCGCCAATGTCCTAGAGGAGATAGAAAAGGAGGAAAGCCAGGCAGAGCAAAGTCCCAAGGATTCTGATGTCTTGGAAAAAGGCAGGCAGGAGATGGAAAAGGGCGCGGACCAGCTCAAAGAAGGATTGAATAAGCTGTTCAACTGAAGCCAGCTATTTGGCTTCTGCCTCCTCCAGTGCGCATTTTTTGCACCACTTATCATGGTACCAGTTGGCTATTGCCGGGGCCTTGTTAAAGAGAAGCACCCCGATAATAGCTGTGATCAGGATATAGATCCCGCTGAAGATTCTTAGCTGCGGGGCAGCCAGGCTGGCGATGATGGCAGAGAACTCTCCCCTTTGCACCATGGAGAAGGCTGCGCGGCAGGAGACCTTCCTGGTCAGGCCGAATAACCTTCCGCCCCAGTAGGCGGTGCAGGATTTGCCCAGCAGGGCCCATATCAAAAGGACCAGGAGCATGCCCAAAAAAGGCACTCCTTGTCCCAGATCGATGCTGGTACCGAACCAAAAGAAGAAAAAGGGCAGGGTTAAGTGCCTGATGGGCACCAGCAGATGCTCCAGCTCTGAGGCGCGGCCTGTCTCGGAAAGCATGACCCCGGCCAAAAAAGCCCCCAGGACCTCAGAGAGGCCCAGCTGGATGGCCACCCCTGCATAGCCCAAGGCAATACCTACAGCCAAAAGGGGCATGAAATCCTTCTGGATATGCTTGGCCACGAACTGGTTCAGCTTCTTGAAGCCGAAGTGACCTATAATGATGGCACCTAGGAGCAGGAACAGTATCTTGGCCAGGAGCAGGAGCATGAAAGGGGCGGTGATCTCCTGCCCACCCTGGATGCTTGCGATAAAGGAAACCAGGATGGGGGCCACCAGGTCCTCGAATATGAGCAGGGCCAGAATAAATTCCGCCTCTGGATTGGCCAGCCTTTTCTTCTCTTCCAGCATCT
The DNA here is from genome assembly GCA_051744965.1 of Thermodesulfobacteriota bacterium. GTDB lineage: Bacteria > Desulfobacterota > Desulfovibrionia > Desulfovibrionales > Desulfothermaceae > CAZBUB01. Next base: position 6,885 of record JBNJDO010000067.1, on the reverse strand, counting down.
TGGCGGAGATGGAGGAGCTGGTGGCATAGGCCACAGAGCCCAGGATAAAGGCGGAGATGAAATCCAGGCCGAAAAGCAGGCCAATAAGCATGGCCCCAACCAGATTCAAGGCTACATCCATAAAACCAGCTGGCCATACCCGTTTGGAGATGTCCAGCATCCTGGCCATGGGGAACTCCAGGCCCAGGATGAAGAAGAGCAGCACAATGCCGATCTCCGCCACGGTATGTATGGCGTGGCTGTCCACAAAATATGAGGATACAGCCAGGCCCAAGATAATGTAGATCAGCACCGAAGGCATGCGGAGTTTCTCAGAGGTGAAGCTGACCAGGAAAAACACGCAAAGGATGAAGCCTGCCAAGAGAAGGAAGGGGATATTTTCCACGGGACTGGCCTGTATGCTTGAGAATTGGCTATCTTAGCCCTTGCACAGGGCTTCCAGCTTTTTGATCTGCTCCCTGTTGCCTATGGCCATGAGTACGTCCCCGGGCTGGATTACCTCCTCTATGTCCGGGCTGCCGATCATGTTCTCCCCCCTTTGGATCCCTATCACGGTGGTGCCGGTTCTGGTTCGGATCTGGGAGTCGATGATCTTCTGTTGAGCCAGGGAGCTCTGGGGCCTGACCTTGAGCCAATCTATGCGCACATTCTTGAGCAACAGCTCCATGCGGTCGTCAGCCACGGGCTGGTAATCCACTCCCAGCAAAAGGGTGCCGAACTGCCTGGCTTCATCGTCATTCATGTTCATGTTGAAGTCAGGCTCGTCCTGATCCTCGTCGCTGAAGTGGAAGATTTCCCTGTGACCGGAGTGGTGCAGAATAATCACCAACTTGTCCCCTTGGGAAGTGCTAAATGTGTAGCGCTTGCCCACACCAGGAAGATCGCTGGTCTTGATCTGCATGTACATACCTCCCAAAAGGCTTGGATTGTAGCCGTTGGCGTAAAATTAAAAATACAACCCCTTGTCCCCAGCGGTCAAGGATTTTCTCCTGGCTTGCCCCTGGGCACTGCAGCTGGTAAAAGGGCTGATTGCGCTTATGTGGCTGGGGCCGGAGCCGCGTGGTGCTAGCCCTGTTGTTTTACATTCTGGAGCTCTATGTAGGGCTTGATGTCCAGGATCGGGGTTTTGTCCAGCATGTCCACCCCTTGGACCAGGAGCTTGCAGCCTTGTGCCTCGAGTACCTGGAGCACGGACATTCCGATTGGGTTGGGCCGCCTGGGGGAACAGGTGGAAAACACCCCTAGTTCTTCATTTTTGTGCGGTGGCTTTTGCACCAGATTGCGCAGGACAAAGGGATGACTGCGATCAAAGACAAAGATGACCACAATGTGCTGTCCCGGAGCAATATCCTGTAAGCCTTGGGCATAAGCTGGATCGATCTCTATCTCCCCTTTAACCTGGGAGACGCTCCAGTGCCTGGGTATCTCTTGGGCCGGAGTGTGCAGAGTTCCAATAGGGGTAAAGGTGAATTGCATGTTGTCTCCTTTTGGACTTGGCTGCAGGGAAGATAGCGGAGTTTTCCGGTTTTGCAAATAATAAACACCATCCTGCCTATATTCGTGGTCATCCTGACTGGAATGCTCCTGCGGCAGCGCGCCTTTCTGCCCCAGGAGATCCTGGGGCCTTTGAACCGCTTGGTCTTTTATCTGGCCATTCCAGCCATGGTCTTCCAGAAAGTGGCCTCAGCCTCCTGGCAGGAGCATTTCCAGCCTGCAGTGCTGGCCGGGGTCTTGCTCCCGGTAGGCCTGGTCTTTTTGCTTGTGCTTGCTTTGGCCAGGTTGCTTAGAATGCCTGCACAGGAGAAGGGCACTTTTGTGCAGTGCACATATCACGGAAATCTGGGCTATATCGGACTGGCTGTCTGCTTTTACGCCCTGGGAGATGAGGGCCTGATCCAGGCCAGCTTTCTGGCGGGATTCTTGATGCTCTTGCAGAACTTCCTCTCTGTCCTGGTCCTGGGGCTAGGCAGCACTCAAAAGCAGGGCAGCAAAGGATCAGGATATATTCTCTCCCAGGTTTTGCTGAATCCGGTGATCATTTCTGCCTTGGCAGGACTCGGCTTTGCTGTGGCTGGCCTGGGCTTGCCTGTCCTGGTGGATCGCAGCCTGGAGATCATCAGCGGCATGGCCCTGCCCCTAGCCTTGCTGGTGATCGGGGCCTCGCTATCCTTCGGCCTGATGCGCGAGCATCTATTTACAGTCCTGGGTGCCGGAGTGGTCAAGCTTTTGCTTTTGCCTGCTCTGGGCCTGCTGGCTTGCGCAGTTCTGGGCCTGGAGATTAGCGAATTTGCGCCTGGCCTGCTGCTTCTGGCTGCACCTCCGGCCACTGTGACCGTGGTCATGTCTGCCCAGATGAAAGGCTCGCCGAATTTGGCCTCTGCTGCTGTAGCCCTGAATACCCTGGCCTCTGCCCTGGGCTATGCTTTGTGGCTGAGCTTGATCTAGGGAGGCTGCAGCAGCTTTAGACTTGATGAGGGGACAATATGGGGGGCAAATAACCAAGCCGGGTTTTTCCAGCTCGTTATCAGTCTTCAGCAAACCAAAGTTCCCAAAAATGGCTATAGGCAAAAGCCTGTTTGCTGTTTATGTCCGCTTATGTGAGAAAGGGCAGGGCGGTGGTTGATTGTGGCTTCTCTTCGGTCCATAAGTTTATTCGGGCACAGTAGATGGTGAGTAGATACAAACTGTTTAAGATGACCCTAGGGTGTCTCAAATAATAGGAAATCCAAAAGAAAAGGGTTAGGCTTTTCGCCTAACCCCTTGATTTTAATGGTAGCGGGGCCTGGATTTGAACCAGGGGCCTTCGGGTTATGAGCCCGACGAGCTACCAAACTGCTCCACCCCGCATCAACAAGTAAAGAAGATAGCTTTTGTTCTTATTTCTGTCAAGATGTTTTTTATGTTCAGGTGGCAGGCTGGGGTCCTTCTGGGCAGTATCCTGTTTCTTTCCCTTGCTGGGATACTGCATTGGCTGCGCGCAAAAGGGAAAGCGTGGGCCTGCCCAGGCTGGAGGGTTGCAAAAACACTTCTCTTCAGCCTGGGGTTGCTGGGCCTTTTTATGTATGCCTGGTACAGGAGGGATCTGCTCCTGGGGCTGGGTCTGGTGTTTTTTACGGTGTTGTTGCTGGGAAATAAAGATTAGATCTTTATCAAGTAAAACAGTTTGTTGCATTAGGCTCGCAAATAAGCCTGATATTCCGGAAAAATATAGTTTCTTGACGAATAGAGATTTTCAAAGTAATTAACTCTTTTTGTCAATTTTAAATCTTAAATTGCACGCAGGAGATTGCATATGAAACGCACATTTCAGCCAAGCAGAATAAGCAGGAAGAGGACCCACGGTTTTTTGGTCCGTTCCAGGACTAAAAGCGGCAGGGCAGTACTCAGGCGTAGAAGGGCCAAGGGCCGCAAACGCCTGGCTGTATAGTCTTTAGCAGATTAGACTGCATGCGGCTTTGAACACCAAGCTTACCTTTCCCAGGAGCAGGCGCCTGACCCAGAGACAGGAGTATCTGGCCTGCTACAGAAGGGGCAAAAAATACCATTCCCAAAACTTTATCCTGTTTGTCCTGCCTGCAGGGGAGTCCGGCCGGGGGTTCAGACTGGGCATCGCAGCCAGCAAAAAAGTGGGCAAGGCTGTGGCCAGGAACAGGGTCAAGCGCTTGGTTCGGGAATATTTCAGGCTCAAGCAAAACAGTCTGGATCCTGACCTGGATATAGCTGTGGTGGCCAAAAAGGGGATCCGGGTCAGGGATCTTGATTATTGGCAGGTAAAGCAGGAGCTGGACATGGTGCTGGAGAGGATATGCAGACACACACAAGCCTAGGGCAGTAGATATGCGCAGGCTTTTATTGGGGATGATCCTATTATATCAAAGGCTTTGTTCCCCTTTTCTACCTTCCTGCTGCAGATTTTATCCCAGCTGTTCCGAGTATGCAGCCCGGGCGCTCCAGGTGCATGGACCCCTGCATGGAGGGCTTTTGGCTTTTTGGCGTCTTTTGCGTTGCCATCCTTTGGCCCAGGGGGGCTTGGATCCTGTGCCTGAGCCAGATGCGCAGGAGCCAGGCTCCAAGTCCCAGACAGCCAGTTCCGCGTTACCAGGGAATTTCCTTTGTTCAAATCAAGAATCTTCAATTAGTAAGAGCAGGTAAAAATGAATGATAGCTGGCGGGTGATCCTGGCCCTGGCGCTTAGTTTGATTGTGTTGGTGTTGTGGAATGTGTTTTTCCCCACGACCCAGGTGCCAGTAGAGCAGGAACAGGAAGAGCAAAGGACAGAAAGTGAGCAGCAGCAGAGCAGGGAAGAAGCAAGGACCGAGCAGGAACAGCCCAGGGAGCAAGAGACCCAGGATAAGGCCCGGGCTGAGGAGCTGCAGGAACTGGATCATAAGCCTGGTGCCTCAGAGAGTGTAAGCGTTGAGACCCCGTTGTACAAGGCTGTTTTTAATGCCAGGGGCGGGGTGCTGGAGAGTTTTAAGCTCCAAAAGTACAGGGAAAGTATTAAGCCCGGATCTAAGTCTATCGAGTTGATTACTCCCGGGGTCCAGGCCCATACACCGCTGGGACTTGTGCTAAGCGATGAGAATACCTGGGAAAAAGGCGAGTGGAGCATCCAGGGCGGAGACTTGCAGCTAGCTGAAGGAGAAGAGGACAGCCTGGTTCTGCAAGGAGATTTGAATGGCTTGCAGCTGCAGCGGAAGCTTACCTTTGAGGCTGACAGCTACCGCATCCAGGAGAAGACTATCCTGGTAAACGAATCTGGAGAGCAGCTGCAGGGAGATCTAGGGGTAAACATTGCCAGTAAGCAGCTGGTGGCCAATGAATCCCGCTTCAACCGTACCAACGTCATGTATCTGGATCAGGAGGGCTTGGAGCAGGAAGACAGTACAGACACCCTGCAGCAGGGCCTCAAGGCTGAGGCGGTGAGATGGGCAGGCATAGGCAGCAATTACTTTATGCTGGCTGCTGTGCCTGTGGACAGCACCATGCCTTTGCAGGCTGGATATCAGGATGAGATCTATGTAGTCACTCTAGAGGATGAGTTGGAGATCTCCGAGGGGGTGGGCCAGGAGCTGGAATTTGCCTATTATCTAGGGCCAAAGCAGGATAACTATCTGCAGGGTATGCCCAATGATCTGGGGGCAGCCCTGAACTACGGTTGGTTGAATATTATCGCCGCCCCGTTGGTTAAGGTTCTGAATTTCTTTTATGGATATGTGGGTAATTACGGCCTGGCAATTATTATGCTGACCATTGTAATCAAGATCCTGTTTTGGCCTCTTTCCCACAAGAGCTACAAGTCCATGGAGAAGATGAAAAAACTGCAGCCCATGATGAAGGAGCTGAAAGAAAAGTACAAGGATGACCGGCAAAAGATGAACCAGGAGGTCATGCGGCTGTATAAGACCTACAAGGTCAACCCTGCAGGTGGATGTCTGCCCATGCTTTTGCAGATCCCGGTGTTTATCGCCTTGTATGAGGCCCTGCTGGGCGCGGTGGAGCTGAGGCACGCCTCTTTTATACCCCATGTTCCCTTTACTGATATTGTCTGGCTGGCTGATCTCTCTGCCAAGGATCCCTTATACGTGACTCCGGTTCTTATGGGTGCGTCCATGTTTTTGCAGCAAAAGCTGTCCCCGACTTCAGGGGACCCCACTCAGGCCAAGATCATGATGATCATGCCCATTGTGCTGACCTTTATCTTTCTCAATTTCCCTGCAGGACTGGTGGTCTATTTTATCACCAACAACCTGTTGTCCATGCTCCAGCAATGGTGGGTGCTGCGCAAGGCCTAGCCTGAACCGGATGAATCTGATTTTTTATTGCTTTGCAGCTGGAGGAAGCCAGAGGAGTTATGTATATGAGTGAATTTAAGCAGTTTGAAGCCAAGAATGTGCAGGAGGCAATACAAAATGCCTGCTCTGAATTTGGGGTAGGCGAAGAAGAGCTGGAGATTGAGATTCTGGAAAACGGCTCCAGCGGCATCTTTGGCCTGGGCAGCAAAAACGCTGTGATCCAGGCCAAACCCAAGGTCAGCTACCAGGGACTGCAGGATTTGATCAGCGAAATAATGGGACAGCTTTTGCAGGGCATAGTCCCTGAGCCTGAGTTGGATATTCAGGTCAATGGCAGCAAGGTGCAGGTGGTGATCAAGAATGAAGAAAATTCCGGTTTGATCATAGGTAAAGAAGGCCAGACCATATCTGCTTTGGAGTTTTTGGCCAATCGCATCCTGGCCAAGAAATGGCCGGAAAGGGTTTATTTGCAGCTGGACGCCGGGGGATACAAGGAGAAGCAGGACGAGAGCGTGCGTCAGAATGCCTGGTACCTGGCCAAGAAAGTCAAGCGCTCCGGCAAGGCTCTGAGTACTAAACCCTTGAGTTCCTATCACCGCAGGCTGGTGCATCTGGCCCTGCAGGAGGAAGATGATCTGGTCACCCGGAGCACCGGGGAGGGCAGCATGAAGAGGGTGCTTATTGCCTGCAGGAGGAACAAAAATCAGGAAGAAGGGCTGAGCTCTGCTGAAGGCAATTGACCAGTCTTTCTGGAGACTGACTTTCCAGGCCTGGATTCATTGAGAGCAAATCGCAGTTCAGGCGCAGGGCACCCGGATTTTTCTTCCAGGCCGGGTGCCTTTTATTTTTGGCTGTTTTGCTGCAAGCCTACTTGGCTTTAGGATGCAAGCCACCAAGGCTTAATGCACCCGGATAAGGCATCAATAATCTACACAAACAGGCAACACCGATCCGTTCCAATTTCTATTAAACCTTACTGTAAGTGGGTTTAACCAGCATATGCAGGACCAGCACCAGGATACCATAGCGGCAATCGCCACTCCCTTGGGCAGGGGAGGCGTAGGTATAGTTCGCTTAAGCGGGCAAAGGA
>JBNJDO010000066.1:0-12788 GCA_051744965.1 Thermodesulfobacteriota bacterium | reverse complement strand
CCAATGCTGCTTGGCTTTTTGCAGCATGAAGGAAGTAACCTCTGCGCAGTCGTTGACAGGCTGGGTGTTGGCCATGGTCATGATCCTGCTGAAACCCCCTGCAGCAGCAGCCTGGAGCCCGCTTTGGATATCTTCCTTGTATTCAAAGCCTGGCTCGCGTAAGTGAGTATGCACATCAATAAGCCCGGGCAGAAGCAGGCATCCCTGGCCGGGAAAGAGTTCGGCGTCAGCAGGGGGCGGGCTTTCAGCCGGCTTGAGACCTGCCACTTGACCCTGGCTGATGTGCAGGTCCAAAAGCTCCCCGTGCCAGCGGACATTTTGGACTAGGAGTTGGCTCATATTGATTTTCCTTGTTATTCAGCCCCTGCCAGCAGCATATAGAGTAGGGCCATGCGCACACATACCCCGGCTCCCACCTGATCCAGGATCAGGCTGGGGCTGCTGTCAGCCAGGGAGGAGGAGATTTCTAGGCCCCGGATCATGGGCCCGGGGTGCATGATCTTGGCCCCTGCGCTAGCCTGGGTCATATGCTCGGGTTGTAGGCCATAGTAGTGCGAGTATTCGCGCAGATCAGGCAAAAGTCCTGCCTGCTGCCTCTCCAGCTGCAGGCGCAGGCATTGTACAGCATCCACTCCATTGCAGGCCTGGGTCAGATCTGTGTAAACTTCTGCTGGCCATTGTTCAACCCCAGGGGGCAAAAGAGTTCTTGGGGCGCAAAGCCTGATCCTGACCCCCAGCTTGGAGAAGAGCTCCACATCAGATCTGGCCACTCTGCTGTGGGCGATATCCCCGAGGATAAGCAGGGTCTTGTCCTGGAAGCTTCCAGCCCAAGCCCGGGACAGTGCATATCCGTCCAGTAGGGCCTGCGTGGGATGGGCATGCCAGCCATCCCCGGCATTTATTACGCTGCAGCCCAGGCTCTGGGCAATGAAATGGGCTGCACCGCTTAGTTCATGCCTGATAACTATCAGATCCGGCCACATGGCCTGCAGGGTCAAGACAGTATCCTTCAGGGTCTCCCCCTTTTGCAGGCTGCTGCCAGTGCTGCCCAGGGCAAAGGTGTCTGCAGAGAGCCTTTTGGCAGCTATGTCAAAGGAGGTCTTGGTCCTGGTGCTGGCCTCGGCAAAAAAAAGGAGCACGCTTTTGCCCTTTAAGGTGGGGGCTTTTTTTATCGGTCTGGTGTTTATTTCCTCAAACCTTTGCGCTAGCTCAAAGATGTGCTCGATGTCCTCCTGGCTCAGCTGATCTATGCTAAGCAGGCTCTTGTGGGGCCAGGGCATGATTTTCTCCTGCCTGAAGGTGGTTTAAGGCTTAAAGCAATATATCCTGGATCCGCTGGGGAACCAGGCTGAAAGCAGCCCGTTTTCCTGGCTGCAGGGAGCCCAGGCTGCGCTCCAGGCCCAGAATGCGAGCTGGATTCATAGTCATGAAGCGCAAGAGATCTGGCAGCTTTATCTCTATTTGCTTGTAGCGCAAGAGATGCTCTGCCTCGGACCACAGGTCCAGATCCTGGTTGGAGGCCAGACTGTCTGTGCCTAAGCAAAGGGGCATGCCTGCCTGGAGCATCTTTTCCCAGGGCGCCCGGCCTACATTTATATTATTGTTGCTCCTGGGGCAAAGGCAGACATAACAGCCCCTTTCCTGTAGGATCTCCAGATCCTGGGGGCTTAAGTGTACACAGTGCACAGCCAGGGTCTGCCCATCCAACAGGCCCAAGCTGTCCGCAAACCTCACTGGAGACATCCCCGGGGGCACGTAATCCTCTGGGAGCAGAGCACCTTTTAGCAGCTCAGCCAATCCCCCCCGACCGGTGGCCAAAAGCTCTACCTCCCCTGCGTGCTCTGCCAGATGCAGGGCAAAGGGACGCTTGTTGCGTAAGGTCCAATCCTTGGCCAGCTGCAAAGTGCCAGGATGGGTGGAATAAAGGGCGTGGCCTGAAAGGCTCAATTGTTTTTGCTTTTTGGGGTTCAGGCCTTTAGGCCATTGCAGCTGTCTGCTCTTTAGGGCTGAAAAGCCCAAAAATTCCAAGAAAAGCAGGTACTCCAGGCCTGAGCCCTGGAGCTGGGCTAGAACTTGGCGCGGGTTGTGGGAACTTATATCCCCTACGCAGATAGTTCCGTTTTGGCCCAGCTGTAAGAGTGTGCTTTGCAGGATTTCTGGCTCTACGCCAGACAAAGGCAGCTTGATTAAGCTCTGTACCCAGGCCTCGAATCCCTGCCCCAGCTGGGTGCGGCCCTGCAGATGGCTCAGCTCTAGATGGGTATGGGCGTTTATCAGGCCCGGAGCCATGATACTGGAGCTGCCCAGATCCTGCAGCGGAACATCTAACAACTCTGGCTTAAGGGCCTTATAGCTGTCCACTTGCAGGATGCGCTCTCCGGCAGTGAGCAGCACACCATCCTGAATCCAGGGCCTTTGGCTCTGCATGCTCAATATGGCACCAGCCCTGAAAGCCTTTATTTCCTGGGTTTGGCTTTTTTTTTCCATGCCTCGGCAAGGTTTGAGTTCCCTAGTCTAGGGCAGTTAAGACGCGAAACAGAGTATAGCTAAACACTAGTTTAGGGTAAACACTCTGATGGGTATTTATTCTGCAGCCAAAGGCCAAGGAATAAATTGGAAAAAAAATGCAAAACCTTGTGTACAGCATGGTTTCTTTTCTGAATGAGTACAGCTTCTTAAGCAAGTCTTTGCAGGATAAGCTCTTGGCCTGGATAGAAACTGGTTCTGGACTTGCTTATCCCGGCCTGTCTCAATCTGGGCAGATTGGCCCTGCCTGGTCCCCAGATCTGGCCCTGCAAACTTTGGGGACAAAGGAGCTCCTTAGGGCCAGGCCCTAGCAAAAAAGCCCGGGTCAACAGGGTATATAGCAGGACCCTGCTCTGGACCAAATCCCCCAGGGCAGGATGCCAGGGTCCGGACTTAATGTGGGCAAGCAGACTGGGCTCCTGGGGCAGACCTATTCTGGTAACCAGGATGTCTCTGCGCCAGAACCTGAGCAGGGCCCGGGCCAAAGGTGTAATACAGGAATTAAGGGACCAGGGGGTATATTCCCCTCGCTGCCAGAGTTCTTCCAGATCGGTGCCTTGCAGGACTAAGCAGGGATAGATCCTGACCTGGTCTGGTCTTTGACTGCAGGTAGCTTTTACATCCTTTTGCCAAAGTCTCAGATTATGTCCAGGCAGGCCGGGCATAAGCTGAATTCCTAACTCCAGCCCGGACTCCCGGACCCAGGCACAGGCCTGTTCCGCCTGGATTTGGGTGTAGCCCCTGCCGGATTTGGCCAGGACCTGGGTGGAGAAGCTCTGTACCCCTAGCTCTAGCATATCCATCCCATGGTAGCGCAGTTTATGGAGCCATGGCAGGGAAATCCTGTCCGGTCTGGTGGAGCAGCGGATTTTGGTGATGAGACCTTTTTCTTTGAATTCCTGGGCCAAATCCAGGAATTTGAGCTGCCAGCCTGGGGGCAGGGCAGTGAAAGTACCTGCGAAGAAGGCCAGCTGCAAAGGGGGCCTGCCTTTTTTCCAGGCCAGGGTGAGCTCTTTGCGCAGGTCTTGCAAGTGTGTCTGCAGGCTCTGCCTAGGGCTGCCGGTTTGCTGCTCCTGGGCACAGTAGATGCATCTTTGCCTGCAGCCCCAGAAAGGCAGGAAAACCGGCCAAATCCTGAGCTTTGGCTTTTTCGGCTCCGGGGCAGGGAATCTTATCTGCAGGGGCATGGCGTTTTTTTCTGGGCTAACTTTTCAGAAAATAAGAAAAAAATGGGCACAGCTGCTTGCCAAAGCAAAAACTTTTGGATATAAGATCAATAATAAAGCGATTGTTTTCAAAGACAAAGCAGTCTTCGGTCCTGATCTTTACAAGGGGAGTTATATGCAGGATTGTATCTTTTGTAAAATAGTAGCTGGAGAGGTACCTAGCTCCCTGGTTTATACTGATGCCAACCTGGTGGCCTTCCTGGACGTGGCCCCTATTTCGCCAGGACATACCTTGGTGGTTACCAGGGAGCACTATCCAACAGTGTTTGATCTGCCTAAGGGCTTGGCAGAGGAGATGCTCCTGGCTATGCAACAGGTGGGCCAGGCGGTGATGCAAGCGGTGCAAGCAGAGGGATTGAACCTGCTCATGAACAATCACCGTCCTGCCGGGCAGCTAATTCCGCATGCCCATTGGCACCTGATCCCTAGAAAGACAGGAGATGGCCTTTTGAGCTGGGAGCAGGGAGAATATGAGTCTCAGGGGGCCATGCAGGGGCTGGCCCAGGAGATCAGGGAAATGATCCCGGGTTCGGTCGCCCGAGATTAGGCTTTGCAGTTTTAGATTCCACCGGTATTTGAAGGAGGGGAAATGGCTGAAAAGACTTTAACCAAAGCGGATATTGTGGAAGAGATTTATGAACGTACCGAGCGCAACAGGGCCGAGGTCAAAAAACAGGTGGAAGATCTACTGGGGCTGATGAAGGATGCCATCAAGCAGGACTATTCCTTGCTCATCAGTGGATTTGGCAAGTTTGAAGCCTATGACAAAAAAGCCCGCAAGGGTCGCAATCCGCAAACTGAAGAGAGCATTACCTTGCCTCCACGCACAGTATGCGTGTTCAGGCTTTCCAGGAAATTCAGGGCTGAGCTCAATCCGCAATCATAAAGCTGGCGGGATGTCTGCGGCTTAGCCTTTGCAGTGCGTCCTGGGCGCGGGAGATATCCGGGTAGGGTCCGGCCTGGACCCGCCAAAAGCGCTGCCCAGATACTGTGGCCTTTGCCATTCTGGCTTGGGCATAGCCCTGTTCTTTTAATTGGCTGAGCCGGTCTGCTGCATTCTCCTGGCTTAGAAATGAGCCTACCTGGATATAGTAGGATCCGTTGGATGGTTCTGAGGGCAAATCCAGAACCTGGAGACGCACCCTCGAGGTTCCTGATCCTATAATGTCCAGCTTTTTGGCTGCAGCGTAGGAAAGATCCAGGATCCTGTCCTCAACAAACGGGCCCCGGTCATTGATCCGCACTGTTACAGCCTTGTCGTTTTCCAGATTAGTCACCCTGGCTTTGCTACCCAAGGGCAGAAGCTTATGCGCTGCGCTTAGCTCGTACATGTTGTATACCTCTCCGGAAGCGGTGGTGCGGCCGTGGAATTTGGGTCCATACCAGGAGGCCACTCCTTCCTCTTGATGATCCTGGAAACGTTGCGGATCCTTTTCCTGCTGAGCTGCTTGCTTTGCCCTGTGCTCCAGTCCAGCAGGTGAGCAGGCCTGGAGCAGGGCCCCAAGGAGCAGCAGGACCGGGAGAAATGTCTGGAGGCGAAGATTGGTAAAGATCCCAAGGAGTTTGCAAGGAGTGTTATACATTGGCATCCAGAATTGCTGTAGCATGATTATGTGAAGCCTTGAGGGCACGGTCTTGAAACATATGCTGATCCAAGATCTCATTACAAATACCCGGTGAATGCCTAGCAAGTCAACCTGGCAAAGTTGGTGGGCAAAAGGACATGTACGGTATAGATGCAAGTTTAAAATCGCTGGCCAGGCCCCAGGAGGAAGGGCCTGATTGCCCAGGACTAGGCATAAGCGCTGCGGATCTGGAGGACATCTCCTGCAAGCAGGGGCTGTCTCTGCTGGATTTGGAGATCAGGGCCCTGGAGCTGGAGATTGTACCTGTGAAATACTTCAGGAATCTTCAGGGGTTTACTGTTCAAGAGCAGCTGCGGCTTTTGAGATCCAGCCTGGCCCTGGTGGGGTTGGGGGGCCTAGGAGGAGTGCTGCTGGAGCTTTTGTCCAGATTGGGAGTGGGCAAGATCAAGGCAGCTGATGGGGACATCTTTGCTGAGCACAACTTAAATAGGCAGCTGCTTTGCACCATGTCCAGCTTGGGAGAATCCAAGGCCGGGGCTGCAAGTTCCAGATGCAGACAGGTGAACCCTGCTGTCCAGCTGGAAATAGTGCCTGATTTTTTACAGCCTGAAGACTATCCAGACTTTTTGCAGGGCCAGGATCTGGTCCTGGATGCCTTAGGCGGCTTGCAGGTCCGCCAGATCCTGCAAGAGCAGGCCTGCAAGGCCGGGCTAGCCCTGGTTAGTGCTGCCCTGGCAGGAGAAATGGGCTATGTGAGCACTGTGTTCCCGGGTGATCCCGGACCCCTGGCTTTTTGGCAGGGAGCAGCAGGTGCTGAGGAGGCCCTGGGCTGCTTGCCCCATGCAGTATTTGCAGTGGCCTCGACCCAGTGCGCAGAAGCCGCGCATATGCTTTGCGGCAGGGAGTCCAGGCTGCGTGGAAGCATGGCTCTGCTGGACTTGGGTGACTTTTCTGGAGTCGAGATCCTGCGGCTGGATTAGAGTGCTAAGCCTGGACCCTCTCCAGGAGCTCTTTCTCCTGCTTGACCTTGGGATTTTCCGGGTTAATCCTCAAGGACTGCTGCAATGCGTCTGCTGCAGAGCTGTGCCAGCCTCCCTGGCGTAGGCTTCTGGCTGCCAGGTAATAAAGCATTTCCTGCTGCTGGCCGTAGATGGCCAGGATCAATTTGGGGTAGGCAGAGCGGAATGTAGAGCGCAATAGTTCGTTCTGGGTGTAGATGAATCTGGCCAATAGGGCATTTTCCTGATGCAGGGGCAGATATTGGATAAAGATCTTGCGGCAGATATTGAGGATATAAGAGATGCGGTTCACTTCCCTGCGGATGCTCTCCTTGGTCTGGGAGACCAACTGGTATAGATTCTTGCTGATTTCCCTTTCCTGGGAGCTTCGGTCCGGGTCCTGCTCCAACTGGCTGAACCAGGCTGTATAGGTTTGCTGCTGGTAGGCGTCCTCTTTTAGCTTCATGCACTCGTGGAAGATATAGCCCAGGGACCAATCCAGGAATTTGCCGCTTAGGGGCGGGTCAGGCAGGTATCTGAAGAGCAGGTGGGCGTTGTCCTTGAGACGCCAGAGTCTACCCTGATTCATCTCATGGCCCACCAACTCGGAGAGGCGCTGGAAGTCTAGATGGCCAGAGGACTTGTATTCCAAAAACTCCTGCTCTAAGGCCTGTTGGATATAGCAGAAGTTTTTTAGGATATCAGTGACTATTTCATCCTGTTTTTTTTGCAGCCAATCGCTTCCCATGCCTGCTCCGTGCCTTTTTGTTTTTTCCCTTTTTACCTCCCGCGTTATGCTGGCCTGCCGCAGGGGATTGAATTTTTGCTAATACTAGGTGAACTCATTGACTTTGGCAATGGGCTGTGCTATCCAATCCGAGCTTGTGAATGAAGGAACGTGTATGCTCTTTAAGAATATGGATCGGGATTACCTGCGCAGCCTTTTTCGGGCCTCTGTGCTGGGTATCCATATTGTGGCCGGGACCTTTGCCGGTCTGGCAATTGGTTATTTTTTGGACAAGTGGCTGCAGACAACACCTTGGCTGACTCTTATTTTTCTGCTATTAGGGATTGCTGCTGGATTCAAGAATGTGCATCGGGATGTAAAGAGCATTTTACAGGATGAGGCCAAGCAGAAGAAAAAACAGGATTGATGCGGCCCTGCTGGGCACAGGCCTGGAGAATCCAGAGGTGCGCTGGATAGTCAAGTTCCAGCTCTACCAGGTTGCTGTTTGCGTATTGATTTTGCTGCTTTTACAGGCTAGCGTGCTTCCTGGCTTTATCACAGGTGCCCTGCTAGTGACCCTTAACCTCTATTTCCTAGCCAGAATGGTGCCCAAGGTACTAGAGGAAAAGGGGGAAGGCAGCTTTGTCCTGGTGCTAAGCTTTTACCTGCGTCTGGCTTTGGCTGCTGTGGTCCTGGGTATTTGTATTGTTTGGGCGGAATTCTCCCTGCCCTCCATGATAGCTGGCCTTTCTACCGTCGTGGTCAGCATAACTGCCTGGAGCGCCAGGTTCTATTGGATCCAAAAAAATAAGGAGGCATAGTTCAGATGGCAGCTGTAGAAATTGCTCCCCATGTAGTGCTCCTGGAAAAACTTATGGGAGTGCTAGGCCTAGTGGATAAGGCAGGGCACAGTGTTATACCCCAGCATATCCTTTATACCTGGCTGATCATGCTCATCCTTATTGTTCTTTCCTGGCTGGGTACCAGGAGGCTCTCTGTCGTGCCCAAAGGCATGCAAAACTTTATGGAAGTTCTGGTCAGCGGCATGGAGAACTTTGTGGTCAGCTCCATGGGCGAGAACGGTCGGAGGGTGTTCCCTTTTCTGCTGACCCTGTTCTTGTTCATACTCTTTGGCAACCTGATAGGTCTGGTTCCTGGCTGCAATGCTCCCACTGCGGTGTTGAACACCAATTTTGCTTTGGCAATCTGCGTATTTATCTACTATAACTATCTGGGTCTAACGTTGCACGGGCCCAAGTACATCAAGCATTTTACCGGTCCAGTATGGTGGATGGTGCCGCTTATGCTGCCCATAGAGCTGATAAGCCATCTAGTTAGGCCAGTATCCCTTAGCTTTCGTCTCTTTGGAAATATTTTCGGTGAGGAAATGACCCTTATTTTGTTCTTTTTCCTCTTGCCCTTGGTTTCCACCTTGCCCATTTATTTTCTGTACTTATTGATCAAGATATTGCAGGCCTTTGTGTTTTTCATGCTGAGCATGATCTATCTGCAGCAGTCCTTTGAGGAGGCCCACTAGGGCACGCACGAGCCGCGGGGGAAATGGTCTTGGGACCAAAACTATAAAACAGTAGGAGGATCCGAGTTATGCGCAAGGTTATTCTGGTTTTGTTGGCCACTGTGGGCATGGTGTTTAGTGCTGGATCCGTGTTTGCAGCTGAGGCTGATCCAAGCGTGATATCCAATATTGCCCTGGCCACTGCATTGGGCATGGGAATCGCTGCTTTCGGCTGCGGCATTGGACAGGGCATGGGCCTGAAGGCTGCATGCGAAGGCACCGCCCGCAACCCTGAAGCCAGCGGCAAGTTGACCGTGACCATGCTGATCGGCCTGGCCATGATCGAGTCCCTGGCAATTTATGCCCTGGTGGTTAACCTGATACTGCTTTTTGCCAACCCCTTTATGTAGAGGCGGGTTAATCTCTGCTAAAAGAGGCCTGTTCGCAGGCCTCTTTTAGTGACTATTCTTGTGAATTTTTTCCCAAAGCGCTGGTGCTGGCTGTGAAGACACAACGCATTCCCAAAGCCACTATACAAAGGATGGCTATCTATGTGCAGGTCCTGGAGGATCTGTTGGCCCAGGATCAGAGCGTGATATCCTCGGACAAGCTGGCCTCGATCTGTGAGGTCAATCCATCCCAGATCAGAAAGGATCTGGCCTACTTCGGGGAGTTCGGGGTTCGAGGGGTGGGCTATTACGTACATGACCTGCTGCAGGCCATCAAGCATTTTCTGGGTATCAATCAGACCTGGAACTGTGCATTAGTGGGGGTTGGAAATCTGGGCAGGGCACTTTTGCGGCATAATCAGCTAAAGCGGAAGGGCTTCAATTTAGTGGCAGCCTTTGATTGCGATCCCTTCAAGATAGGCGAGATAGTGGCAGGACATGAGGTTGTCTGCACCCGGCGGATCAAGGAGGTGGTGCAGGAGAAGCAAATCAAGATCGGCCTGATCACTACCCCTTCCAAAAGGGCGCAAAGGGCGGCTAATCACATGGTGGAAGCCGGGATAAAAGGCATCATAAATTTTGCTCCAGCCAGAATCCAGGTGCCCCAGGATGTAAGCGTGGACTACGTAGATTTCTCCAATTATTTGATCTCCTTGGCTTTTAATATTAGCAGTCGGCAGGCTTAGTTGTTTCTGGCTTTGCACAAGGTCCAACTCCCTAGCTTGTCAAAAGCATGGAAAAGTGTTATGTATTAAGTTTGCACATTGAGCCCTAAAAGTATATTGCAGATGCGGCTGTCTTTTCCTGGGGCGGCGTAGAAGGGCTCAGGCAGGCCGCCAGGAATTCCCTTAAATCAGCAAAAGAGGCAAAGAGGCATGAAAGACAAAATCCATCCTGAATTGCATCAGGCCAAGATCAAGTGCACCTGTGGGTTTGAGATCCAGACCACGAGCACCAGAGGGGAACAGATTGAGGTGGAGATCTGTTCCAACTGCCACCCTTTTTACACTGGCAAGCAAAGATTTGTGGATACTGCAGGGAGGATTGACAGGTTCAGGAAAAAGTACGGCCAGATAGGCCAAGATCAAACCCAGAAGTAGCCTTTAGGGCTTGACTCTTTAGGTCCTATGCGCAGAAGCTGTGTCTGGAATTGCTTGCAAAGGTAACTTCCATGCTGGCCTGGGCCTGTATATGGCCTGGGCCTTGGAGTTTTGGCTTAATATATGGGTTTTTTGCAGAAATTGGACAGACTGGAAGAAGAATATCAGGAGCTGGAGCATCTGCTTAGCTCCCCTGAGGTATACCAGGACCAGAAGCGCTATAGCGAACTGGCCAAAAGCCATGCTGATTTGGCCCAGATAGTAGAGCTGTATCAAGAATATAAGCGAGTTCGCTCTGAGCTACAAGAAAATCTAGAGCTCCAAGAGGACGCTGATCAGGAAATCAGAAAACTGGCCAAGGCAGAGACCCAGGAGCAGCAAGCAAGACTCAGCGAACTAGAGCAGAAGCTGCAGGAGCTTTTGCGGCCCCAGGATCCCATGGACAAAAAGGCTGTGATTCTGGAGATAAGGGCTGGCACAGGTGGAGAGGAGGCTGCTTTGTTCGCTGCAGATCTGATGCGCATGTATACCAAGTATTCTGAACAGAAAGGCTGGAGGGTGGAGCTTTTGGACGCCCATGGCACCGGCAGTGGTGGTTTTAAGGAGGCTATAGCCTCCATATCTGGCAAGGAAGTTTACAGACGCATGAAGTATGAGTCAGGAGTGCATAGGGTGCAGAGGGTGCCTAGCACCGAATCCCAAGGCAGGGTACATACCTCTGCAGTAACTGTAGCCATCCTGCCAGAAGCCGAAGAAGTGGATGTCCAGATCGATCCCAATGATATCAGAACAGATGTGTTCAGGTCCTCTGGGCCTGGAGGGCAGAGTGTAAACACCACAGACTCGGCTGTTCGACTGACTCACCTGCCTACAGGAGTGGTGGTCAGCTGCCAGGATGAAAAATCCCAGCACAAGAACCGGGCTAAGGCCATGAAGATCCTGCGCTCCAGGCTTTTGAAGATGAAGCAGGACGAGGCCAAGATGGAGATGGACCAAAGCAGGAGGGAACAAGTTGGCAGCGGGGATCGATCAGAGCGCATAAGGACCTATAATTTTCCCCAGAGCCGAATTACTGACCATAGGGTGAATTTGACCACTCATAACCTGGAATCCATACTTGCTGGAGAGCTAGACCAGCTTTTGGACCCTTTGGTCCGGGAGCTACAGGCCGAGTCACTTCAAGATACAGCAAGCGCGGTTTGATTTTCTGTCATTACCTGTGCAGTGTATAACGTCTCCCCAAAATGGCCCTTCTTCAGACAGCAGGGGGTCCATGTTGAATGCTGAGCCTGGTAATAAGCCTGCCTGAAACAGCCTACCTGCATGAAGATATGGAGCTGCCTTGAGATCTGCCTATACAATAGGAATCCTTCTGCAGCAGGCCGCTAGATATTTACTTCAACACAGAGTGGATGGACCCAGGCTATCAGCAGAACTGATTCTAGCCCATGCACTGGGTATCTCCAAGCTTGACGTATTGCTTAGCCAGGACAAGGTCTTGTTGCAGGATGAAATGCTGCAGGTGTGGCGGATGACGCGCCAAAGGGCCAGGGGCCGCCCCCTGGCCTATATTTTGGGTGCTAAAGAGTTTTACGGCCTGGACTTCCTGGTGAGCAAGGATGTGCTTATCCCCAGGCCAGAGACGGAGCTGATCATAGATTTGGCAAAGGGCATCATTTCCTCTGCTCAGGGTTTCGTGTTTGCGGATGTGGGCACTGGCAGTGGTGCTTTAGGGATCAGTCTTTTGTCCATTTATCCTCGCAGCCAGGGATTACTCCTAGATATTAGTCCGGCCGCACTGGGGGTGGCCAGGAGAAATGCCAGTAAGCATCAGGTGCTCTCCAGATGCCAATTGGCTGTAGATGACCTGGGGGCTGCACTAAGGCCAGGGTGTTTGGATCTGGTTCTGGCCAATCCCCCTTATCTCTCTAGTACAGATATGCAGACTCTAAGCAGGGAGATCAGGGAGTTTGAGCCTGAACTGGCCCTCTGGGGCGGCCCCCAAGGACAGGAAAAAGCCCTGGGGTTGTTGCAAAATATCTGTCCAGTTTTAAAACCTGGTGGCTGGTGCTTGCTGGAGGCTGCTCCCAAACAGATAGCCAATCTGGTACAGGCCAAGGACCTGGTTTGGGGCCAAGGACTGCGCATGGAGGTCCATAAGGATCTTGCAAGCAAAGACAGGGTGTTGGCACTGCATAAGGTGTGCTCAAAATAAAACAGTGAGTTGTGCAAAAGGGACACACCTGTTGATTCAAATTAAAGTGTAGCTAATAAATTCAGTATATTATTGCTTAAGCTGGCTGTGGCATAAGGTTTGCATACAGACTGCAGCGGAGGCTATTATGTGGCAAAATACTATAGAGAAAACTGTAAGCTGTGCTGGAGTGGGTCTGCATAGTGGTAAAAAAGTGGGTCTGGGCTTCCATCCAGCCCCGGCAGGCTCTGGTCTGAGATTCGCAGTACAAGGTCCTGAGGGTACTAGCTTCCTGGGCCCAGATCCCAACCTTGTGGCTGAGACTAGATTTGCTACTAGTCTGGCCCAGGGCGAGGTCAGGTTGGGCACTATTGAACATGTCCTGGCTGCTGTAAGGGGGCTGGAGATAGATAATCTGATCATTGAGGTGCAAGGGGACGAAGTGCCCATAATGGACGGCAGCGCG
>JBNJDO010000065.1:0-12865 GCA_051744965.1 Thermodesulfobacteriota bacterium | reverse complement strand
TACTGGGCCAAAATGGTGGCAGTGGTGGTGCCGTCTCCAGCGATGTCACTGGTCTTGCTGGCCACTTCCTTGACCATCTGGGCTCCCATGTTCTCGAACTTGTCCTCCAGCTCTATCTCCTTGGCCACAGTCACGCCATCCTTGGTGATGGTCGGAGAGCCAAAGGACTTCTCCAGGACCACATTCCTGCCCCTGGGACCCAGGGTAACCCTGACTGCATCAGAGAGCTTGTCCACTCCCCTTTTCATCGCTTGTCTTGCGTCTTCCTTGAACTTGATATCCTTAGCAGGCATAATTGCACCTCCTGATTATTCTGTTTTAGTTTTCAATAACGGCCACAATATCGTCTTCCCGCATGACCAGATGCTCTTCGCCCTCTATCTTGATCTCGGTGCCTGCGTACTTGTTGAACATAACCTGATCTCCAGGCTTTACAGACATCTCCATGCGCTTGCCATCATCGCTCATCTTGCCAGGTCCGGTGGCTACCACCTCGCCCTTGATGGGCTTTTCCTTGGCTGTGTCCGGAATAATGATTCCGCCCTTGGTCTTTTCCTCTTCCTCCAACCTTTTGAGCAGCACGCGATCATGCAAGGGTTTCAACTTCATAACTCCTGACCTCCATTGTATTTTTTAAAATCTTAAAAACTTGGCCAAAACCGCCTTAGCCTTGTTAGCACTCACTTAAACCGAGTGCTAACAAGAAGGCATCTTATTCATAGCCGCCTGAAATGCAACAGCAAATATTGTGTTTATGCTGCATTTTTATGTATTTAACGAAGATTATTTAGCACTTGCTTTTAAATTCTAAAAAAAACTCGGTATTTCTCTTTTTTGCTTGACTTATAGTCAATGTGACAATTATATCTTTCCCAGATCTGTCCCTGCTTTTGTTGCCAGGCCAAGGGTACATAGGAAATAGAGCTTAAAGCTTGCAAAACAAGGCTCTACAGGTTAGGTCAAGGTTTTCCGCTAATAAATGGTTATCAGGCTAAAGACCTCCCCAGATTGGGCTCAAATACCTGTAAGTAGGAGTGCATCATGCATCAGAGTTGCAAGATTGGCTTTGCCGGGACAGACGCCAGGACCCTGCTCAGCGCCCTGGTAGTCTCCACTGCCAAAAGCGAGATCCATCCTGGCCAGTATCAGGGACTAGTGCTCAGGGGTACCCCTGCAATGCCGATTTTTGCTGGCAGAGAGCACATGGACTGGCCGGTGGAGTTCATTCCCACCCTGGGCAACACTGCTGCAGACTATGCCCAGGCTGCGATAGAGGCCATGCAAAACAGCCAGCTGGACTATCTGCTGCCCCTGCCGGAGGCCCTGCTCTTTCAAGGGCTGGTAGACGAAATGGAGCAGGCCGGCCTAGGGGAGAGGGTCGCGGGCTTGAGTCAGGCAGGCTCTTTTTTGGAGGCGGACAAGATCGCCTGCAAAGAGTTCTGTAGCCAGGCAGGCGTACCTGTGGCCCCGGCCTGGGACTGGACAGATGCCAGGGACTATGCCCGAGTCTGCGAACTCTGTTTGCAATATATCCACGAATACGGCGGGGCGGTGCTCAAATATCCCTACAGCGCAGGGGGCAAAGGAGCCAGGGTAGTTCAGAGCACCTGGGACATCAGGGAAGTCTACCAAGGGCTCATGCAGGACTACAAGCCCAGCTATAAAAAAATGTTCAGGAACCGAAAATGGCCTTTGCTCTTGGAAGCCAGAATGGCTGGCGTGGAAATCAGCTTCACCATCCTGGTAGATGCCCAGGGCCACTACCAAATCCTGCCCACAGCCCTGGATTATCCTGAGCGCTTTGCTGGCCCGGCTAGCACAGAAAACCCCATCACTGGGGGCATGGGCAGCGTCTCCCCCCATCCCCTGGAGTCAGAGGAGCTTTTACAGCTGGTACGCCAGGACCTGGCTGAGCCCCTGATCCAGGCCATGCGCGACCGGGGCATCTTAAGGCCCTGTGTTTTGTATCCAGGCTGCTTTGTCTCCTTTAGGCTGGATGCGCACAATCGTCTGCAGCCCAAAGCCTTAAGGGTCTGCGAAATAAACATCCGTCCTGGAGAGCCTGAGTTCCAGCCTGTGGCCAGAAGGCTGCGCAACCTGGGACCCATGCTGCAGGCCATGTTCACTGGAAACCTGCACCAGGCACCACCTGAAGTCAGGGAGGATCAGATCTCCCTTTGCCTGGCCCTGGTCACAGGACCTGGAGGCCCGGACAACCAGAAAGGCTATCCCTGGAGCGTGACCAAGTACGAACCCTTGCAAATAGACTACCCTTATCTGGCCAAGAAGAACATCCAGCTCATGCCTTCTGCCATGGGCTATGACCAGGAACGGGGCTTTTATTCCGACGGCACCAGGGTGGCCTACCTGAACCTCAGCGGCTCAGTACAAAAGGGGCAAAGCCAGGCACAGGTGGCACAAAGGCTGCGCCAACGCGCTCTGCAGGCCTTTGACGGCCAAAAAGTTCGGGTGGTGCCCAGGGAAGACCCCCAAGGCAACAGGCTGGACATCAGGCGGGACATCGGGCTGCACTTTTCCTGGGCAGAGGAACTGCTCCAGCCCCTGGGTAAATAACCTCTACATAGGCACTAATGAGGTTCCTTGCTGGAGACCTGGCCTGCCAGTTTTTTCAGGTAGCCCAGGGGATGATAGGATTCCTTGGCCTTGCGCAGACCAGGATCCCCCAGGTCCTGCTCCCGGTTCACGAACTTGAATTCTTTGGCAGAATTGGCCAGAAACATCTGGTTCATGGCCTGATAGACCCCTTTGTGGTTGGGGCAGCCCTTTTCAAAATGCACTACCACGGTTTCCTGATCCAGGGGTTCGGCCACTGTATAGGCCACCATATCTCCATCAACTTCAAGTCCCGCACCCAGGATATTGTCTAGTTTATTCCAATCCTGGAAGGTATTCAAGATGGCCTGATTCTCTGCCTCCAAGGTAGTGGAATCCTCGCAATCCTTCCACATGCACCATTCTGTCTGCAGGGTCAGGGCCTTGTCCACTTGATCCGCATCCAGGACTATATATCTATAATTGTAATTGCGTTGGAATTGACGCAACAGATTCTTTTTGCGGTGGAAGCGGTTGCCTTTTAGCTCGATCAAATCCTGTACCGAATATATATAGTCCCACTGCTCCGGATCCTCTTGCAAATGCACACGCCCCTTCAAGCTCTGCTCCCAGATCCGACTCAGCTCCTCTGGTACCCGAATCAGCTCCAGCTCCTGGATCTGCAGCTCCTTGAGCCTGCTGGGCCAGTCCACCTCTTGCCAATCCCCCACTGGAGCCCAATACAAGGGTCTGGGATCGTTTTGCCTAATCCAAACCAGATTTCCATCAAACGCCCATTGCAGCTGATAGATATCCCTCCAGGCCCAGATATTCAGGAAACTATAATCAGAGGTCTTCTGCGGAGTCTGATCAAAAATGCGTCTATATTCTGCCTGCCTTGTCAGGGACAGGCTCTGGAAGTTGAGCTGCATGCTCTTTTGCTCCTGCTTGTTTTTTTTGCATCTTTTTGGCCTGCATGCTGAAACGATACCAATCCCAGCGCTGAAAGATATATAGCATCAGGCTGGCCTGCACGCACTGGGAGATCAGCATGGCAGCCCAGACCCCGGTGGCCCGGGCCAGTATATAATGACCCAGGATCAAGGCCAGGGGCAGCCGCACCAGCCAGACCGTACCTCCAATAGCCAGCATGTTGTACCTGGTGGCCCCGGAGCCTATGAAAACCCCGCCCAGGATAAGGCTGGTGGCTGTAAAAGGTATGGCCAGGATATTGAAATGCAAGTAATTGACTATCTCGGCCTGCACGTCTGGCAAAGGGCTGAGCAGACCGGCCAGGTCTGAAGCCCAAATCCAGAGCAGCCCCCCGCAGATAGTAATCAGACCGCAACCCAGGGCCCAGGTCTTGAATCCAATCCGCTTGGCTCCGGCAAAATCTCCGTCCCCCAGATAGTGTCCCACCAAAATGGCAGCGGTCATATTAAAGGCCACAGCAGGCAGAAAAAGTATGGACTCCAGCCTGAGGCCCGCGGTAAGCGCTGCCAGGGCTGTTATCCTGCCTTGGGGCAGGCTGGCGGTGATGGCAAAGAGCACCAAAAAAGCAGTCTGCCATAGGGCCTGCATCAAGCCTGCAGGCCAGGCCACGCTCCACAAATAGGGCAAGCCCTTTTTTATCCAACGCCAGGGAGGGAAAGCAGAAACCTGCAACCAGCCTGCCCTATAGAGCAAGACCAGATTAAATAAACAGCCACAGGCCACTGAGATGAATGTGGCCCAGGCCAGGCCGGGATAGCCCAGCTTGGGCAATCCCCAGTATCCCAGCCCCAAGCCGAAGTCCCCTGCTGTATTCAGGACCGTGCAGATGATCATGGCCAGCAAAGGGATATGCACCCTCTTCTGAGCCCTGAATACAGCATTGCTGACCACAAACAGATAATATACAGGCAAAAGTAAAAGATACACCAAGAGGAAGTAGTCAGTGACCTCCCTGATCTCTGCGGGTACCTGCATCAGATCCAGAAAGAGATCCCTGATGCCCAGGCTGATCAGAGCCAAAAGCAGGCTGGCCCCAAAAACCAGCCCCAGGGCCAGGACAATATACCTCTGAGCCCTCAAGGGCCTGCGGCCTCCCAGGGATTGGCTGACCGCGGAAACAGCGCCATTGGCCAGGGCCATGGCCACAATCAGGAAAAAGAACAAGGCCTGGGTGATGATCCCTAAGGCAGCCTGGACCTGCTCATTGAGCTTGCCTGCCACATAGACATCCACAAACCCGATCCAGAAGTGAAAGAACATCATCAACAGCTGGGGCCAGGCCAGACTCCAGATCATGCCAGTGGATGCACTGCTGGAAGCTTGCTTTGTTTCAGCGCTCATGGGAATCAGCTTTTGGCCGGCATTAGGAAACTGGCTGGACCCTGGAGCTTTGCTGCAATAGCCACATGTCAGCCAGCACCAGACAGACCATGGCCTTCAGCACAGGCACTATCCTGGGTATAGC
The DNA here is from genome assembly GCA_051744965.1 of Thermodesulfobacteriota bacterium. Classification (GTDB taxonomy): domain Bacteria; phylum Desulfobacterota; class Desulfovibrionia; order Desulfovibrionales; family Desulfothermaceae; genus CAZBUB01. The sequence goes on along the minus strand of JBNJDO010000065.1, from coordinate 7,854 downwards.
GCTCACATCATGCCTGCCTTTGATCTGCAGGGAAATCTCCTGACCATTGCGGTTTATTGTGGGCTGGGGGATGCTGATGGAAGGAATGGGCTTGATCCCGGCCCTGACCAGCAAATTCTGGCCGCTGGATATCCCGCCCAGGATCCCTCCGGCATTGTTCTGCCTAAAGCCGGATTTGAACAAGGTATCATTGTTCTGGCTGCCCTTCAGCTCTGCAGCCTCCTTGCCTGCACCAATCTCCACGGACTTCACCGCTCCCACTCCCATCAGGGCATAGGCCAGCCTGGCATCCAATTTGTCAAACACAGGCTCTCCCAGGCCAGCAGGCAGCCCCCAAGCCTGGACCTCCACCACTCCACCTATGCTATCCCCTGACTTGCGCACCTCCTGCACCTTTTTGTCCCAGGGCTGGAGCACTGATGGATCAGGAGCGAAGTATTCCCTCTCTTGGGCCTGCCAGGGGGAAATCAGCTCAGCCTCTATCCCGCCCAAGCTCCTGGTATAGGCAGCAATTGAAATACCTTTTTCTGCAAGCAGCTTCTTAGCCACTGCACCGCCTACCACCCGGCATACAGTCTCCCTGGCAGAGGCCCTGCCTCCACCGCGATGATCCCGGATGCCGTACTTCGCCTCATAGGTATAGTCCGCATGACCAGGCCGATATACCCCTCGCAGGTGCTCATAGTCCTTGGACTCCTGTCCAGTGTTTTCCACATAGAACCCAATCGGAGTGCCTGTGGTCACTCCCTGCCACAGGCCGGAGAGAAGCTGCACCTGGTCGGACTCCTTGCGTGTACTACTAGCAGCACCCTGACCAGGTCTACGCAGATCCAGCTCCTTTTGCACATCCTCCTGGCTAAGGCTAAGCCCTGCGGGACAGCCGTCTATAACCCCGCCTAAGCCTGGTCCATGGGATTCTCCAAAGGTGGTCAGCCTGAATAATCTGCCAAAGGTATTTCCGGACATAACAAATCTTCTGTTTTTATTGGGTTTACTTCTTGCACCAATCCTCAAAAATCCTCTCCAGGGTCTGGGGGTCGTAACCTCCGCCTGGAAGGAGCCCTTTGTCCTTGCGCTGCCTGAAGCATTCGTACAATATCACTGCTGCTGCCACAGAGACATTCAAGCTGGGCACCATGCCCTGCATGGGAATCTCCAGCTCTGCATCCAGATACTGCGTAAGCTCCGGGCTAAGCCCCTGATGCTCATTGCCCAGGACTATCGCTGTGGGCTGGGTAAGATCCCAATCATAAACCGCAATTGCAGAACTACCGCAGCCTGTACCCAGGATCTGAAAGCCCTGGGATCTTAAATCTTCCACCATGGAGTTTGCTGAGGTATTCTTTTGCATCTGCACCCATTTCCTGGCAGAAGCTGAACTCTTCCTGCCTGGAGCAGGAAAGCTCTCACTTGTGTAGTACAAGTGCACCCTGGGCACGGCAAATGCATCGCAGCTGCGCAGTATAGCGGAAACATTATGTGGATCATGGATATTATCCAGGATCAAGGTCAAATCCGGCTGCCGCTTTTCCAGCACTGACCTGATTCGCTCCTTTCTGCGCTCAGTGCGATTATGCATAGCTTCCACCTCCAAGAAAGGGGCCTGATCCAAAAAACTTGCAATTTTGCCCAGGCTGAGCAAGGCTGCTTTTTTGCCAGCCTGCAGGCTAAAAGGCAACCTTAATCTTTAGGGCCTAAGGCCAGGTGAAAAAAATCAAAAAAATCCAAATGTAAAGGAGAGCCCTTAATGCTGGAGAACATCGAGGTCAAGGTCAAATATCTGCACCCATTATGGATGGACCATCCCCTGGAATACGCCACCAAGCATTCTGCAGGCCTGGATCTCAGGGCTTGCCTGGAAGAAGAGAGCCTCTGCCTGCAGCCTGGAGCAAAGCAAACCCTGGGCTGCGGCCTGGCCTTGGAGATCGTCAGCCCAGGGTTTGCAGGCTTCATCTTCTCCCGCAGCGGGCTGGGCACCAAGCAAGGCCTGGTGGTCACCCAGGGCGTGGGGGTCATAGACCCGGACTACAGAGGGGAAATCAAGGTCTCCCTTTTGAATGTCTCTGAACAGCCCCAAAGCATAAGCCACGGCCAGCGCATCGCCCAGCTCTTATTTTTGCCGATGCGCCAAGCCAAAATCAGCATAGTAGATTCCCTGAATCATACAGAGCGCGGGCATGGGGGTTTTGGACACACCGGGTCCAGGTAGGCCTGAGCAAAAATCAGGACTGCTGCTCCTGCTCCAGATCCTGCGCTGCCTGCTCTACCGCCTGCCTCATCTTGTTCCTGGCCTGCTGCAGCCTCTCTTCCAGGCCTTTGTCCTGCAGGGCCAAAATTTGGGCAGCCTGCCAGGCGGCGTTCTTGGCCCCGGCCTTGCCCACTGCCATGGTGGCCACAGGGAAGCCCGGGGGCATCTGTACAGTGGACAAAAGCGCATCCCAGCCCTGCAATGAGGCATCCAGGGGCACACCCAAGACAGGCTTCACAGTCCTGGCAGCCACTGCGCCTGCCAGATGGGCTGCCATACCTGCAGCGCAGATAAAGACCTGGCAGCCCAAGGACTCCATCTCCTGGATTAAGGCCTCGGTCCGCTCTGGGGTTCGATGCGCAGAAGCCACAGTAAAACGAAAGCTCAGCCCCAATTCCTGCAATATCTCCGCACAAGGCATCATCTTGTCCTTGTCCGAGGCGCTGCCCATAAAGATGGCCACTTTCAGTCCATTCTCCTGCATAAGTCCTGCTCCTTTATTTAATGGTCCCGGGATTTGGACCATCCATACACCAAGCCCCGGCTGCCTGCAAGGCAAGGCTTTGTTCCTGCCAACCGGGGCCTGGACCAAAGTCCAGGCCAGCCCTTGACCAAACATCCGAAATCGTGGATAGTATATCCGACTATAGACAACACAATAAACACTGCAGAGGCGATCATGATCCTGGGCATTGATGTGGGAGGCACCCATACAGATGCGGTTCTGGTGGACAAATCCGGCCTGCAGGCCTGGGCCAAGGTGCCCACAGAGCATGGAGACCTTCTGGGTTCCATCCGCTCAGCTCTGGAAAATATTCGCTCCCAGCAAGGAGAGTTCCAGCTGGAGAGGTTCAATCTTAGCACCACCCTATGCACCAACGCCATAGTCCAGGATGAGCTGGCAGAGGTGGGCATATTGGTCAGCGCAGGGCCAGGCATTGATCCCATAAACTTCCAATTGGGGGATAAATACGCCCTGGTGCCAGGAGGTCTGGATCATCGGGGCAGCGAGATCCAGCCCCTGGATCTGGATCAGGCCCAAGCTGCCATTCAGGATTTTCTGCAGCAGGGCATACAGGTCTTTTCCGTGGTCAGCAAGTTCTCCCCTCGCAATTCCAAGCACGAGATGCAGCTGGCTGAGCTTCTTCAAGACAAATGCAGCTTCCTGACCCAAGGGCATCTGCTCTCCGGCCAACTCAACTTTCCGCGCAGAATAGCCACCTCCTATTATAATAGCGCAGTCTGGCCCATCTTTAATGATTTTGCTCGCAGTGTATTCCACAGCCTGGAGGAAATGGGCCTTAGCCCGGAACTGAACATCCTCAAGGCTGATGGTGGGACTATGCCCCTAACCATGGCCAGGCAGTTTCCTGTAGAAAGCATTTTTTCCGGGGCCGCTGCCAGCATCATGGGCATTATGGCCTTATGCGACATTCAGGAAGATGCCCTGCTTCTGGATGTGGGGGGGACCACCACTGACGTGGGAGTATTCGCAGCAGGAGATCCACTGATCGAACCTGAGAATGTGGAAGTGGCCCACAGGCCCACCCTGGTCAGGGCCATGAAAAGCAAGTCCATTGGCCTGGGCGGAGACTCCGCGATCAGGGCCCAGGATGCCACCTTGCACATCGGGCCTAAAAGGTTAGGCACCTGCCTGGCTCAGGGCGGTCCTGCACCCACTCTGGTGGACGCCTTGAACTGTCTGAAGAGCCTCAGCTACGGGGACACCCAGGCCTCCACCCAAGGCATGCAGGACCTGGGCGAACAATTTGGCCTCTCCTGTGAAGGGATATCCAAGCAGGTGGTGCAAGAGGCCTGCAGGAAAATCAGACAAGAAACCCAGGAGATGCTGGATCTGATCAACGAAAGGCCAGTATATACAGTGCACGAATTTCTGGAATACAAGAAGATCAAGCCTAAGAAGATCTACCTCATGGGAGGTCCGGCCCAGGTTCTGGCCCCTTATTTGAGCCGGGAGTTCGGCCTGCCAGCTGTGGTACCGGAACACTGCGAAGTGGCCAACGCCCTGGGCGCGGCCCTGTCCAGGCCCACCCAGCAGGCTGAACTTTTCGCTGATACTGAAAAGCACCTGCTCTCCATACCGGTTTTGGGCATCAAACGCAGCATAGAAGTCGGCTACAGCCTGGATCAGGCCAGGCAGGAGCTGCGCCAGGAGCTCTGCAAATACCTGAAAGACAAGCTGCGCTGGGAAATCCCCTTGCAAGAGGCCCAGATTGTAGAGGAAAGCGCCATGAACATGATCAAGGATTTCTGCGAAGTAGGCCAGGACATCCGGGTCAAGTGCCAGGTCAAGCCCGGCATCTGCGCGGAATATGAAACCGCTGTGAGGTGCGTATGCAAAGAGCTTTAAACACTCTGGGCGTGGTTTTCTTCCCTGCCTTTGACTGGGCCATCTCCCCTACTCATCCGGAGAGACAGGAAAGGCTCTTGTATACCATGGACCAGCTCAAAGAGGAAGGGGTCTTCGACATCCCGGGCATCAGGGAGTACAAGCCTGACCAGGCTGACCTGGATGATATACGCAGGGTGCATTTCTGCTTTCCCAATACAGACTCCAAGCTGACAGATTCCCATCTGATCTCTGCCGGAGGAGCGATCAAGGCTGCCAGGCTCTTCCAGCAAAAACAGGAGGACAAGAGCTTTGCTTTGGTCCGACCCCCGGGCCATCACGCCATGAAGGTGGTGCATGGAGGCCGGGGTTTTTGCAATGTGAATATGGAAGCCATTATGTTGGAGCATATCCGGACCCATTTCCAGGTGGGCAAAGTGGCCATAGTGGACACAGACTGCCACCATGGGGACGGGACCCAGGACATATACTGGCACGACCCAGATACCCTGTATATCTCTGTACACCAGGATGGCAGGACCCTTTTCCCAGGCTCAGGCTTCCCAGGAGAGCTGGGCGGCCCCAAGGCCCTGGGCAGGACCATCAACATCCCTTTGCCTCCCAACACTGGAGACGAAGGCTTCCTGCAGGTCACCAGGGATGTTATCCTGCCCATTTTGCAGGACTTCCAGCCTGAGATCATCATTAATTCCGCTGGCCAGGACAACCATTTCAGCGACCCTATTACCAACATGAACATTTCCGCCCAGGGCTACTCCACGCTGAACAGCTTGCTGAATCCTGATATCGCAGTCCTGGAAGGCGGGTACTCCATCCAGGGCGCGCTGCCCTATGTCAATCTGGGTATTGTCTTGGCCATGGCAGGGCTGGATTACAGCTATGTCCGGGAACCTGATTATGATCCAGCCAGCCTGCAGCAGGAATCCAGGATCCAGGAGTATATCAAGCGCTTGAGCCAAGTTACTTTGGAGCATTACTTCACCCCCCCCCAGGGCCAAATCAGCAGGGAAAAACAGGATAACTACTTTGTTCGCAGCAAAGAGGTCTTTTATGACACCGCCTATATCACAGAGCGGCAAAGGGAGATGCTTCTGGATTGCGACAATTGTCCAGGCCTGCTGAGGATTGAAAGCCATTCCAGCCAAACCAGGAACTGCCTGGGGCTGGAGATCCCCCGCCAGGCTTGCGAGTCCTGTTCCAGGCAGGGATACCAGGAGTTCGAGCAGGAAAAGGGTGGTAAGTTCCAGAATATCCAGCTTATAGACCGCCTGCAGGATTCCTTCCAGAGACACCTGGCTAAATAGCCTGGGGGTATGTATCCCTGGATTTTTGTAGCCCTGCACACGGTGTTGCTAGAACCTGTCAGGCTGTTATTGCTGAAACTCCTGGAACTGCTCACGCCTTGGATACTGTAGATTGCCCATTGTCCGCATAGGCTGCAAAAGAGCTTGTGACTCGTAGCGTGGCAGAAAACAGCTGCATTTTGCTATATCCCAGATCAGTCTATGCTCAGCCCGGGCTTAATGCTTACTGTGGGCAAAGCCTACACCTGTGCCGCATAATCCAACACTTTCCTTCCCCTTGCAAACCATTTGCAATCTCTATCTTTTTTACTAGCTTGCAGCCTAAAATCACCCAGACATGTAGCAAACTCCCACAACTTGAGTGGAAATCCTTTGCTGCAGCAGAAGACTATCAGCCCTTCTTACCATCCTGCCCCTTGCGCACCTGATAGCAAATTTTGAAAACAGGCTTCAAACATTCTGTAATGATTGACAATTCTAAAACACCCCCTTTACTGCCCAGAAATATAACACTCCAAACAGCCTGCTTTGCTCAATTGGGCACAGCTTTTGCTAATATAATAGACAAAGGCAATCAAACCCAAAGGAGGTAGAGTTTATGTCCAGGCACAGCACACAGTACAGAGATTGGTTTGGATTCGGTTCTGTATATACCAGCATGAACAGGCAGGACGCAGTGGATGAAGGTGTGGACACTGTACTCAGGGGGCAAGTCTGGCGAGTCAAGCCGGACGAAAAGCCCAGGGTGGAGAACCCCTGTATCTGGATGCAGGCAGGTGTGGTCAAGTTCAAGACCTGCAACAACTATTACGACTGCACCACTTGCAAGTATGACCAGGCCATGCACAAAAAGGCCCAAAAAGGTGAGCAGCCCACCTGGCAGCAGATGATGCGCAGACGGCCCTCCATGCACCGGGTTTGCAGACACACCTTGACTAACAGGATCGGGCACAGGATCTGCGCTTATGACTATCAATGCTCAGACTGCGATTTTGATCAGTACTTTGAGGATATTTTAAACCTGAAGACCAAGAGCCTGCCCTATGCCTTGGAGAACGTAAAAGGCTTCTCCGTGCCCATGGATTACTATCTGCACAGTGGGCATACCTGGGTCAGAATCGAAAGCGGCGGCTATCTGAGGGTCGGCATGGATGATTTCGCTCTTAAGGTCCTGGGCCGCATGGATGATCTGGATCTGCCCCTGCGGGGCAAAGAGGTGGGCGCGAACAGGCCTGCCTGGGGTCTGGCCAGGGACCAGCATCAGGCCCATGTCTTGTCCCCCATCAACGGAGTCATCATGGAAGTCAACTCCAAGATCAGGAACAAGCCTGACCTGGCAAATGAGGATCCTTACGGAGATGGCTGGCTGTTCATGATCCATTCCAAAACCATTAAGAACCAGGTCAAATCCTTGATAACAGACACCGGCGGGGTGGAGTGGTTCAACCAGGAAGTGGGCAGACTGGAGTCCATGATCGAAGAGGTAGCCGGCCCCATGGCTGCGGACGGAGGCCTGCTGCAGGCAGATGTCTTTGGCAACCTGCCCCAGCTGGGCTGGGACAGGCTGTGCAAGACCTTCCTCAAAAACGGTTAATATCTGGGCGCAAAAGGCCCTGCCTGGGCCTTGCGCCCCCTTGCTCGCTTGGTCAGAAGCACAAAAAGGGGGCTCCAGAGATGAAGATGGTTAGCAAACAAGTTTCTTATCAAGGGCAAAGGCCCTGTATCTGGATGCAGGCTGGGATAGTACGCAAAAAAGAGTGCCTGCAGGACTATGAATGCCAAAGCTGCTCTTATAATAAGGCATTAAGCAGGGCGTGCCAAAAAAACAAGGAGCTGCGCCAGTCCGGCCTGGATCCCCAGGGGAAGGCTGGAAGCTTAGAATTTTGGGAGGACAGGCTTAAAAGGCTGCCTGTGCTGCAAAGGCCTTGCAT
>JBNJDO010000064.1:0-12937 GCA_051744965.1 Thermodesulfobacteriota bacterium | reverse complement strand
GCACCAGAATCACTACTAGCCACATCTGCATGGCCTTGACCTGATTGTCCTGGGCCCATTTGCTGCCCAGGATCTTGATCATCCAGTCCCTGCCCAGGATCACCTGCATAACCACAGACCAGGCAGAAACCGTGGACATGCAGATCGCCAGACCGCCAGCACAGAGCACCCCCAGCAGCCAGGGCTGGCCCAGGGCCTGGGTGGTGGCGATCATGGAGTAGTCAGTGATAGCCGCAGCACTGGTAGCGTAATACTCCTGCAAGTAGCCCAGCACGCCCACTGCACTGTCCACGCCTTCCGCAGCCATGGCAGGATGTAGCTCCTCCAGGACCACGCGGGCAGCACTGCCGATGATGATCAGGCCCATGTACATCAGGCCGCCGAAGAAGGCGCTCCAGAAGGTAGCCAGCCTGGCGGAGTTGATATCCATGGCAGTAAAGAACTTGACCACTGAATAGGGCATGGTGGAAAAGCCGTAGTGCCAGACAAAGAAGAAGCTGACCATACCGGTCCAGATGCTCATGATGGGATTTGCCGCGCCTTCAGTGGACTCCGGCGGCAGCCAGAACTTGGGGTTGTTTTCTGCAATAGACTCTGCCAGGCCGCCGAACCCGCCGAAGTTGACCACAATGATTATGGCCACTACCACTGCAGCTATGGTCATGATGATGCCCTGCAAGCCTGTAGCCCAGGTGGTGGCCACCATGCCCCCTAAATAAACATAGGAAAGCACTGCTACAGTCCCGATCACCAATGACCAGAAGTAGGGAATCTGCAGGATGGCCATCATGAACAGGGCAGTGCCCACCAAGGATAGGGTAATGTACAATATTCCGGTAATGATCACCGGGATGCTGGTCACTGCCCGACCCCATTTCTCGCTCTCGTAGCGGTCTGCATAATAGTCAGTAAAGGAGACCGGAGCGTACTTGCGCAGCGGGCCAGCTGTAAGCAGGGCTGCCAAGGGCATGCCCATGATGATCCCTGCCAGGGCCCACCAGAAGGGATAGCCTAAAAGGAAGATGAAGGCTGGCAAACCTAGAAAGCTGGCTGGAGACAGGAAGGAGGCTGCCAGGCCTGCACCGTTAATAAAGGATCCCACGCTGCGTCCGGCTACTGTATACTCCATAGGGCTGGCAGCAGCCTTGCGAGTATACCAGCCTATGCCGAAAATAACTGCGAAATAGGCCACAGCAAAAAGGATTACCAGGGGATGTACAGAGCCGATGTATTCCATGTTCTAACCCTCCTTGCCCTGTTGCTGTTGCTGACGATCACGCTCTTCCTTGGCCTTCTTGGGAGCCCACCACCAGAGCAAGGCCACAATCATGGGCACCACCCAAGTCATAAGGAACATGACATAGATAAACGGCACCGGAATGCCCCAGACCTGGTACTGCACTGTGCCAGTATTGGTGATCATCTCCACCATCATGGAAAACAGGGCAAAGCCGTACATAAACACTATGCCCACCCAGAAAATCGGATACATGCCTTTAAACATAGACCCCCCTTTTGCTTAAAAGATTTCAGCAAAGCCTGTCCTGACCAGACTTGTCCAGCACGGGTCCTGGAACCAATTGCAGGGCTTAACCTTGCCCTACCTAAAAGAGCGTTTGCATCCCGGCTTCAGAGCCAGCCAGAGATCTCTGCTCCAGGGGCAGCCTAACCTGCTGCCCTTCAGGCAGGTACACGCTGGACTTTTCCTGGATTGGCCCTTTTACCTCCTTGTTTAAAGGTTTGCACGCAAGGCTCCAAAACCGGTCTCCTATCTGATCAATCCTGCTGCAGTTCCGGCATATTTTGATAATACTGCAGAGCCTCAGGATTTTTCAGCGAATCCTTGTTCTTCACTGGCTGGTTCTCTATGGTCTTTTTCACTGCCAGCTCCACCTTCTTCATGTTCAGTGTATAGGGGATATCAGGCACAGATATGATCTTGGCCGGGACATGCCTGGGCGAGGCATTTTCCCTGATAGTGGTTTTGATTTTCCTTTGCAGCTCCTGGTTAAGTTCATAGCCAGGGTTCAGCTTCACAAACAATATCACCCGGACATCGTTCTTCCAGCTTTGTCCAACTACCAGGCTGTCCTCTATTTCAGGCAACAGATCCACTTGACGATATATCTCTGCAGTGCCGATGCGCACTCCACCAGGATTCAAGGTGGCATCTGACCTGCCGTAGATGATCACTCCACCCCTGTCGTTGATCTCAATAAAGTCCCCGTGACGCCAAACACCAGGGAAATAATCAAAATAGGCATTGTGATACTTGCTGCCATCCGGATCGTCCCAGAAGTATATGGGCATGGAGGGCGCTGCTGCAGTGGAGACCAGCTCTCCTTTCTGGTTCAAGACTGGCCTGGCGTTATCATCAAAGGCATCCACCTTCATGCCCAGTCCCCTGCATTGCAGCTCTCCTGCATACACCGGGGCAATGGGATTACCCAGGAAAAAGCAGCCGTTGATATCCGTGCCCCCGGAAATTGATGCCAGGTGCAAATCCTGCTTAACCTCTTGATAAACGTACTCAAAGCCCTCCTCAGGCAAGGGAGAGCCTGTGGAAAGCAACGCCTTCAGTGAAGACAGGTCATAGTCCTGGCCAGGCTTGAGTCCAGCGTTCTGCAGGGCGGTAATATAACCTGCACTGGTGCCGAAAACGCTCAAGCCCTCTTCATGTGCCATGCGCCACAGCACCCCAGGATCGGGATACAAAGGATTGCCGTCGTAGAGCACCACTGTGGCCCCTGCCCCAAGGGAGGCGGTCAGCCAATTCCACATCATCCAGCCACAGGTGGTGAAATAAAACACTCTATCCCCGGGCTTGATATCGGTATGCAGGATGAGCTCCTTTAGCTGATTTATCAACACCCCGCCTGAGCTCTGCACCATGCATTTGGGCAAGCCTGTGGTCCCAGAGGAGTACATGATGTACTGCGGATGCTCAAAAGGCAGCTGCACAAAATCTATCTCCTTGGCCTCAGTGGAGCAAAAATCCTGGTAATGCATGCCCTTGGGCACCTGGGAGAGATCAGGGCTATCTTCTGTAAGCGGTACCACCACTACCTGCTGTACAGAGTCAATCTCCTTCAGGATCTGCTGCATCCTGCCCAGGATGTCCAGATGCTTGCCCTTGAATTTGTATCCATTGGCCACAAAAATGACTTTGGGCCGAATCTGGCCAAAGCGATCCAGAACCCCCTTGATCCCGAAATCGGGGGAACAGGAGGACCAGGTTGCACCCAGGCTGGAGGCAGCCAGCATGGCTATTATGGTCTCCGGCATGTTGGGCATGTAACCCACCACCCTATCCCCGGGCTGGATGCCCAGCTGCTTCAAGGACTCAGCCACCTGGGCCACCTCTGTATACAGCTGGGCAAAGCTGAGCTTTTTTTGCCTGCCCTCTTCTGTCCAAAAGATTATGGCTGGCTGCTCATCTCTACGGCTAAGCAGGTTCTCTGCAAAATTGAGCCTAGCCCCGGAAAACCATTTGGCCCCAGGCATCTTGTAGGGGTCATCCACCACCTGCTCGTATTTCTGGGAGTGCTTGATCTGCATATAATCCCAGATAGAGGCCCAGAAATCCGGAAGATTATCCACTGACCAAGCGTAGAGCTCACTGTAATTGGAAAAGTCCTTGCCAAAGTTCTGGTTTATATACTGCATATAATGCAGCATGTTGCTGTTGTTTATCTTTTCCTTTGAGGGCTGCCAAAGCATCTTCCCGGACATGGCTCACTCCTTTTTTTGGCCTTCATAAATAACCGCCAGGATGGTAGCACCGTCTTTTTTGGCTGCCAGCATATGGGGCTGAGTGGATTGATAATACACACTGTCCCCCGGGCTCAGCTCAAAACGGTCCTCTCCTAGCCTGACCAGGACCTGGCCTTCCAGGACAAAGATAAACTCTTCCCCATCGTGCACTGATGTCTCCTCGTCAGGGTTTTCCCTTAACCTGACCACCAGGGGTTCCATATGCCTGCCCCGGACCTCTGGAGCCAGGCTCATATAGGAATAGAGCTCCTGCTTGTCCTGGCTGCTGGTGGATCTGGGAACAGACTTGCGCTCTTTGCTCCTGGTGATGGCATAGGCCTTGTCCCCCTTTCCAGATATCAGGGTGCTCAAATCCCCAGCCAAGGCCTTGGACAGCTTGATTATGGTTCCCAGCTGGGGCTGGACTTCACCTTCCTCTATCCTGGCCAGAAAATCCTGCTCATATCCAGTGGCCCTGGCCAAATCAGAAAGCTCCAGGCCCTGATCCTGGCGCAACTGTCTAACCTTCTCCCCCAATTCCTGCATATCCATGCCTTCGGAGGATCCGAGCTCTCCGGTCAGATCCTCGAAATAGTCCACATTGATATGTGGTGGCTTGTCTTTTTTGCTCTGCATATCTGCTCCTTGCATCTATTCGATTTCTGCGCAGAGCCCCTTGGGGCTATTCTGCAGAAAAAAACCGAAGCCTTAAGCCGAGCTTTAGGCTTTTGAGCTCCAGTCCTGGGGGAATTTCTGTTTCGGTGTCTCCCCTCTCTTTTCCTTTTTCTCCTTCAGTCCAGGCCTGGCGAATTCAGGATGGCCTTCCCGCTCAGTGCGGCCGTTTATCACCGCTTCTGAGCGCAGTCTGCGGCCGACGGTCTTCTCCATCATTTTGCCCAGCCAGAGAATGCGGTCCACATCATAGCCGTGTTCAATACCCATCTCATCCACCTGTACCAAGAGATCCTCCAAGCAGGTTAGACCTACGTATCTGGGATCCTTGTAATAATACTCCCCTGTGCCAGGTACAGGCCTGTCATCCAGGAAATTAGCAGGCTGTCCGCCCATTCCGCCCAGGGTGGCCTCGAAGTTGGTGATTCCAGCCTGCAATGTGGCCAGCACAGAAGCGGAGGCAATGCGCTTGGTCTCGTGGAAATGGGCGATATGCAGATTGGTGTCTGGAATCTGATCCAGGACCATGGCAAAATATCTGTAAACTTCAGCCGCATTAGCGCTGCCATCGTGGTCAGCATGCTCCACGTCATTGGCTCCAATGGAGAGCCAGCGCTTGGTGAAGTCCACCGCCTCCTGCAGTTCAGTGGTCCCGCCTATGGGACTGCCCCAGATGGTGCTTACAGTGCCGCACATCTTGATCCCTGCATCAGTGCATTTCTTGATGCAGCGCTCTGCCTCCTCCCAGTACTCAGGCAAGGTGGTCCCGGAGTTGGCAAAATGGTGCTGCTCCTCAGTGGAAACCATCATTAGCACCCGGTCCGGGCCTATTCCCCTTTCCTTCATCTCTATGGCTCGATCCACAGCAGGCTCCCTGATGGTTACACAGGTCAGGCAGACATCGTCCGGATTAATACCCCGTTTATTGCAGCGCTTCCTGAACCAGTCACTGCGCAGATGGGTCATGACCTCTTCCGCATCGCTGAACTGGGGCATAAGATAGGGACTGCCCAGATTGGTAACCTCGATATGCCTGCAACCAGCAAATATCAGCTGCTCCAGGTAATATTTCTTGGCTTCTGTGGAGATGAACTTTTCTTCGTGCTGGAAACCGTCCCTGACAGTGATGTCCCCGATGGTCACCTTCTTAGGCATGCGGGGAAAGATCTTCCAAAGATTATACTCCATAAATTGCTCCTTTCTTAATTTCTGGTTATAATATAAGCCAATTACTTCCAATATATTCCAAAATTAAAAACGGAAATTCCCAAAATTGGTCTCTGGGATTGGCTTCAGCAGGCTGACCTCAAAGGCCATGCCCAGCCAATCCCTGATCTCTGAAAACTTGAGCACCCGATCATTTAGTATCCTGGCTGAACAATAAAATGGGTGGGCCTCGCCATCGTACTTCTCCACCATCTTCTGCTGGAACTCCTCCTGCTCCTCCTGGCTCATGGGGTTTCCCTTGGCCTCGCGGTTTCGCTTTTCTATGGACAGCAGGACTCCTGCAGCACTGCGTCCGCTCATGACCGAAGTCCTGGCCCGCATGGTGGAAAACAGGAAATGGGGCCTGTAAGCCCGACCACACATCCCGTAGTTAGCAGCCCCGTGATCCGGGCCAACCACCAGCTGAATCCTGGGCACCTGGGCACAGGATACCGCCCGGACCATATTGGCCCCGTATTTGCCTATGCCCATCTGCTCGGAATCAGAACCCACCATATAGCCAGGGGAGTTCTGCACAAAGAGCAAGGGGATCTTTTCCTGGCAGCAGCGCACAATCCATTCCGTAGCCTTGCGCGCAGACTCCACAAAGATAATGCCCAGGCCGTTGGAGGCAATCACCCCCACAGGCATGCCCTTGAGGCACATTTTGCCGGCCACGATGTTGTCCCCCCGGCCAGGGGCATAGTCCTTTTTGTACTCGCTGAAATAGCTGCCGTCTGCAATGGATTTCAGAAAGCCGCGCACATCTATGCCTCTGTTCGCCGCGGCAGGCATCATCTCGTAGATCTTGTCGCTGCCCTGCCTGGGAGGCACCTCCTGGTAGCGATGCACATGCACCTTCTGCTCAGGCTCCATTGCCAGAAGCTCCCGCACGCTTTTAATGCCTTCCTCCTGGGTAGAGCAGAAGCGATCCGCGCCGCCAGAGATCCCGGTATGCACCTTGGCCCCGCCCAGCTCTTCCGCGCTGATATCCTCGCCTGTGGCCATTTTGACCAAGGGAGGCCCGCCCAGGAAGGAATAGGCCAATTTGTCTATCATCACCGCCTGGCAGGCCATGAACACTATATATGCCCCGCCAGCAGTATTGCCCCCGGTACTCATGGTGATCTGCTTCAGCCCCTGGGCGGACATCCGGGCCATGTTGTAGAACATGGAGCCAAAATGCTGATCATCAGGGAAGACATCCGCCTGCATCGGCAGGTAGGCCCCGCCGGAGTCTGCGATATACACACAATTCAGGCCGCATCTTTCTGCAATGAACTGGGCCCGCATATGCTTTTTCAGGGTGATGGGGAAGTAGGTCCCAGCCTTGACCCTGCTGTCGTTGGCAATGATCATGGTCCAGTTGCCATGGATCTTGCCTATGCCGCTCACCAGGCCTGCGCAGGGCACATCCTCCACATCTGGATAGTGCATGCCGAATCCAGCCAGCCGGCTCAGCTCATAGAACTCGCTGCCAGAATCTATCAACAGATCAACCAGCTCCCGCACAGGCTTCTTGCCGTGCTTGGCCAGCCGGTCTATGGCCTTTTGCCCTCCTGGCCACAGGGCCTCCTGCACCCTCTCTTCCAGCCTTTGTTCCTCGCTTTGCCAATGCTGTTTATTCTCAGCGCTGATCCTGTCCTCGCTCATTTACTGCCTCGCTTTTACTTGCCTTTGTAGACCGGCTTTCTCTTTTCCCGAAATGCAGCCAGCCCCTCCAGCCTGTCCTCTGTGGGGATAGTCAGCCAATAGGCATTGGACTCCACTGCCAGGCCGGTGTGCAGGTCAGTCTCCAAGCCGGTATTGATAGCGTATTTGGCCTGCTCCACTGCCAAGGGACCATTTTCGCAGATCAGTGACGCGGTTTCCAGGCATTTTTTCAACAGTTGCTCTTTTGGGACCACCGCATCCACCAGACCAATCTGCCTGGCCTCCTCTGCATCCAGTCTGCGGCCGGTAAAGATCATTTCCTTGGCCCTGCTGCGGCCTACCAGTCTGGGCAGCCTTTGCGTGCCCCCGGCCCCAGGGATGATGGCCAGCTTGGTCTCGGTCAGGCCCATGCTGGCCTGATCTGCTGAGTATCTGATATCACAAGCCAATGCCAATTCCGTGCCTCCACCCAGGGCTATGCCGTTTACTGCTCCGATCACCGGCTTGTTCAGGTTCTCCACCTCTGTGAACAGGCTGCGGATGGTGTAGATGAACTCCTTGACCTGCTCTTGACTAAGCTGGGCCCTTTCCTTGAGGTCCGCGCCTGCGCAAAAGGCCTTTTCCCCAGCTCCGGTAATGATCACTGCACGGATATCCCTTCTTTGCCGCAAGCTGTACACTTGTTCCTGCAGGGCGTATAATAGGGCAAAGTTGAAGGCATTCATGGCCTCTGGCCGGTTCAGAGTCAAAATGGCAGTACCCTGCCTTTCCTCCAGCAAAAGTATCTCCTGCTCCATTTTTGCTCCTTGATCTAAGATTCCATCTGCTAGATCAGATTTTCTAGTCCTAGCCTCTTTGCAATACAGGGCTTATTCATCGCCCGCTTCTTGTGAGGCTTGCTCCCTTAGCTTGTATTTCTGGATCTTGCCGCTGGCAGTGGTGGGGAATTCCTGTACAAAGAAGATGTACTTGGGAACCTTATGAAAAGCGATCCTGTCCTTGCAATAATCCTTGATCTCCTCTTCAGAGACTTCTCCCACTTCTGATCTGAGCTGGATAAATGCAGCTACTTCCTCTCCATACTTCTTGCTGGGAATTCCCACCACCTGCACATCCTTAACCTTAGGATGGGTGTACAGGAACTCCTCGATCTCCCTGGGATAGATGTTCTCTCCACCCCGAATGATCATGTCCTTTAGCCTGCCCACAATAGTATAGTTGCCATTTTCATCCACAGTGGCCAGGTCTCCGGTGTGCAGCCAGCCATCCTGGTCTATGGTCTCCTTGGTCTTGTCCTGCATCTTGTAGTAGCCCCGCATGATGTGGTAGCCACGGCTGCATAGCTCTCCGGTCTGATGAGCACCCAGCTCCTTGCCGGTTTCCGGATCCACGACCTTGACCTCCACATTGGGCAGGGCCCTGCCCACAGTCTCGGTGCGCACCTGCATGGAATCGTCCCGCCTGGTCTGGGTGATGCCAGGGGAGGATTCAGTCTGGCCGTAGACAATGGTCATCTCCTTGGCGCCCATCTTGTCTATCACCCCGCGCATGACTTCCACCGGGCAGGTGGAGCCTGCCATAACCCCGGTACGAAGATGGGAGGTATCGTAGCTGGCCTTGTCCATTTCCTCCAGCTCTGCAATAAACATGGTGGGCACCCCATGCACTGCGGTGCACTTGTACTTGTCTATGGCCTCCAGCACTGTCTTGGGGTTGAAGCTGGTAATGGGTACCATGGCAGCTCCGGAAACCACGCAGCACATGGTGCCGATAACGCAGCCAAAGCAGTGGAAAAAAGGTACCGGGATACACAAGGCATCCTCAGGAGTCAGACCCATGATCTCTGCCATGCTGTGCGCATTGCCCAGCAGATTGCTGTGGGTGAGCATGACCCCCTTAGGATAACCTGTGGTGCCAGAGGTGTACTGCATCATGATCACATCCTCGGCATCCAGGCTGTCCTTCCTGGCCTTAAAGTCCGCGTCAGTCACAGACTTGCCCATCTCTATCATGTCCTTCCAGTTGTACATGCCCGGGATCCTTTCCTCGCCCAGGTAGACCACGTTCTTTAGATAGGGTAGCT
This sequence comes from Thermodesulfobacteriota bacterium, assembly GCA_051744965.1. Lineage (GTDB taxonomy): Bacteria > Desulfobacterota > Desulfovibrionia > Desulfovibrionales > Desulfothermaceae > CAZBUB01. The sequence goes on along the minus strand of JBNJDO010000064.1, from coordinate 3,570 downwards.
TTTTCGACTTTAGATTGCCGGGTTCACAGTCCTTTAGCTCCGGCAAGACCTCGTTGACCACCTTTATATATTCATCAGGTTCCCGGACCCCTCCTGTAAGGATCAAGGTGTTGGAGTCAGACTGCTTGAGCAGGTACTCCAGCTCATAGGAGCGGAAGTTTGTGTTCACAGTGACCATGACTCCGCCCATCTTGGCGCTGCCGAACTGGGTATAGACCCATTCCGGCAGGTTGTTGGCCCAGAAGGAGAAATGATCGCCCCTTTGCACACCCAGGGCCATCAAGCCCTTGGCTACTTGGTTGCAAGTCTCATCGAACTCGGCAAAGGTCATCCTGAAGTCATACTCGTAATAGGCCAGGGCCACATTGTCCTTTAATTTCCTGGCATTCTCCTCCACCACATCTCCGATCCTGGTCTTGCCTATCTCAATGCTCATCCTGATCCCCCCTTTTGCATATTTCTTGGTTTTTAGGCCAAGAAGCCCTGGACCAAGTCCAGGTTCCAGCAGCTTTAGCATCCTACATGCCTGGAAATCACGATACGTTGCACCTCAGAGGTGCCCTCCCCGATTTCCAGGAGCTTTTGATCCCGGTAGAAGCGCTCCACATCATAATCCTTCATCAGGCCGTAGCCGCCATGGATCTGTACCGCATGGTTCACCACCCGGTTCATGACCTCTGAGGCGTAAAGCTTGGCCATGGCCGCCTCCTTGGCAAAGGCCCTATTTTTGTCCCTGAGCCAGCAGGCCTTGTACAGAAGGTTCCTGGCGCACTCTATCTCTGTGGCGCTATCCGCCAATTTAAAGGCAACTGCCTGGAATTTGCTGATAGGCTGCCCGAACTGCTCCCTTTTCTTGGCATAGGCCAAGGCCTGCTCATATGCCCCCTGGGCCCCGCCTAGCCCCATGGCCCCAATGGACAGCCTGCCCCCATCCAGGGTCTGCAGCATCTGGTGGAAGCCATCTCCTGGTTTACCCAGGATATTCTCTTCTGGCACCCGGACCTGGTCAAAATAAAGCTCAGAGGTATTGGAGGCCCTCCACATCATCTTGTTGTGCATGGGCACAGCCTTGAAGCCTTTAGTCCCATTCTCCACCAAGAAGCAAGTATACTCCGGCTTTCCGCTTGGCCTGGTCCCGGTCACCGCCTGTACCGTGGCCCCCATGGACATTTCGCAGGAGGCATTGGTGATGAATATCTTGGAGCCGTTCAGCACCCACTCATTGCCATCCTTGACTGCAGTGGTCTGGCTGCCTCCTGCATCAGAGCCTGCAGTGGGCTCAGTCAGGCCAAAGCCCCAGAGCTTTTCCCCCCTGCACAAAGGGGGGAGGTACTTCTTTTTCTGCTCTTCTGTACCGAAATAATAGATCGGGCCTATACCCAGGGAGTTGCCTGCTGCCACTGTAGCTGCCTGGGAACCATCCACCCGGGCCAGCTCTTCTACTGCGATTATGTAGGAAAGGTAATCCATGCCCTGACCCTCGTAGCGATCAGAGACAATCATCCCGAACAGGCCTATCTCTCCCATCTTCCGGGTCAGCTCGCTGGAAAACTCCTCTTTCTCGTCCAGCTCCGCAGCCACAGGCTGAATCTCCTTCCTGGCGAACCTGTAAACCTCCTTGCGGATCATCTCCTGCTCTTTGCTTAGATCAAAATCCATTCCCTCCTCCTTGCTCCAGGATTAACCTGCTCAATTCAAACCACCCTGCCAGGTCCTGGAATTTATCTTAGCCGGCAGAGCATGTCCCAGATAGCCTTGCAGTTCCTGGGTTAGATCCACCAGCCCCTGCAGGTCGATTCCAGTCTCTATACCCAGCCTTTGACACAAATACACAGCATCCTCGCTTGCGATGTTCCCAGCTGCATTAGGCACAAAAGGGCATCCACCCAATCCGCCTATGGCAGCATCAAAGCTGCGCACCCCCATCTGCAGGCCGCAATACATGTTCACCAGGCCCAGTCCCCTGGTATCATGCAGATGCAGCCCCAGCTGCACATCAGGATAACGTTCCTGCAATGCACCAACCAGACGGATAATCCCTGGCGGGGCTGCCAGGCCCGTGGTATCTGCCAGACTCAAGGCACTTATCCCGACCTGAGTAAGCTCATGGGCTATATCCAGGACCCTTTGTTCCGGAATCCTGCCTTCCAGTACACAGCCGAATGCGCACTGGATGCTTGCCTTGGCAGGCAAAGAGTTTTGCAGGCAGAGCCTTGCCATTTCCTTGGCCTCAGACCTGGCCTGCTTTAGATCCATTCCTGTATTGCGCAAGCTGTGCTTATTGCTTGCGGAAAGGGAGATCTCCAACAGATCCAACTTGCTCTGCAGAGCTCGGCTCACCCCTTTGCTGTTTAGCGCTAAAGCACTGAAGCAAACTCCTTCCTGCCTGGGCAATAGAGACAAAAGCTCTTCACAGTCAGCCAGCTGGGGCACCTTGGATTTACTGACAAAGGAAGTGGCCTGGATCCTCTTTACACCGGAATCCAGCAAGGCCTGAATAAACTTGAGCTTGTCCCGGGTGGGAAGTACCTGGGCTTCGGACTGGAAGCCGTCCCTGGGTCCAACCTCCACTAATTCTATTTGGGAAGGAAACTGCTGCATAGCTGAGTCAAACACGAAATCCCAGGGGTTAACACACAAGCAATGCTTACTGATTGAATGCAGTAGCAATGCAACATTAAATATCTTATCCTTTACTTGCTACTGCATAACAAGCAAAAAAAGGCTTTAGCTCTAAGATCCACATAAAAACCAGAGCTTAAACGCAAACGAAGCTTTTGCACTAGATCCACTGCTAACGTGAAGGGCAGCAAAGAAGAATTCTATTATCTTTAATATTGTATTTTACTGAAGCTAACAGAGGTCAGCATCAGAGTCAATGCTTATGAAAAAAAATATTGCATATTTTTGCCTTCATTCTGTCTTCCAGCACCTGCCATACAACTAGCCCCAATTCTGACTAGAAGCCGGATTGGGACTAATCTTGGAGCAAACTGGGATTCATCTTGCCAGTTCCAGACCCTGCTTGCCACCGGCCAGTAACATCCCCTAGAGCTGGGACTCCAGAGGAAGTCCTGCTGCAACAAAAAGGAGCTATAAGCAGCCTGGAATGCTTTCTGGTAAACAGCACTTCTTTGCTGCTTGGACCATTTTGTGCAAATTTGAAATCTAGCCATGGCCTTGTGTTTTTTTGATCACTGTCCAGGGGACCCAGAAAGGCATGTTTACGTTAAGTCCCCTGGACCAAGGGAAAAAAGGCTGAAACCCTGCTAATTGCAGGTTCTATTTTTTTGAACTTAGTTCAGGGAAATCCCAGTAGAAATACTCATGTTCCCCTGGACCGCCTTGTTTTTCCTTCTTCTCTATCTCCTTTTCCCTGAGCTCAATCCGTCTGATCTTGCCGCTGATGGTCTTGGGGACTTCTTCCACAAACTCAACAACGCGGGGGATCTTGAACTTGGCCAGAATGCCCATGGTGTGCTTGAAAAGCTCCAAGGCCAATTCCCTGGAAGGCTCGTAACCCTTGCTCAATATCACGTAGGCCTTGACCAGCTGATAGCGCTTGGGATC
>JBNJDO010000063.1:0-13043 GCA_051744965.1 Thermodesulfobacteriota bacterium | reverse complement strand
TGGATACTCCCTTGCGGGAAAGGGTGGATATCATTGCCAGGGAGGTCTACGGCGGCGACGGCGCAGACTGGCTGCCAGAGGCGGAAAAGAAGGCCAAGATGCTGGAGGCTGACCCCCATTTCAAGGATTACTCCACCATGATGGCCAAGACCCATCTCAGCCTCTCCCACGAGCCCACCTGGAAGGGCGTACCTAAGGGCTGGCGCTTGCCGGTTCGGGACATCTACATCTACTCCGGGGCCAAGTTCTTGGTTCCTGTAGTAGGGACTATCCCCTTCATGCCTGGCACCAGCTCCAATCCCGCCTACACCAAGGTGGATGTGGATCCGGACACCGGCAATGTCAGTGGCTTGTTCTAGATTTAAGAGCTACTAAATAAAACGCTTATCCAGGCCCGCATTTTGCGGGCCTTTCAATTTTATGAGTCAGCAAATAAACAACCAACATGCCCTGCAGGAGTTCCTGGCCAATCTGCAAAACCGGGACCGGATCAAGGCAGCCCTGGTTCTGGAGCACCTGCCTTTTCTGGAAAAGCGCACCCAAACCAGAGTGCTCTACGAGCTGAGCAAAAGCCCTGACGAGTTCTCCCTGCCCCTGTTGTTCTTTCTGGCTCGCAAGAATCCAGGTCTTTTTCAGACTCAACCAGAACTGGGACAGATCCTGAAAACTAAGGCAGCGGACAACCCAGCTTGGACAGGTTCCCTGATGCAGGAGGGAAAAGAGCCTGGCAGCAAGGAGAATCTGCAACTTTTGAATCTGCTTTTGGCTGCCCCAGGGGCCAGCGTGCGCAGACAGGCAAGGGAGGAGCTGCAAAAGCTGGGCGAACAGGCCCTGCCTTGGCTGGCAGCCAATCTGCAGAGCCAAGACAAGGATCTGCTTCTGGATTCCCTGGAAATCCTTTCAGAAATGCAAAGTGAAAATGCTTTGTATCCAGTGCGCAGGCTGCTGCATGCCCGTCCGGAAGATCCGAATCTGCGCTTTGCCGCATATGAGGCCCTGGGCAGGCTGCCAGTGAGCAAAGGGGCCTATGCTCTAGCTGCAGGGCTTTTGGACCCTGCAGGCAGCGTGCGTTTGGCTGCGGCCAAGGCCCTGGAGCGCAACTTGGACCAGGGGGTGCTCCAAGGGGTGCAAAACATGCTCCAGGATGATCAGGAAAGGGAATCTGTGCTGTCCTCCCTGTTGGAAGCCAGATGTGGCGGGATTATTCTGGCTCTTTTGCGCAGCCAGGAATTCAGGCAGGAGATAGTCAGCTATCTACAAAAGTCCCATCCGGACCTGCGAAGCTACTACCAGGAGCTCTTGCAGGCCAATGGGCTGCAGGATCTTGCCAGTGATCTGCAGAAAGAGGTTCAGCAGAGCGCAGGCCAAGGCCCTGTGATCTGTTGTGTGGACGATTCCGGTCTGGTTTTGTCCCTGTATAGAAAGCAGCTCTTCCAGCTGGGCCTGGAGCCCAAGCTGTTCCAATCAGCATTGGCTGCCCTGGAGTGGCTGCAGGAGAATTCAGCAGACCTGGTGTTCACCGACTTGAGCATGCCTGAACTGAGTGGAGTAGAACTTATAGCCAGAGTCAGGCGTGATCCTGCCATGCAGAGTATAATCCTGGTGGCGGTCACTGCCCAGGAGGAATCCAAATCCAGGCAAGAGCTCTTGCAGGCAGGAGCAGACCAAGTCCTGGGCAAGCCTTTTACATTGCAAGATCTGCAAAACTGTCTGGAGTCCTTTTTTCCTGGCAATCAATCCGTGGGCTCGTGAGTCCAGAGCAGCCCGTCTGTCTTTTGCCTGTGCAAAAGCTCCCCCATGGATGCTGCATCCAAGGGCTTGGCAAAGTAATAACCCTGGCCCAAATCGCAGCCCAGATCCTGCAGTAGCCGCAAGTGTTCTGCTGTCTCCAGGCCTTCTGCTACTACCTGTTTATTCAGATTCCTGGCCAGGCTGATGATGGTCCGCACCAGCTCATAATTCTGATCCTGGCCCTGCATAGGCCAAATAAAGGAGCGATCTATCTTTAGATACTGCACAGGAAAGCGTTGCAGGTAGCTAAGGGAGGAATACCCGGTGCCAAAGTCGTCTACTGCCAATTGGATGTCCCTGTCCCTTATGGCCTGCAGGGTTTTGGTGGAAGACTCCACGTCCTGCATGATCACTGTTTCTGTAATCTCCAGCTTTAGGCTGTTCTTGGGCAATTCGAATCTGTGCAGCAGGTTCTCCAGGCTGTAGACCAGGCCGGAATACTTGAATTGCTTGGCTGATAGGTTTACGCTGACAAAAATATCCTCCAGTCCCAGGTCCTGCTGCCAGGAGCGCAGCTTGGCGCAGGCCTGTTCCAGCACCCAGCTGCCCATGGGGATGATCAGCTCTGTCTCCTCTGCCAGGGGTATGAATTGGGCAGGGGATATGACCCCTTTTTGAGGATTGATCCACCTAATCAGGGCTTCTAGGCCCACCAGTCTGCCCTGTTGCAAGTCGATTATGGGCTGATAATAAACCTCGAATTCATCCCTCTCTAAGGCCTTGCGCAGATCATTTTCCAGGTGCAGGACCTGCAGGGCCTGCTGGTGCATGCTTTGATTGAAGGCCTTGATCCGATTTTGGCCCTCTAATTTGGAACGGTTCATGGCAGTGGCTGCATCCCGGACCACAAGTCCGGGATCGTCGTATTCCAGGCTGCTGCTGACAATACCTATGTTACAGTTGATGTTGATCTCCTGGCCCTGAATCAGGATGGGGTTGTCCACTATCTGCAGGACCTTGTCCGCCATGAATGCGGCTTCTGAGAAATCCGCCATGTCCTCCAGGAGCAGCACAAACTCGTTGCCCCCGAATCTAGCCACGGTATTTTTGCTCCCTGCCAGATCCAGAAGTCTGCTGGCCACCTCCTGCAGGATCTGATCCCCAGTGCCATGACCCAGGCTTTCGTTAATCAGCTTGAAGCGGGAGAGATTGATAAACAGTACAGCAAATTCCTGATAGGCCCTGCGCATCCTCTCCATAGCCCTTTTTAGCCGATCCAAAAACAGGGCCCTGTTGGGCAGGCCTGTGAGCTGATCGTAAAAGGCCCTTTTTTGCAGCTCCTGCTCATAGCGCTTTTGTTCAGTAACATCCAAAAGGGAAAGGATCAGGCGTTGAGAATCATGGATTAGGCTGGCGTTGGCCAAAACAGTGCTGATTTCTCCATTGCTGGAAGCGAAATGCACTTCATAAGCCTTGGCTGGAGCATCAGCCTCCAATAGGCGCAGTCTGCGGTAATCCTTGAGATTCTCCAGCTCCTGCCGAGCAATATAATCTGTACACTTCCGGTGCTGGTTGATATCCTGCACATCCTCCTGGGCCATCTTGGAAAAGGCCTTGTTGGCCAAAACAATGGTTTCCTCTTGATCGATAATGCACATGGGATTCTGGGTGGTCTCGAATATTGCCCGGTACAGGTTTTCCGAGGCCTGCAGACTTTGCTCCATTCTCTTTCTACTGCTGATGTCCCTGCCGATGACCACCAAACCCTTAGGCTTGCCATCCGGCTGGAAAATGGGCACCTTGATTACATCGAAAACCCTGGATTGGCCCTGGGTTATGGGGATCTCCTCTTCCTGGCGGGTGGTCCTTTGCAGACGCCAGGCCAAGGCATCTGTCTCCTGGCATTTGTACATGGCCTGGCGATAGAATGGGCTGTACTCCGCCAGTTCCTGATCTGTCTTGCCCTGGTAATCTACTCCCTGCAGCTCAAAGAGATCCAGATCTGCCTGATTAGCCAGAATCCAACGCCCCTGGTCGTCTTTGAAGCAGACTATATCGGGCATGGAGTCAATCAGGGTCTGCAGCCTCTCCTGTTGTTCCCTACGTTCCTGCTCAGTATGGTAGTGCTTGATGATACCAGCTAGGGTATTGGCTGCAGAGCGCAGGAAATCCTCCTCCAGGGCATGGGGCTCATGCCCGGCCTGGACATAAATATTCAGCACACCATAAAGGTCCTCACCTGAAGTTATGGGCACACAATAGTGCCCGTGCTCTTCTTCAGAGCTCAAGATCTTATGACTCTCTGGCATGCGCGGCTCAAACACGATATCCCTTTGCTGCGCCGCCTTTCCGCAGAGGCAGTCGCCCAGGGTCAGACTCGTACAGGCCTGCTGCAGCTCATTGGACAGATTGCGATGGGAGCCGAGACGCAGCTTCTGGGTTTGCTGGTCTAACAGGAAGATGCACCCTTTTTTCTGGAAGGACAGCCAGGGAATGTCCAGCAGCATGTCCAAGGCCTGTTGCAGCAGGTCCTGCAAGGAGAGATATTGTTGGGATAGGAGCAGCAGATCCTTGATCACCTGCAGGATCTGGTAGTTCTTCTCCAACTCCTCTTTGGATTGCTGCAGACTCTGGGTCTGCTCCCTAACCTTTTCTTCCAGGTCCTGGGAGTATCTACTCAGGGCCTGTTTTTGCTCTTTAAGCAGCAGATGGGTCCTGACCCGGGCCAGGAGCTCATCTGCATTAAAGGGCTTGGGCACATAATCCACTGCCCCGGCCTGGAAGGCCTCACTCTTGGCTCCAGGATCGCTGAGCGCAGAGAGAAAGATGACCGGGATATCTTGGGTATCTTGATTTTGCTGCAGCTGCTTGCAGACCTGATATCCATCCATGCCTGGCATCATGACATCCAGCAGAACCAGATCCGGGATATCTTGCCTAGCCAGCTCCAGGGCCTCTTCTCCTGACTCAGCCTCTAGAACGCGACCTGCCAGCTTTTTTAGATGGACTTTGAGCAGCTTCCTATTAGTCTGTTCATCATCCACAAGCAGCAGGGTCTTTTGCTCCATGTTCTGTGCAGGGCTTGCTGTCCCTGATCTGTTCTCCAGATTCATTGTCTCTGCTCCAGACATAAACAATCCATCACTAGGGACCTATCAATTCGCATTTATCGCAATCAGGGGTTAGGCGAGGCCAACCTTTCCTGTTAGACATAAAACTTGTTTCCAGCCCAGCTACCAATTGATCTTTTCTAGCACTACAGAGCACTGAAGTCCAGATCTGGAGTAAAAGGCCTGAAAGCTCTGGTCAGGAGGCGCCGTAAACTGGCTGGATATGATCCGGCCTTGAAATTCCGGACAGATTTGGGTAGAAACCTACTCAAAAGGGCTTCAAAATGCTGCCTGTTCCTTGAGGTATCCATGCACAAGAGCACTATCAACATACTGATCATAGATGATGAGCAGATAAACGCTAAAATGCTGCAGGCCATCCTGCGCAGGGCAGGATATCAGGCATCTTGGGCCCAAGACGGCTCTCAAGCCAGGGAAATGGCCAGGGAACTGCAGCCGGACTTGATTCTGCTAGACATTATGATGCCAGAGGAAAGTGGATTCCAGGTCTGTTCCAGCCTGAAGAAGGACCCCAATACTGCAGATATACCCATAATCTTTATATCTGCTCTGCATGACGTACAGAGCAAGGTCCAGGGTTTTGAGCTGGGGGGTGTGGATTACATATCCAAGCCTTTCCAGAAAGAGGAGGTCCTGGCCAGGGTTAAAACCCATTTGCAACTCAGGCACTCTTACCGAGAAGTTATCCAAAGCCAGGCAGAGAGACTTAAGCAAGTACAAAAGGCCCAGCAGTCCTATCTGGTCCGGCCCCAGGACGAGCCAAGGGCTGGATTTGAAGTGGAGTATATTCCAGTATTGGAGGCAGGCGGGGATTTCTACGATGTCTTTTGCATCAGCCCTGATCTTTGGGGTTATTTTGTGGCTGATGTCAGCGGTCATGATCTGGGTTCTTCCCTGGCCACCTCAGCTTTGAAGGTCCTGATACGCCAAAACAGCTCTCCGATATACTCTCCCCAAGAGACCATGCGCCTGATCAATCAGGTTCTACTGGAGTTCTTCACTGCTGGCAGGTTCCTGACTGCTTGTTACGCCTGTCTTAACCGCGACCAGCAGGAGCTGTTCGTAATCAGCGCAGGGCATCCGCCTTTGCTGTACCAGGGCAAAGACCAGGAGCCATTTTTTTTGCAGAACCCTGGGGATGTCCTGGGAGTATTCGCAAATGCAGAGTTTGGTTGGCAAAAAGTCAAAGTCCAGCCTGGGGATCGCTTTTTTATATACTCCGATGGATTGCTGGAGGCCTGGGGAAAAAGCAAGAGAGATTTGGGCCAGGGCCAGAAGGAGCTGAAACAGGCTGTACAGGAAACCAAGGGGCTCGTCTTACATAATTCTGTTCAGACCACAGTGCAAAAGCTCCTGGGGAGTTCAATACAGCCCCAAGACGATGTCCTGCTCTTAGGAGTGGAGGTCTAGCAGAGTGCAGGTCAAAGAGAAAAATGATTTGCTTCAGGCCAGATTTTCTGCCAATCTTGCTTATGTGGATCAAGCCTGCGATCTGGTCCAGGAATTTTTGCTGGGCAAAGGCCTGGATAAACAGATTTTTTGCGTATTGCTGGGGCTGAGAGAAGCCCTGAACAATGCAGTAATCCACGGCTGCAGCCAGGATCAGAGCTTAGAGGTCAGTCTGCAGGTCCAGTTAACTTCGAATGTAGTTTATATTAGCGTTCAAGATCAGGGACCAGGGTTTGACTGGGATCAGGCACTGAAAAAAACTGTGCAGGAAAACTGCGAACACGGCAGGGGCCTTTGCATTCTGCGCAACTATTTCCATCAGGTCAGCTTCAACCCCCAAGGCAACAAGGTGGAGCTGAAGCTGCGGCTTTTTACCTGCTAGTACCCTGGAGCAAAAGTTCTGTCTATGCTTTTGGCAATTTTCAGGCATTGTGATTTGAGTTCTCTGCAAGGAGAATCCCCCAATCCTCAAATTGCAAAGGGATATAAATTTCTGGAGACAAGGAGCTTACCGCAATGCAGCAAAATGTAGACAGGCTACTAACGCCACAAGAGGACATTGTAGCCACCAAGGCCAAGGAGCTTAGGCAGGAGCTGCAGGCCAAGCTGCAGGAATCTGGTCAAGGCCTGACAGTGGATCTGGGTCAGGTGCAGATGATAGACTCCACAGGGCTGGGTGTATTGATCGCAGCCCACAACTCCTTGCAGCAACAAGGCCAGAGCCTGCGGCTGATCAATGTTTCCCAGGACCTGCTTGAGCTTATGCAGACCATGCGGCTGGACAAGCATTTCCAGATAGAATCCCAATAATACGGAGCTGACCATGGATGATGAAACCCTGCAGATGTATGTCCAGGAGTCCAAGGAACACTTAGCAGACATTGAAAACGACCTTCTGGAGATCGAGCAGCAGGGGGCCAATGCGGATCTGGAGCTTGTGAACAAGGTCTTTCGTGCAGCCCACTCCATTAAAGGAGGGGCAGGCTTTATGGGCCTGAACAGTATAAAAGAGCTGTCCCATAAGATCGAGAATGTCCTGGACCTGGTGCGCAATCAGGAGCTGGTGCCCAGCTCTGAGGTGGTGAATATAGTGCTCTTGGCCTTTGATCGCCTGAATGAGCTTGTAGAAAACGCCCAGAGCAGCAACCAGGAGGATGTCCAGGACCATGTCCAGGCCTTGCTGAAGCTGGTTGCAGGTGAGCTTCCCCAGGAGCAGCAAAAAGATCTGGAGCAGAAAGTGCCTGTGCAAAACAGGCAGGGCAACACAGTCTTTGAGATCTCCCCTGTGGACATAGAGCAGGCCCAAAGGGGGGGCAAATACCTCTACGTGGTGGAGTACGATCTGATCCATGACGTGCAGCGCAAGGACAAGACCCCCATGCAGGTCATCAAGAACATGTCTGACAGCGGAGAGATAGTGGACCTTAAGGTGGACCTGGCAGCAGTGGGCACCTTGGAGGAGGAGGAGCCTGGCAACAGCCTGCCCATGTTTGTGCTCTTTTCCAGCATCATAGAGCCGGATCTGGTGGACAAGCTGTTGAACCTAGAGGAACATAAAATACTTGAAGTAAAACTTGAAGCTCCTGCTGCGGAACAGCAGCCTAGTGAGCCTGCACAGCCAGCTGAATCTCCCTCCAAGGCTCCGCAAACAGAGACCAAAGAAACTGTTCAAGAGGCTGAGCAGCCTACAGCCAAGCCTGAGGCAAAAGAGCCCTCAACTCCTGCCCCAGCTGCCAAGCCTGAGGCTAGCCCAGACAAAGAGCAGCCCCAGCAGGAAAAGCCGACACAAAAGGCTGCTCCCCAGGACAAATCTAAATCTGCAGCTGCCCAGACTGAATCTTCCCTGCGGGTAAACGTCAGTGTCCTGGACCAGCTTATGAATCTGGCTGGGGAGCTGGTGCTGTCCAGGAATCAGCTTTTGCAATCCATTCAACAAGACGATAAGCGCAATATCCAGGCTGCAGGCCAGAGGATTGACCTGGTGACCTCTGAGCTGCAAGAGGCCATTATGCTCACCAGAATGCAGCCTGTAGGCAATATCTTTAGCAAGTTTCCCCGGGTGGTCCGGGATATGTCCAGGGATCTGCAGAAAAATATGGAGCTGGAGCTGCAGGGCAAGGAAGTGGAGCTGGACAAGGCCATCATAGAGGGTTTAGGAGATCCTTTGACCCACTTGGTGCGCAACTCTGCGGATCACGCCATTGAACCCCCAGAGGAAAGACTGCAAAAGGGAAAGCCTGAACAGGGCCACATACTGTTGCGGGCTTACCACGAATCAGGCCAGGTAAATATAGAGATCCAGGATGATGGCCGAGGCATAGATCCGGACAAGATTGCGGATAAAGCCATACAAAGGGGGTTGATCAGCCAGGAAAAGGTCCAGACCATGTCTGACAAGGAAAAAGTGAATCTGATCCTGCTCCCTGGGTTGTCTACTGCAGAGCAGATCTCTGATGTCTCTGGCAGGGGTGTGGGCATGGATGTGGTCAAGTCCAACCTGGACAAGTTGGGCGGCCAGGTGGATATAGATTCCGTTCTAGACCAGGGCAGCACCATCCGCATCAAGCTGCCTTTGACCCTGGCCATTATTCCCAGCTTGTTGGTTTCAGTGGCAGAAGAGAGATTCGCCTTAGCCCAGGTCAATGTCAGCGAGCTCTTGCGCGTGACCCCTGGTCAGGCCAGGGAGAGAGTGGAGGAGGTCGGGGATGCAGAGGTCCTGGTCCTGCGTGGAGAGCTTATACCCTTGTTGCATTTGGACCAGCTACTCAACCTGCAGAGGTATTTTCTGGATCCCCAAACCGGGGAGAAAAAGCCGGACCGGCGTCAAGGACTAGCGGATAAAAGGCTGCAGGAAACAGAAGAGCAAGCTGAACAAAAGGTTCCGGAACGCAGATATGGTGAATCCGGGGTAGTAAATATTGTAGTGGTTCAGGCTGGACCCTATAAATATGGTCTGGTGGTGGATGAGCTGCACGATTCTGTGGAGATCGTGGTCAAGCCCCTGGGCAGGCATCTGAAGAACAGCGAGGCCTATGCAGGGGCCACTATCATGGGTGACGGTAAAGTGGCTTTGATTCTGGATGTGCCTGGTTTGGCCAGGATAGCTGAGCTAAGCTCTATGGCGGGGACAGAAAGGGCCTCTGAGATCAAGGCAGAGAAGCAGGAGGCCAAGGCCCAGCAGGGCAGCAGACACTCTTTGCTTTTGTTCCGTAATGCGCCTGAAGAGCACTGCGCAGTGCCCTTGAACCTGGTGCAGAGGGTGGAGCAGATAAACCCGGAACAGATTGAAGTCGTGGGCGGTAAAAAGGTAATTCAGTACCGCGGAGGCAATCTGCCGGTCTTTGCCCTGGAAGAGGTGGCTAATGTGGGGCAGATTGAGGACAGTGAAGAGCTGATAGTTTTGGTCTTCAGCCTCCAGGGCCGGGAGATCGGTTTGTTGGCTGCCAAGCCTGTGGACGCTTTGGAGACGGACCTTGTCCTGGACGAGAAGACCCTGCGCCAGCCTGGAATAAGCGGTTCCGCCATAATCAATAAAAAGACCACCTTGCTGGTGAATATCTATGAAGTCATGGAGTCCCTGGAAAGGAGCTCAGGCCTGGATCCAGGCAAGAATACAGCCCAGAAAGCTCACCCCGGATCCGGAAACAAGACCCGAGGCAAGGTACTGCTGGTGGAGGACTCGGATTTTTTCCGCTCCCAGGTGAGTAACATTATTCAGGATGCAGGCTTTGAGGTCCTTTCTGCTGAAGACGGTAAGGTTGCCTGGGATTTGTTGCAGCAAAATCCCCAGATCCAAGTGGTGGTCACTGATTTGGAAATGCCCAATATGGACGGCTTCGAATTGACCAATCTCATCAAGCAGGATCAGAGCTTAGCCCAGCTGCCGGTGATAGCCTTGACTTCCCTGGCAGCAGAAGAGGACCGAGCCAAAGGCCAGGAAGTTGGAATAGACGATTATCAGATCAAGATGGACAAAGAAAGGCTTTTGACCAGCATCAAGTCCTATATGGAGGAGATCCAGGCCTAAGCCTGATCTCTGCTGGCCCTTTTCAATATGGAGGACCCATGAGCCCTGAAGACAGCTCCAAGCAGGAAGTAGAAACCGGAACCCTTCAACTTTCCTGCTTTTATATCAGCAATGTGCTTTGTGGAGTGGATATCAATTCTGTGCAGGAAATCAACAAGAATCTGGATCTGACCACTGTGCCCCTGGCTCAGGATTATGTGCTGGGAATTAAGAATCTGCGGGGCCAGATAGTCACAGTTATAGATCTGGGCAGAAAGCTGCAGTTGCGTCCAGCTTCTCTAACTCACCAGTCCAGGATAATTATCATCAGATGGAATGATGAATATATTGGCTTGATGGCAGACAGTATTACAGATGTTATGGCTGTCAAAATCAGCGATATAGTGCCCCCGCCTTCAAATATCAAGGGAGCCAAGGGCAAGTTCTTTCAGGGCGTGTACAAGGCTGGTCAAGAGCTGGTGGGCATCCTGGATATTGATGCCCTGTGTGCAATCGAGAGCTGAAGCAAACTTAATATAGGACAAGAGAGCCGTGCAGATCAAAGTCCTGGTGGTGGATGACACCATATTCTACAGAAAGCTTTTAAGCGACATACTAAAGTCCTTGCCCGAGGTCCAGGTAGTGGGTACGGCCAATAACGGCAAGATCGCCCTGTCCAGGATCAGGAGCCTGAAGCCGGATCTGGTTACCTTGGATGTGGAAATGCCGGAGATGAACGGGCTGCATGTCCTGCAGGCCATTCTGAATGAGGGCCTGCAGACCAAGTGCCTCCTGGTCAGCTCCTTGACTGAAAAAGGTGGGGAGATCACTGTTCAGGCCCTGCAGTTGGGGGCTTTGGACTTTATTACCAAGCCCCAGGCCCAGAGTGCAGAAGAGAATATGCAGCTTCTGCAAAAGGCCTTAGAGCCTAAGATCAAGTCCTTTATACGGCACAAGAAACTCTGGGGAGGACAAGCCCCGGAGGCCAAGGCTAGGGAGGCCAAGCCTGCCAGGCCTGCCAGAGAGCTGGAAGAGGTCCTGGCTAAATCCAAGGACCTGGAGAAAAGAACAGAAAAGTCCCAAGCAGTAGCTATCGGAGTTTCCACTGGGGGCCCCAATGCCTTAGCAGCTCTGCTTCCAGCCTTGAAGCAGGAATTGAATGTGCCTGTCTTCGTGGTTCAGCACATGCCTCCAATATTCACTGCCTCTCTGGCCAAATCCCTGGACAGCAAAAGCCCACTTCGGGTTAAGGAGGCTGAAAACGGGGAGTCTGTGCTGCCCAACACAGTTTATATCGCCCCTGGGGGCAAGCAGATGAAAGTAGCCGGGGTGGGGCAGCTCCAGGACAAGGTGATCAGGATCACTGATGATCCGCCGGAAAACAACTGCAAGCCTTCGGTGGACTTTCTGCTGCGCTCGGTGGCCAGAGAATACGGCTCCAAAAGCACGGCAGTAATCATGACTGGCATGGGCCAGGACGGCAAGCTGGGGGCCAAGGTGCTCAAGGCCTCTGGAGGGGTTTGCATAGTGCAGGACGAGGCCAGCAGTGTGGTCTTTGGCATGCCCAAATCTGTGATAGATGCCGGTCTAAGCGACCTGGTGGTGCCTTTGCAGCAGCTGTCCCGGGAAATTGCTAAAACAGTCCTTTGATCCTGTTTAAAAAATCTTGCGGCAAATAAGGCCGGTTTTCCCAAATGCCAGAATTCGCTATCAGCAATTCAGAAATCCAGACCCTGGCTAAATACATCTATCAGATTTCCGGAATAGATCTGGATGAGCAAAAGGGCTACCTGATTCAGACCAGGCTCAAGCCCCTGCTTATCTCAATGGGCCTGCAAAGCTACCAGGAGCTTTATCACCAGGCTAGAGCAGACAAGACCGGAGAGCTGGAAAAGAAGATCATCGACTCCGTTTCCACCCAGGAGACCCTGTTCTTCAGGGATCAGGCCCCTTTTGATCTCTTCAAGTATAAGATTTTGCCTGATCTGATTGACAGAAAGAGTGGTTCCTGGGGCAAACCCAGGATTAGTATCTGGAGTGCAGCCAGCTCCACAGGGCAGGAGGTTTACAGTATAGCCATCTCTTTGCTGCAGGTACTCTCAAACATTAAAGAATTTGAAATTGACATCCTGGGCACGGATATTTCTGAACAGGCCCTGGCCCAAGCCAGCTATGGCAAGTTCAATACCTTTGAGATAGAGCGGGGCCTGCCCAAGACCATTTTGCAGAAATACTTTAATCCCTTGCCAGACGGCTGGAGAATTAAGGATGAAGTGCGCAGCATGGTCAGGTTCCAGAAGCAGAACCTGATGCAGGACTTCTCCAGCTTAGGCAAGTTTGATGTTATCTTCTGCCGCAATGTGGCCATTTACTTTGCACATCAGGACAAGGTCAGGCTCTTTTCCAGGTTGGCCCGGGTCTTAGAGCCCCATGGGTATTTGCTTTTAGGAGGCTCTGAATCCTTGAACCGGGAAATAGCCCCGCAGTATGAGAGCAAGCGCTACCTGCGCGCCACATACTATTATCTGCGCCAGGAGCAGGAAGCCAAGCCCCAAGCAAAGCAGGTGAAAAAACAAACCCAGAACTTATCTACGGCTAAAAAAGCCCCAGAGGTCAAAGTTAAGCAACCTGCAGCCCAGAATAGCCCAGCTCATACTAAAAAGGGTCCTCCCCAGAAGCCCCAAGGGCTGGAACCCCAGCAAAAACAGAAGGTTTCTGCCCAGTCA
>JBNJDO010000062.1:0-13071 GCA_051744965.1 Thermodesulfobacteriota bacterium | reverse complement strand
TCCTGGGCAGGGACTGGATGATCAAGATCCTGGGCAGCAAATGGGCCCAGGACAATCAGGTCAAGGCCATGCAGATGTGGCTAGTAGTGATTCTGGTGCTCTGCTTCCTGCTTTCTATTAGGCCTCCGGCCATGGTATTGGACCTTTCGGGCTGGGCCTTTGTGCTGATCATCGCCTCCTGCGGTCCGGGCCTGATACTGGGGGTCTGGTGGGACAAGGCCACCACTACCGCCCACGTGGCAACCTCTCTTATCTTCACTGCCTTGACCCTGTTTAGCTGGGTGTACGCCAAAATCGTGCTGGGTAGTCCGCACTGGTTCTTCCTCAGCGACCAGATCTTTGGCTTTAAGGTGCCTGTGGGCCATCAGGTCTACTGGGTGCCCCTGGCATTTATCTTCTTTATCGTGGTCTCCTTGCTTAGCAAGCAGAATAGCCCGGAGACAGTGCGCAAGTACTCCACTGAGCTGCGCTATGATTAAATACTTGCGGTTGTAAGAGACGAATAAAACGGCTTCAAATCAGCCAAAACTAAAAGAGGTGCTTCTTTTGCAGAAGCACCTCTTTTAGCTTATGATATAAACACCTCTGCAGAAGGAGCAGGATCTGGGCAATCCCAAACTGGAGGACTAAATGAGCGAGGAAAAGACAGAACACTATTTAGATGTCAAGCTGGGGCCAAATCAGTATCGCCGCTATTACTTCAAAAGCCAAAGGGAGAAGTGGCAGTGGCAGCGCATGCACAAGAAAAGCAAGCTATATATACCTTATTTTATGCTGGGTATTGCCATAAATTTTGGCCTTTATTTTGCAGGAGTGGATTTGTCCAAGAATATCGCTCTGGGTGGGGCGGTAGGCCTGGGAGTGCCCCTGGCCAGTATGTATTTTCTCTCTGAGCTGCATTTCAGGCTCTGGTACAGATCAAGCCAGGAAAGCAAACAGGATTCCTAGGCCGGGACTGGCTGTGAACCTGCTGCAGCCTTGGCTTGCTGGAGGGGGAGATGAACTTTTTAAATCTACTCTGGGATGCTGAAATATGTCCAGCTGGAACTTGAAAAGGAAATACTGGGTATTTGTAGCTGTCTTTGCCCTGTTCTACACTTTGTTCCTGGGGGCCTTGGCCGTGTACCTCTGGAGCGAAATGGAAGCCGGGGTACAGGAGCAGATCCTGGGCTTGCTTGCGGACAATTTTGGCGCCCTGTTTCTGGTGGGGCTTTGTTTTTTCATGGGACAGCTGTTCATGTTGAACGAGATCTTTCATAACTATATTGTCCCCTTATACTATCTAGAGGAGGAGACCACCCTGATTGTTAGGGCCAATCCCAGGCACAGGATAAATATCAAGGGCTGCAAGGAGATCCAGGATGTCGCCTCCAGTGTGAACTCCCTGGCAGACTATCTGCAGACAGTTCGAGACAAGGCTCAACAGGAACTGCGGGAGCAGTTCCATCGTCTGGAAAGGGAGAAGGATCTCTATGTGGGCATATTGAACGATCTGCCGGTAGGGGTCATATCCTGTAGCGAAGAAGGAGAGATTATGGCCTATAACAAACGGGCCAGCTCCATGTTTACCCCTGCTAGCAGGGAACAGGGCTGTTTTTCTGCCTGCAGCTTCTTAGGCCTGCACAAAGGGATTAGCGAACTCCTGAGTCCAGCCCTGCTGGGGTTCGCCCTGCAGAATCTTAAGGAGCGGATTGCCTTTTCAGGTGCGGACAAGCCCTTGGTGTTTACCTGCAGCAGCCAGGAAGACAGGCTGTTGTACATGCAGATGGTGCCCTTGTGGAGGGAACAGCTGTTTCTGGGCTATAATTTGCTTTGCTACGATTTGATTGAACAGGCAGAACTCAGACCTGGAGAGGATAGGCTGCATCTGGTCTGGCCCAAACAAAGCGTGGGCCTGCAGCAAGTGATGCAGATGGTCAGCCAAGAGGAAGGGTTGGGACTGCATCCAGAAGGGCCTGTAGAGGAGCAGCAAATCCAGGCGGATGTGTTTCTATTGCAGAGGCTGCTCTCATTTTTGCTGCGCCGGTGCTGGGAGCTGTTCACGCAAAAGGAATTTGCCTACAATATATCCAGGCAGGAGGATTCTTTGGCTTTGCAGATAGTGCTGCCCCAAGGAGAGCTGGACCAGGAAATGATAGAGTTTTGGCGGACCTCTCCTCTGGTGGGCTTTGGGGAGCATGATAGGGAGATCCATGTCCAGGATGTTTTGGATCTTCATCAGCTGGAGCTTAAGGTCCAGGATAAGGAGGGTGATCCAGGGACATTGCTCAGACTCAGTTTTCGTTTGCCCCGTCAGGAGTGGATTGAGCCGGAATGGAACGTTCAGCCCAGCAATGGCCTGCAGTTCGCTAGGCTGCAGATCATGGACCAGGCCAGGGAAAACAAGGACCCTTTGGACAGGGATCTGGAAGAGCTGGCCTATACAGTGTTGGACACCGAGACTACAGGCATGAATCCCCATGCCGGGGACGAGATCATTTCCATCAGCGCGGTGCGGGTAGTAAACGGCAAGCTGCAGCTGCAGGAAATATTCAATCAGTTGGTAAACCCGCAAAGATTGATCCCTGCCGAATCTGTTAAGATCCATGGTATAAAGCCGGAGATGGTGGAGGGCCAGCCAGTGATTGCAGAGGTACTGCCTGTATTTAAGAGGTTTGCCCAGGGCACTGTCTTGGTAGCCCATAATGCATATTTTGATATGATGTTTATCAACCGCAAAAAGCAAGAGGCCAGGATAACCATGAATAATGCGGTCCTGGACACAGCACTGCTGTCCTGTCTGGTTATGCCCCATCAGAAGGACCAGAGCCTGGATGCAGTGGCCAAGAGGCTGGGGGTCAGGATATACGCCAGACACACTTCCCTGGGGGACGCTATGACCGCTGCGGAGATCTTCTTGGCCCTGCTGCCCCTTTTGAGGCACAAAGGCATAACCACCTTGCGCCAGGCCTGTCTAGAGACGTATAAGGCCTTCCCTGAGTCAGGTCTGGAATGCCCTGAAAGCTGAAACAGCAAGTAAGGCTCAGACAGGAAGGGCGGTAAAGGTGGTGCGCAACCTGTCCTGGGCTGTCTTGATCCTCTTGAAGGCTTCCTTTAGTGCCCTGCGCTCGATCTGGGTCAGATCCTCCAAGGGCAGGAGGTTAGTGGCTGCTCTGTCTTGATCTATAACCATTTTGGCCTGATGGGTAAGCCGCAGATGCATGAGGAAGCTATAGGCATAATGCAGCTCTTCGTACTCGCCTTTTTTTAGGATGTTGGCGTTGTGGATCTGGGTCAGACGTTCCTGGGTGTTGGTCTGCGGGGTCTGGAGCTGCAAGGCGTAGATGCGTGCGAAATCCACCACCAAGCGCATGGGGGCCTTCATGTCCAGGCCTTTTTCCTTTTGCTCGTTGCTTTGCAGGATGAAGCTGCCAAAGAAATCCAGGGGCAGCTCGAAATACAAGGCGTTCTTGGCCATATGCCGGAAAAATGCTGCCCAGTCTTCCAGGGTGCGAAACAAATAGTCCTTGAGTGCACTGACCAGCTCCTGCCTGCCATAGCCCAGCCTGAAATCGAAAAAAATGCAGGCCTGCAGAAGGTCCTGGCCTTCTGCCTTGTGGATCCAGCTGCGAAAGTACTCCTGCCACTGGCTAAGGGGTTGGCACCAGGTAGGATTCTGGGCCATGATTTCATTTTCGCAATAGGCAAATCCCACCTGGTCCAGCCAGGCGCAGACCTTCTCTCCCAGACGCAGGAAATAGCTTTGCACTTTTTCCAGATCTTCCCTGGGGACATCGGCAAATACAATGGCGTTGTCCTGATCTGTTTTCAGGGTCTGCTCCTTGCGACCCTCGCTGCCCAGGATGATGAAGGCGAATTGCACCGGGGCAGGCCCTTGCTCCTGCAATGCGAATTCCACCAGCCTCTGCAGGATCGCATCTGACATGGAGGTGATCAGTCCGGTGAGATGCTCTGCCTTGGCTCCGCTGTCTATTAAGGATTTGATCAGGTAGGGCTTTTTGGCGTGGATGCTTTTTAGCTGCTGCACGTCCTGGGATGTTTTTATCTGATGCATGATGAATATAGGGGAGAGCCCCTGGGCTAGGAAGATCTCCTGCTCGCTGAGAAGTCCGCAGATCCCGGCTTCATTTTCTACCGCCAGCTGCTTTATGCGGTTTTGCATCATGCTAAGCACTGCCTCATAGACCAGGGTCTGGTCGCTGATTGTTATCAAGGGAGAGCTCATGATCTCCCGGACTGCTGCATGCCTGGAGACCCCCTGGATAATGACCTGATTCCGCAGATCATGGTCTGTGACAATACCCAGGGCCTGGCTGCGAGAATCAAGGACCAGGACAGCGTCATGGTCTGCAGCAGTGATCTTTCCGGCTGCCTCCTTGATGCTGGTCTCGGGCTGGCAGGTGCTGAAGTTCGAGGAAAGGATGCTGCCCACGGGTTTGTTCAGGAAAAAGGGGCTGCTGGTGTCCTGGGTGCTTTTGGATTTTCTGCTCAGGTATTCCAGGTAGGGACCCTGCATTACCTTGCGACTGAACTGGTTGGCGAAATAAGCGGCAAAATCCTCTTGCTTGGAGCAAAGCTCCAGGAATACTTCTTTGGGGATATGCAAAAGGACCACATCTTCCAAGGTGCGCACTGTGCCTATGGAGAGGCTGTTGTTGAACAAAAGGGACAAGGCCCCGTAAATGCTTTTCTCTTCCAGGATGTGGGAGTCCACTTTTTTGCCTTGCTGGCTCAGGACATACTCCAGCCGGCCCTGGTGTACCAGGATTACATGGGTGACAATAGTGGTGTCCTGGACAAACAAAGTCATTTTGGGGTGGTAGTGGGAAGGGCTTAAGTGATTGGCCACCTCTTCTAGTCTTGTTTCTGGCAGAAAAGAGAAGGGCTCAATAGACTGCAGGAAATCGAAAAAGGCGCTTGTACCGGACATATAAAAGGCTCCAGTTTTAAGCCTGACTAAAAGGGTATGACAGTGCCTTGCCAAAAATTCTGCGGACTAACAGCCTCAGAATGACGGACAATGCGCAACGATTCATCCTCGCCATTCCTTCGGAGGCTCAGGACAGCGCCTGAGGGAGCGGAAGCAGCGAAGGATTTCTAATGGAGCAGCAAATTCTACAAGTACCTGAAGTCAATTTGAGGTGTCGAGGAGTCGCATTTATCTGTTCTGCTGGTAATCAGCTGGGGGCTCCAGCTCCATGTAGATCTCCACTTCACCTCCACTGCCCCTGCGGATTTTGGCCCAGGGGTATCTCTTCTGGAAGACATGGATCATGACTGTGTTCTCAGCCAGTATCGAGGCAGAGAAGGCCTTGTACTTGTTCTCCTTGGCTATGCGCTCCAAAAGCTGCAACAAAAAAGAACCTATACCCAGGTTCTGATACTCCTCGCGAACCACAAAGGCCACCTCTGCAACCTCCTTGTCAGCCTGGGCATAAGAGCCTATGGCCACTATCTCCTTTTTCCTGCCTTGCTGCACCAGGCCTACCAGGCTCATGTTCCTGCGATAGTCCACGCTAGCCCATTGGCTCTGCAGCATCTGCCTGGAAAAGACCCGCCTGCTGTTAAAGAAGCGGTAATATATGGTGTTTTCCTGCAGGGAATAGAAGAAGTTCCTGGAAGCGAATTCGTCCGAAGGCAAAAGTGGCCTGAACTCCACGTTCTTGTTTTCCCCTAGCTCCAGATGGGACTTGTAATTCTCCAGAAAGAGCAGATCCTCCTTGCTGGGAGGTAGCTGATCCGGGAATATGTAATGCCTCTTTTTGGCCTCGTTGATCAGCTCTTCCCTGAATTTGGGATGAGCGATCTGAGTCAGCTCCATGACCCTTTGATAAATGCCCTTGCCCTGGAGCTCGGCTATGCCGTACTCTGTAACCACAATATCAACGTCCCCCCTGGTGGTGGCTACGCCTGCACCTTCGCTCAAATGGGGTACTATCCTGGAGACTTCTCCATTTTGGGCTGTAGAGGGCAGGACAATGATGGAGAAGCCATTCCTGGACATGGTGCTGCCCCGGATGAAATCCACCTGGTCTCCGACCCCGCTGTAAAAAAGATAACCCTTGGAATCAGTGCAGATTTGCCCGGTAAGATCCACCTCCAGGGCTGAGCTGATGGAGATCAGATTGTCATTCCTGGCGATTACGTTGGGATCGTTAACGAACTCAGAGGAACGGAAATAGAACATGGGATTGTCGTGTACGTAATTGTAGAGCTCTGCTGATCCCATGCAAAGGGAGGCTACCACCCGGTCCGGCAGGAAGTTCTTCCTGCGGTTGGTGATCACCCTTTGCTTAAGCAGGGGCAGAAAGCCGTTGGTGATCACCTGGGTATGGATGCCCAAGTCCTTCTTGTGGTAGAGATAGGGCAGGATAGCATCAGGCAGGTGGCCAAAGCCCACCTGCAGGGTGAAGCCGTCCTCCACTAGCTGACTGACATAGCCTGCGATCCTCTCCAGGACTTCCTGGTTCTTTTGCGCTGGCAGGCTTTCTGCCAGGGGCTCCTCATAGTGGACCAGGAAGTCAATATCATCAACATGCAGAAAGCTGTCCCCCCAGGTCCTGGGCATGTTGGGATTGATCTGGGCGATTACCACTTTGGAATTCTTGGTTCCGGCCAAGGTGATATCCACTGATATGCCTAAGCTGCAGAAGCCGAACTTGTCCGGGGGGCTGACCTGGATCAGGGCCACGTCCAGCTCTATCTGGGAGTGGAAAAGCTCTGGGATCTGGGAGAGGAAGGCAGGGATATAGTCTATTTTGCCTTCAAATGCTGCTCTGCGCATGGGCAGGCTGATAAAGAAGAGCTTCAGGGAGAATCTGTGCAGGAAGTCCTGGTTGTCTATATACTGGGCAAAGGTGGAGGAGAGCATCTGATAGATAATTATGTCCTGGATGCTTCTATCCTGGACCATGGCCCGGATCAGCATTTGGGGCTCTCCGCAGCCTGTGCCCACGAAGACAAGGCTGCCGTTCTTGATCTTGCCCACTGCCTGTTCAGGGCTCAGGAGCTTTTGCGGACAATGGCTCTTAAGATCCATGGGGACCTGCTTGGCTCAGGCTTTATATTTGTGCTGTACTGGTGGGGCCTTATAGTGTACTTTGCTTGGGCAGCTGATTATTATCAAGCTTTGCTCAATTTGCAGGATAAGTCAAGTTGAATGGCCAAGCCAGGCTTGCTAGCAGCCTGAGTTCCTGTTTTTGACCCAGGAATAAGTAAACACCAAGTCCCCCCTCAATTTAAGGGAGAACAAGCATTATGCCAACTTCTGGAATGCATTACGAGGGCCATTGCATCAGGCCGCCCAGCGAGGCCGGAAGCATCCTTTTACAGGTCACATTGGGCTGTTCGCACAACAAGTGCACCTTTTGCGGCAGCTACAAGGACAAGATGTTTAGGATCAAGGACTGGGCCAGGATAGAAGAGGATATCCAGTATGCTGCTTTGCATATGCAGGAGAAAAAAAGGCTGTTTTTGATGGACGGGGACTGTTTGATCCTGCCCCAGGCCAAGCTGCTAAGGCTTCTGGATCTTATCAATACTCATTTGCCCTGGCTGGAAAGGATAGGCACCTATGCCAACGCCAAGAGCATACGCAAAAAGAGCTTGCAGGAGCTCCAAGAGCTAAGGCAGCGCAAGCTGGGCATGGTTTATTTGGGCCTGGAATCCGGCTCTGATCAGGTGCTGCAGCAGGTGCATAAGGGCAGCAGCGCAGAAGAGATGGTCCAGATGGGCCGCAGAATCAAAGAGGCAGGCATAGCCCTGTCAGTGACAGTGCTGCTGGGACTTGCAGGCAGACAGGGCTCTTATGAGCACGCCAAGGCCACAGGAGAGGTTTTAAGCAGGATGGACCCGGATTATGTAGGTGCTTTGACAGTGATGCTCATTCCTGGAACAGACCTTTACAACGACTACCTGGAGGGCTATTTTGAACTGCCTGGGCAAAAGGAGATACTGCAGGAACTGCGCCTCATGCTGCAAAGCACCCGCTTGAGCCAGGGGTTATTTATTTCCAACCACGCTTCCAATTATTTGCCCATCAAGGTTCAATTCCCGCAGGGTAAGGAGCAGGGCCTGCAGATGATAGATCAGGCACTGCAGGGGAAGGTGGATCTCAAGCCTGAGTGGATGCGGGCCCTGTAAGTGAAATTTTGCACAACCAGGTTCAGGGCTGGCCATTGGGTATTGGATTCCAGCTGTGCAATTCAAAAAAGGCTTTGACATAATATTGGAAATGAGGTAGAGACTACCCAATTTGCAACAAATTTCACAAATTCAGGAGGAGGGCCATGATAGACCTAAACATCACCATGTTCATCCAGCTGGTGAATTTCTTGATTTTGCTGGCTGTTTTGAATCTGATCCTGATTAGGCCCATCCGGGGCATAGTGCATCAGCGCCAGGAAAAGATGGCTGGGGAGCTCTCCAGGATCGAAGAGTTCAGCTCTGAGGCTGAAAAAAAGATGAAAGACTACGAGCAGGCCCTGGATAGGGCCAGGCAAGAGGGCGTGGAGATCCGCGAGGAGTTCAAGTCCCAGGGGCAGAAACAGGAGCAGGAGATTCTGTCTCAAGCAGGACAGGAGGCTAGAGAGCAGCTGGAGTCCGCACGCGCGGAGATCTCAACCCAGGCTGAGACAGCCAGGAAGCAACTCTCCCAGCAAGTGGATAAGTTCGCCAAGATGGTAGCAGACCAGGTGCTGGTCAGGGTCTAAACCCCGGAATAAGGAGGATTCTGCCTTGAAAAGAGCTTTTTTAGTCAGCATGGTCTTTGTGGTCCTTATGCTCATGGCAGTCAACGGCTGGGCTGCTTCAGCCGAAGGGGGTGCCTGGGCTGAATGGAAGGACTTTCTATGGCGGATTGTTAACTTCATCATCTTTATTGGGATCATCTATCTGGTGGCCGGGAAGAGAATAATAGGTTTCTTTTCCGGCAGAAGCGAACAGATTGAGTCCGAGCTTAAGGATTTGAACGAAAGAAGGGCCCAGGCAGAGGAAAGGCTACAAGAGGTTGAAAAGAGCATTGCCAATATAGATCAGGAACGGGAGGAGATACTGAATAAGGCCCGAGAACAGGGAGAGGCCATCAGGGAGTCCATAATAAGCAAGGCCAGGCAGGAGGCAGAGCAGATAACCAGACAGGCCCAGGTCAAGGCTTCCCAGGAGATGCAACAGGTAGTCAACGAGCTTAGGGAGGAAATGGCAGACAAAGTCATTGATTCCGCAGAGAAACTGATTGTCTCCAAGTTGGGCAAAAAGGATCAGGAAAAGCTTATTGACAAATATCTAACAAAGGTGGTGCTCAATTGAGGGAACAAATCATTGCCAAGAGATATGCCAGGGCCTTGTTTGCCATTGGGCAGGAGAAAGGCAGCGAGGAGCTGAGCAAGTACGGCCAAGAGCTTGCCGCTCTAGCGGAAGTCCTACGCACCTTTCCCAAATTGGTCAGAATCTTTAGAAATCCGGTCATTAAGGCCCAGGACAAGAAGACTATTCTGGCCAAGATTCTGGATAATGTGGAAATCGGCCAAGTGGTCAGGAACTTTTGCAATTTCCTGGCGGACAAAGAGCGTCTGGGCAGCTTCCAGGCTATCCAGGAATATTACCAGACCCTTTTGGATGAGCATCAAGGCATCATGCGGGGTGAGCTGGTGACAGCGATTAAGCTGACCAAGGACCGCCAGGAAAAAACCACCAAGGATCTGGAGGAAAGGCTTCAGCAAAAGCTGGTCCTGGACTATGAGACAGACAAGAATATTTTGGGGGGAGTGGTGCTCAAGGTTGGCGACAAAGTTTATGATGCCAGTCTGAAAGCGCAGCTGGACAGGATGAAAGAAAACATCAAAAGGGGTGAGTAGTGGCTATGCAAATAAAAGCGGAAGAGATCAGCCAGATTATTGAAGAGCAGATCAAGAACTACGAGCAGAAGATGGAAATGGCCGAGACCGGTGTAGTCCTGTCCGTGGGTGATGGGATTGCCAGGGTCTATGGCGTGCAGAATGCCATGGCTATGGAGCTGCTCGAATTCCCTGGTTCTGTGTACGGCATGGTGCTGAACTTGGAGGAGGACAGTGTGGGTGTTGCCCTGCTGGGCGAAGACACAGAGATCAAGGAAGGGGATACTGTCAAGCGCACCGGCACCATTTTCTCCGTGCCTGTGGGTGAGGCTGTTGCCGGCAGGGTTATTGATCCCGTGGGCAATCCCCTGGATGGTCAGGGTCCTATCCAGGCCCAGGAGCGACGCTTCGTGGAGATCAAGGCCCCTGGGATAGTGCAGAGGAAATCAGTGCATGAGCCCATGTATACTGGACTCAAAGCGATCGATTCCATGACCCCTATAGGTAGGGGGCAAAGGGAGCTGATCATCGGCGACCGCCAGGTGGGTAAGACAGCAATTGGCGTGGACGCGATCCTGGCCCAGAAGGATACTGATGTATATTGCTTTTATATTGCTATTGGACAAAAGAAGTCCACAGTGGCTTTGGTGGCAGACACCTTGCGCAAATACGGGGCTATGGAATACACCACGATCATTTCCGCCACAGCCTCTGAGCCAGCCTCTTTGCAGTTCATCGCAGCCTATGCCGGTTGCACCATGGCAGAGTTCTACCGGGACAACGGCAAGCACGCCTTGATCATTTACGACGACCTCTCTAAGCAGGCTGTGGCCTACAGGCAGATGTCCTTGCTTTTAAGGCGTCCCCCAGGCAGGGAGGCCTTCCCAGGAGATGTGTTCTACCTGCACTCTAGGCTGCTGGAAAGGGCTTCCAAATATAATGATGAAAAAGGCGGAGGTTCATTGACAGCCCTGCCCATCATTGAAACCCAGGCTGGAGACGTTTCTGCCTACATCCCCACCAACGTGATCTCTATTACTGACGGTCAGGTCTATCTGGAGCCAGACCTGTTCAACGCAGGCGTCAGGCCTGCGATCAACGTGGGGCTTTCTGTCTCCAGGGTGGGAGGCAGCGCCCAGGTCAAGGCCATGAAAAAGGTGGCTGGTACCTTGCGCTTGGATTTGGCCCAGTACAGAGAGTTGGCTGCATTTGCCCAGTTCGGCTCTGACCTGGACAAGGCCACTCAGCAGAAGCTGGACAGGGGGGTGCGCATGGTGGAGCTCCTGAAACAAGGCCAGTATCAACCCCTGCCCATGGAGGAGCAGGTGGTTATACTTTATGCCGGGACCAAGGGTTTTCTGGATGATGTCTCAGTGGACAGCGTAGGCAAATTTGAGGCTGAATACATTGAGTTTATGCGCAATTCCAAGCCAGAGGTCCTGCAAGACATTCGGGAGAAGCAGGATATGGATGAGGACATTGAGAGCAAGCTCAAGGCAGCAGTGGAAGAGTTCAAAAAGGGCTTTCAGGCCTAAAGTACAAGGGGTTGATCCATGCCTTCAATGAAGGATGTTTTGAATAAGATTGCCTCGGTGAAGAAGACCAAGCAGATCACCAAGGCCATGAACATGGTGGCTTCTGCCAAGTTGCGCAAGGCCCAGGAGCGTATCGAGCAGTTTAGGCCCTATGCCCAGAAGTACTACGAAATGCTTGGTGACTTGGCAGCCGGGGTGGAGCCCACTGCGCATCCCTTGCTGGAGCCCAGGGAAGAGATAAAGAGCACAGGGATTCTGCTCATGACCTCGGATCGAGGTCTTTGTGGGGCATATAATGCCTATTTGATCAATATGGGCCTGCAACTTGCCAGGCAAAAGGCCCAAGAAGGCAAGGAGGTCAAGTTCTACTGCGTGGGCAGGAAAGGCAGGGACAAGGTCAAAAAGAGCAACTTCCAGCTCCTGCAATCCTATCCGGATCGCATGAACTATTTTGATTTTTCCCTGGCTGCTGAGCTGGGCAAGGAAGTCACAGATGCCTATCTGGGGATGGAGCTGGATGAGGTGCACATGATCTATGGACAGTTTCTGTCCGTGGCCAAACAACAGGCTACTACCCTGCAGATCCTTCCTGTAACCGCTACTCAGCAAGAAGAGTCTGCAGGGGCCAGCGTGGAATACACCTATGAGCCTTCTGTGGAAGGCATCTTGAAAGAGCTGTTGCCCAGATTCATAAATGTGCAGATATACAGAGGGCTTTTGGAAACAGCAGCCAGCGAGCATGCTGCGAGAATGACCGCCATGGACAATGCGACTAGGAATTGTGACGATATGATCGCAGATCTGACTTTGAGCTACAACAAGGCCAGACAGGCGGCCATTACCACGGAACTCATGGATATAGTCGGTGGTGCTGAGGCACTCAAAGGATAAAGGGGGCAAAAAGATATGAGCAAAAGCGCAGGCAAGGTGGTCCAGGTGATTGGACCTGTGGTGGACGTGGAATTTCCAGAGGGGCAACTCCCACAGATTTTAACCGCATTGAATATCCACAACACCAACAGCGTGGATGCTGCAGAGCTGGTGGTGGAGGTGTCCCAGCACTTGGGAGACAACACCGTGCGCTGCATCGCCATGGATGGTACAGATGGACTGGTGCGGGGCATGGAGGCCGCAAATACTGGAGACTCAATCAAGGTCCCGGTAGGCAATCCTGCATTGGGCAGAATAATCAATGTGGTGGGCAGGCCAGTGGATGAGATGGGCGAGGTCAAGGGTGATGCCTATTGGCCCATTCACAGGCCAGCACCCAGCTTTGTAGATCAGAGCACGACCATTGAGGTCTTGGAGACAGGAGTCAAGGTCATTGACTTGATGATTCCTTTCCCTAAAGGCGGCAAAATGGGCTTGTTTGGCGGTGCAGGAGTGGGCAAGACCGTGGTGCTCATGGAGATGATCAACAACATTGCCAAGGAGCACGGCGGAAAGTCTGTGTTTGCTGGTGTAGGAGAGCGTACCAGGGAGGGCAACGACCTGTACGTGGAGATGAAGGAAGCAGGGGTCTTGCCTAACGCAGCACTGATCTACGGCCAAATGAACGAACCTCCTGGGGCCAGGGCCAGGGTGGGACTTACTGCTTTGACTGCTGCAGAGTATTTCCGGGATGAACAGGGTGAAGACGTCTTGCTGTTCATCGACAACATTTTCCGTTTTACCCAGGCAGGCATGGAGGTTTCTGCCTTGCT
>JBNJDO010000061.1:0-13267 GCA_051744965.1 Thermodesulfobacteriota bacterium | reverse complement strand
TATGATGCCCACAATCCTGCCGTCCACCGAGTTTACCAGGGGCCCTCCGATGTCTCCATGATGGATCATGGTGTTGAAGACCAGCAGGTTGGTTTCATTTAAGGACTTGATCTTTGAGGTCAAGACCGCATCCATGATGTGCAGGCTGTGCAATCTGTAGTAGCCAAAGGAAAAGCCCAGGCTGGCCAGGCTGGTTCCGGTCTGGAGCTGCTCAGGGTTGCCCACGATATGATCCGGGGCCTGGATATCCAGATCAGGATCCAGCTGGAGTAGGGCCACATCGTTCTCCTGGTTGGCGTTGACCAGGGAGACTGGCAAGGGATGCACCTGGTCCTGGGTCAGAGGCAAAAACTCCTGTTCCTGAGGGATGGGAACCACCATGAGCTCATGCTTCTGGTCGCAGAGATGGGCAGAGGTCAAGAGGTAGCCCTGGCCATGCACCAGGAAGCAAGTACCCAGGAAATTCAGGGCCTCTCCCTGCTTGTGCATGAGCATCATGCAGCCGCCGGAGAACTTCTGGCTTACGTTCTGCAACATATCATCCTTCCTTTATTTTCCGTCTTGAAGATTTATTTCTGCAGCCAGGATTGCACCTGGTCCGGATAGTTCCTGATCCAGCGCAAGGCGTTTTCATAAGGTTAGAGCCCCTGGTCTTCCTGGTTCCAGAGCATGAGCTGGCCCATGTCCTCAGGGCTGCAATAAAAGGGATCCAGGAATTTGTACGCCCTGGGATTGGGTTTGAGTCCTTTAAGAGGATAAGGCTCAACTACGTTTCTTCAGCCAGAGATGCCTGCGGCCGAAAGTGGCCCCTGCCGGGGTTACAGCCCTGGTCTTCAAGCGCAGGCCATGTTCATAAGGGGGCAGTTGGAAACCCTTTTGGCCCTTGTAGTCAGCCAGGCCCCGGCGCAGGCTAAAGCCCATGACCAATAGCACCAGGGCAAAGGGCAGTCCGGTGGTAATGGCCCCGGTCTGCAGGGCCACCAGACCTCCTCCTACCAAGAGCACAGCAGCCACCACTCCTTCCAGGATGGCCCAGAACAGGCGCTGCAGAACAGGGGGATCCGGGTTGCCTCCGGATGTAATCATGTCAATGACCATGGAGCCGGAGTCAGAAGAGGTAACAAAGAAGAAGATTATCACTAAGATGGAGAGCAATGAGGTCAACAGATCCAAGGGGAAGTTCTCCAGAAGAACAAACAAGGAGACAGGGATGTTCTCCTGTACTGCCTTGGCAATGCCTCCGGCTCCGAACATTTCGATATTGATCGCGGTGTTGCCGAAAACAGTGATCCAGAGAAAGGTGATCAGGGTGGGTACAAAGAGTACTCCCAGAATGAACTCCTTGATGGTCCTGCCATAGGAGACCCTGGCGATGAACATGCCCACAAAGGGTGACCAGGCTATCCACCAGCCCCAGTAGAACACAGTCCAGCCCTGCTGCCAGTTACTGTCATCATAGGTCTCGTTCCAGGTGCTAAGCTCGGGGAAGTTCTGCAGATAGTAGCCGATGTTCTCTACAAAGGCGTTCAGCACAAACAGGGTGGGGCCCAAGAGGAGCACGAATACCAAAAGGATTGCGGCAAGGAAGAGGTTTATCTCGCTTAGCCTGCGTATCCCGGCGTTGAGGCCCATGACCACGGACCAGGTGGCTATGGCGGTGATCCCGGCTATAAGCAGGACCTGGACCCAAGCTGTCTGGGGGATGCCGAATAGATGGGCCAGGCCGGCATTGACCTGCTGCACTCCCAGCCCCAGGGAAGTGGCCACGCCAAACAGGGTGGCCACAGTAGCCATGATGTCCACTACATTGCCCAAGGCTCCGTAAATGCGGTCTCCGAAAATTGGATAGAATACAGAGCGAATGGACAGGGGCAGGCCCTTGTTGAAACAAAAAAAGGCCAGGGACAGGCCCACCAGGGAGTAGACAGCCCAGGGATGCAGACCCCAGTGCAAAAAGGTCAGATCCATGGCCACTCGGGCAGCCTCTGCTGTGCCTGACTCTGCCAGGGGGGAGGAGACAAAGTGGAACATGGGCTCTGCCACGCCGTAAAACAAAAGCCCGATGCCCATGCCAGCGCTAAACAGCATGGCGAACCAGCCCAGGGTGCTGAACTGGGGCTTGGCATCCTCTCCACCCAGCCGGATGTTCCCGTATCTGCTAAACAGGAAAGAAAAGACAATGATCAAAATCAGGTTCATGCTCAATATGAAGAACCAGCCGGCATAGATGGCGATATTGTTCTGCATGGAATCAAATATAGCCTCCACGTAGTCCTTGAAGATGATGGTCAGGACCACCGCTGCGATGATGATTGCAGAGGAGACGCCGAAAACCACAGGGTGGATGTCCAGCTCGTACCAACTTTGGCTCTGCTGCACTTCTTGCTCTTGATTTGCCATGCACTACTCCTTTTAGTCTGTTTGCTGTGGTCTTTCTCTGGCAAGTCCTGCTGCTGGCGTGGAGAAGAAAAGATGAAACTCTTTGGCCTGTTGCAAACAACCCCTGGGAAGAGCAGCCAGGGCTCTGTTCTGGAGCAAAGGCAAATGGGCTGTACGCCTAGAAGTGCTTTATGGCTAACAAAAAAAAATCATATTAACAAGCTCGCTTTTCAGTTTAACAGCCAAGCTCAAAAATGCAGCACAGGCAATATCTGCCCTGTCTCCATTGTCCTGCTCCAGCTTTTGCAGGAGTTGCTGCAGGGTGGGCTGTAGCTGACTTGAGCTGCCAATTAGCGGTGTTGGAGGATATAATATCGCGAACCTGGCAAGTGCCAGGACTTGACAAGGGGGAGTTGGGGCGGACATCCTGAATGCACTGGATTTGGGCCTTGCTTTGGCCACAGGCATATACAGCCTTGGAGGTAAAGATGCAGATTCGCTGTTTTGTGGGGTTGGAGCTGCCCCAGAGCTACCAGGAGGCACTTGAGGGTATAGTCATGGAGTGGCGGCATCGCTTGCGCTCCAAGATCAGCTGGACCAAGAAGGGCAACTGGCATTTGACCCTTTGCTTCCTGGGAGAGATAAGCCAGGAGCAGCTGCAGACTGTTAGAGATTCCCTGCAGCAGGTGCAGATGCCAGCCTTCCAGATGCAGGCCAAGGGCGGAGGTTTTTTCCCGCCAGGAAAAAGGCCCCGGGTGATTTGGGCTGGAGTGGACATTGGTTCCCAGGAGTGCAGCAGATTGGCTGCGCTCATTGCCCAGGCTGTGCACCCCCTGGGTCAGGACTCAGGCAAGCAGCCATTCAGGCCTCATTTGACCCTGGGCAGGGTCAAGCAGGCTAAGGAAGATGACTGGAAAGGATTGCTGGAGTATCTGCAAAAGCTGCAGTGGCCTGAATTCAATGTGGGCTCCTTTTGCCTCTGGCAAAGCACCTTGAAGCCCACCGGGCCGGAGTATAGCCTTTTGCAGCGCTTTAGTCTATTGTAAGCGCTTTGGAGTCACGGCTGGATTTTCAGTGGTCTGGCATTTGTGATATGTTGCAGTGAAGCGAATCTTAAGACCAATCTCCTGAACTGCGGTGTTAAGTTTGGATAAATAACAGCCATGGATAGGAGGGAAAGGCGCTCTGAAATAAGAGACAGTACGCTCAGCTGCAGAAAATTTCAGGGCATGGCCCTGTTGGGGCTGCCTACAGATAGTCTCCGCGGTTGAATTTGATCTCCTCGGTTACTGCCAGGACTTCCAGCTCGCCCAGCATGGATTCCAGTCCCGGACCTTGCCCTTCCATTTCAGGGCTTTGTTTCAATTCTTGAATGCTACTGTTTATGTTTTGCAGGGTCTGATAGCTTTGCTGCAGGCTATTTCCCTGCTGCAATTGCTGGGAATAAATTTCCCATTGGCCCAGGAGGCTCTCTAATTTGTGCATAGGGCCTGCCTCGGATTGGTTGCTGCTTTGCTCAGTTCCTTGAGTCTTGAGCTGGGTGTGCAGGGCCTGCAGGCTGCTCTGGTCCAGCCGGGAGCTGGAGATCTGCTCCGGAGCCTTTTTTCCAGGATCCAATTCTTGTTCTAAGATCCTGGAAAAATTAGAGTCCTGCTTGCTTTGCCCCGCCCCTTGCTTCTGGAATTGATCCTGAAGGTTTTTAAGCTGATCCGGATGTATTTTCATGGCCTGCTCCTTGGACCTTGATGTTCAAGGTTGCGGGTACTTGGTCGATGGTTTTGGGCGGAAAAAAACTCCACTTGAGTATCATGTAATTTTATATTGCAATAATTTTGCCAGGCGGCATAAAATATGTCCAGTTTTAGCTGGATGTCCATGTTGAATTGAAGAAAGGAAAAAAATAGCAGTAAAATATGCCAAACCTGCAAAAGGCAGCACAGATAATAATTGAGGGCGGCGTTGTTATCTATCCCACTGAGACCTTTTATGCTTTGGGCTGCTCTGCTTTGGATAGCAAGGCCTGTGCCAGGGTGTTCGAATGCAAGGGGAGGGACCAGGCCAAGCCTTTGCCAGTTTTGATTGGCAATCCAGAACAGCTGGAACTTTTAACCAGCTGGAGCATGACAGATTTGGGGTCTTTGACTAGGAAGTTCTGGCCCGGCTCCCTGTCTGTTTTGCTTCCGGCTGGAGCAGCCCTGCCCAGGGAGGTGCAGAATGAACAAGGCCTTATAAGCCTGCGCTGGACTCCGCATCCTGTGGCCCAGAGGCTCAGCCTGCAGGCCCAGTGCCCTGTGGTGGCTACCAGCGCAAATTTTTCCCGACAGTATCCAGCAGCTAAGCCCGGGGATCTGGATCCGGGATTGCTGCAGCTGGCTGACCTTTTCCTGGATGCAGAGCCATGGCCTGCAGGGGGGCTGCCCTCCACACTGGTGCAGTTTGTCGAGCCAGGCTGCCTGAAGGTACTCAGGTCCGGTGCGGTCTCTGGTTCACAGCTGCGAGAGGCAGGCTTCAAGCTGGTTTGAACCTAGCTTAAAGTAAAAAAAATTAAACCTGCCCTTGGCCTAGTACAAGAGTTGAGCAGGCTGGGTTTAAAAAATTTAACTTTTTTAGATTGGCATCCAATTATTTAATTTGAACATGCTGGAATAAATGGATTTTTAATAAGTGGGGTTGGCGGTCTTTGGCATAGTTTATGCTATATTATAAATAGACTACCTTCCTCCTTTTGCCATAGCCGGCTTTCCGGGATTCATTCCTGGGAAGCCGGTTTTGTTTTGGCCCTGGCCAGCAAATCCTGGATATAGGAATAGACTTCCTGAACGCTTAACATCCGCATGCACATTGGGTCCTGGCAATCGATCCTAGCAGTCAGGCTGCAAGGTGAGCAGTCCAGGTCCTTTTGCAGGATGTGGGTCTGATAGGGGCCCCACCTTTGTGAACAGGAAGGCCCAAACAGGACCAATGTGGGCCTGGCCAAATATGCAGCCAGGTGCAAGGGTCCGCTATCGTTGCCCAGGATAAGCCCAGATACGCCAAGAATCTCCTGCAACTCTGCCAGGTCCTTAGGCTGCACGGATTCAAATTCTTGAACCGCAATTCCCTTTTCCCTCTCCACTGGCCCCAGAACAAAAACAGGGCTTAAACCCTGCTTTTTCAGTCTGTGGGCCACTTCAAGATAGTTGTGCAGGGGCCAGCATTTGGCCTGATGTCCAGCGCCAGGCAGGATGTGTACCTTTTCCGGTTTTATTTTGGGTGCAGCAAATAGATTCAGCCAGGCTTGGTGCCAGTCCAGGCGCCTGGGTATGTCCATGTTTTGCATCTGCTGCAGATAATTTTCCCGGACATGGATGGCATTTTTCTGGTTTATGGCCTGCAGAAAAAAGAGATTGGCAAAGGGAATGCTGGTAGGGGGCTTTTCCAGGCCGAACCAGAAGACCTGCCAGTTCTGCAGTTCTTGGGGCCAGGAGTTTGTGGAATACAGCCTGTCCGCAGCCCTGGCTATCTGCCAGGGTGCAGGCCTGAGCCCCAAAGGCCGGGTCCAGAGCTGGTATTCAGATCTGCCGGCCCAGAAGATGTTCTCTGGGTCGTGCTGCCTGCTCAAGGCGTACAGGCTGGGCCAGATTTGCAGAAAATCCCCGAGCGCGCCTTTGTGCACTACTAATATCCTTGAACTGCTGGACATGGCCGGGTTGCTTGACTTATGCTTTAAATCTGATTTTGGGGCTAGGCACAAGCCTGAAGTCACCTTGAGGCTAAAAGGAGTAAAGCAAAAGTGCAAAAAAGTATAGAATGCCAGAATTGTGGTCAAGTCCTGCGGGTCTATCGCAATCCAGTACCCACGGTGGATGTGATCCTGTATACCCCCCAGCAGGATGTGCTGCTTGTAAAGCGCAGGAATCCCCCGCAGGGCTGGGCCTTACCCGGAGGATTTGTGGACTATGGAGAGAGCCTGGAGGATGCTGCATTGCGCGAACTGCAGGAGGAGACAGGCTTAGAGGCTGTCCTGCAGGCGCTTTTGGGGGTCTATTCCCATCCTGATCGTGATCCCAGGCAGCACAATTTGAGCGTGGCCTTTGTGGCCCAAAGCCAGGATCCCTGGAATCTGCAGGCAGGGGATGATGCCGGAAACGCAGCCTTCTTTCCCTGCGGAAACTGGCCAGAGCTGGTTTTTGACCATGCCCTGATCCTTGCAGATTTTGAGCGCTGGCTGCAATACGGGGCCCAGGGCCAAAGTGTACAGTCCGGCAGAAGCGCATGCCTGTGTACTGGATCTGGGAGCTAAACCGCACAGCAAGGAATGATCCATGCATATTTGTATTGATCTAGGCGGGACCAATCTCAGGGGAACCTGGGTGGATAAAGAAGGCAATTGCGGAAAACTGGTCTATCTGGCCCGTCCCCAGAGCCTGGAAGGTACCAAGGAGGCCCTGGTGACCTTGATCCGAGATCTTATCTCCCAGGGACCAGATCAAGCCCAAGGCATTGGCCTGGCCAGCGCCGGGCCTTTGGACCATGTCCGGGGCTGTTATCTGAAAACTTCGAATATGCCAGAGCTGGACTATTTCCAGGCTGCTGACTTCTTAAGCTCAGAATTCGGGCTTGAGGTGCGCATGGAAAATGATGCCCAGGCCGCAGCCTTGGGTGAGGTTTGGAAAGGAGGCCTGGAAGGAGAAGGTCAGGCAGTGGTCATCACTCTGGGAACTGGTGTGGGCTCTGGAGTGATCATGCAGGACAGGATCTGGAGGGCAGGGCATTTTACCGGTCCGGAGTTGGGGCATATCTATCTAGGCGTACAGTCAGGCAGGGAATGCGGCTGCGGACAACCCAGCTGTGCAGAAACCTGGCTGAACAAGCAGGCCCTTTTGGATCTGGCCCAGAACAAGGGCTATAATCTGTTTGATCTGCGGGAGCTGCAGCCCATCTTGGAGCGAGGAGAGGCCATGGGCAAGCAGATTATGCAGGAGTACGGGGTTAGACTGGGCCTGTTTTTGTCCATATTGCAGGTGGTATTTGGCTTTAAGAGCCTGGGGTTAAGTGGTGGACTTAGCGCATATTTTCCTTTTTTTGAGGAATATGTCTGGCATTGTCTGCAGCAGAGGTTCAAGTATCGGCAATGGTGGCTGCCAGAGAGGATTGTGCCTAGCCCGGATCCTGAATTGAGCGCTGTTTTGGGCATGGCCAGGGCTTTTCAGCTGGATTCTGGGCAGTAAAAAAAACATGTAGCTAGTACACCGAGCCATAAGCTCTATCTTTGCATGAGGCGAGCTGAGAACATACAACAAACTAAAATTCCAATATCCAAATTCGAAACAAAATCAGCAACACCAGGCTAGCATAAAACTTATGAGACGCGGTGTTAGAAGTGCTGCTTTGCTTGTGACCCTGGGGGATCCCAACGGTGTGGGTCCGGAGCTGGTCTGCGGGCTGCTGGGTACAGAATCAAGGCCCAAGGGACTGCCGCCTGTTTTGCTTCTGGGGCCGGAACAGGTGCTGGCTGAGCATTGTAGACGCCTGGGTATTCCCCTTTTCTGGACTTCGGTGCAGGATCCCTTTGATTTTGATCTAAAGCCGGGCGGAATATACTGCCATACCCCAAAGCGGCTGCAGGGAATAGAGTTCACTCCTGGAGAGCCCGCAGTAGAGGGAGGATTGGCTGCAGGCTCAAGCCTGGATCTGGCTTGCACTCTTTTGGCCAGGGGCGGATTCCTGGGCCTGGTTACCTGCCCCTTGCACAAGGAGCTATTGCAGCTTGCAGGGTACGATTTTCCAGGACATACAGAGTTCTTGGCAC
This sequence comes from Thermodesulfobacteriota bacterium, assembly GCA_051744965.1. Lineage (GTDB taxonomy): Bacteria > Desulfobacterota > Desulfovibrionia > Desulfovibrionales > Desulfothermaceae > CAZBUB01. Next base: position 5,097 of record JBNJDO010000061.1, on the reverse strand, counting down.
ATCGTTTTGGGATTAGCCCCAGCCAGGTCTGCATGCATCTGCACGGGCCCAGGCTGAAGGTCAGTCTGGTCACCACGCATCCGCCTTTGCGCAAGGTGGCTGAGGAGATAGATACAGACCGGGTGCTGCATTGTCTGCTTTTGACCTGGGATCATTTGCAGCGTCTGGGTCTGCACGACAGGCCAGTGGCAGTCTGCGGCCTGAATCCCCATGCCGGTGAAGGAGGCAGGATCGGCAGGGAAGAGATCGAGATCATCTCTCCAGCCTTGGAGCAGGCCAGGGAGAAAGGGGTCTGGGTTACAGGTCCCTGGGCTGCAGATACTGTGTTTTACAGGGCAGCAGTAGAAGGGGAGTTCTCTGCTGTCCTGGCCATGTACCATGACCAGGGGCTAGGGCCTTTGAAGCTTTTGCATTTCCAGCAAGCGGTGAATGTTACCCTGGGACTGCCGGTGGTCAGGACCTCAGTGGATCACGGCACTGCCTTTGAGTTGGTGGGCAGCGGCAAGGCAGCCTGGCAGAGCCTGCAGCAGGCCCTGCAACTGGCTTGCAGGCTGACTGTGCAAAGTGCTTGAGTACATTACTGTTTTTGCATTTTCTGGGCAAAGGCCTGCATCTGGCGGGCCTCCTTGAATTCCGGATTGGCTTGCAGGGCCTTTTGCGAGGTATGCTCAGCCTTTTCCCATTTTTTCCAGTCGATATACACTCGGCCCAGGTTGAAAAGCAGGTATTCGTCCTCCCCACCCTTTTTCAGGGCTTCCAGATATGACTTTTCCGCTAGCTCGAACTTCTGGGCCTTGCGCAGGGCTATGCCCAGCTTGTTAAAGACATGCACTGACTCAGGGTCATCCTGATAGGCCTGTTTCAGATACTTAAGTGCCTGCTGGTGCAGATCGTGTTCCAGATATAAATCACTGATCTCGACTTTCAGCTCGGTATTGTCCCCATATTCGCGCAAAAGCCTGTCCACAGTCTGCTCAGCCTGATCCAGTTCCTGGTTTTGCAGGTGCCCTCTGGTCTGCTGCAGTAGATTCTGCTTGTGCTCCTCCATCTTGGCCAGCTGGTCCTTGGCCTCGGTGATGTTGTCTTCCTGCAGCTCATCCAAGAGCATCTTGATCTGGCTGCGGAGTTCTTTTTCCTGGCCAGGCTCGTACTGGATGACCAGGGGATAAGTCTGTTTGAGGTTGGAATCTGAGCTAAGCTCAAACACAGCCTTTTCTAACTGTCTTTGGAAATCCTTTTTCTCGTGCTTCAAAAGCTGAGTGCGCAGATAGGTCCCTATTGCATCGTATAAAGAGATGACCGCGGAAAGCAGCTTTTCCTGCTTGAGCAGGGAGTGTAAGCTATTCAGCTGGGATCTGGCCTTGGTCAATTCTTGGGACATGCTGACTTCCTTTAATTTTCAGTGAAATATAGCTTGCGCAGCATTGTTGCGAACTCCGCGAAAAAGGAGTGGGAGTCGTGGGGTCCTGGGGCTGCCTCTGGATGGTACTGGACCACCATCAGGGGTTTTTGGGTGTGCTTGAATCCCTCCAGGGTAGAGTCGTTGAGATTGATCCTGGTTTGCAGTAGATGATCAAGGCCCTGGATATCCACGCAGAAGCCATGGTTTTGGGAGGAGATCTCCACCTTGCCCAGTTCCAGGTTACGTACAGGGTGATTCAGACCGTGGTGTCCGAATTTCAGCTTAAAGCTTTGGGCACCCAGGGCCAGACCCAGCACCTGGTGTCCCAGGCAGATTCCTCCTATTGGCAGGTCCTGGCTGAGCAGGGCCACATTGTGCACCAGATCAGGCAGGGCAGCAGGGTCTCCAGGTCCATTGCTCAAAAAAATTGCATCAGGCTGCAGGGCCTTGACCTGTGTTGCGCTAAAATGGGCAGGCACTGCCAGGACCTGCAGGCCTTGCTCCTGCAAAATTCGCAGGATGTTCCATTTGCTGCCACAGTCATATACCACCACTTTTAGACCCTGGACCGGCCATTGGAATCTCTGGGTATCCTGGATAGCCTCAGGGCCTGCGGTAGTCCAGAGATAGGGTTGCTTGGGAGTAGCCTCCTGAACCAGGTTCTGGCCTTCCATGCAGGGGATTTCCCTGGCTTTGGCCACCACTTTCTGAGGGTTGCCCTCCTGGGTGCTAATATATCCACGCATGGCTCCATTTATACGGATGTGCTTGGTCAGGGCCCTGGTGTCGATATCCTCCAGGCCCAGGGCATTTTGTTCCTGCAGATAATCCTGCAGAGAGATGGTGCTCCTCCAGTTGGAGGGCTGCCTGCAGCATTCCTTGACAATGAAGGCAGAGACCTGCACCTGCTCTGATTCCATATCCTGGGGGTTTATTCCGTAATTGCCCATATGGGGGTAGGTCATGCAAACCATCTGCTTCCTGTAGGAAGGGTCGGTGAGAATCTCCTGATATCCGCTCATGCCAGTATTGAATATGACCTCTCCTCCAGTCTCTCCAGGTCCGGTAAAAGATCTGCCCCTAAACCAGGTTCCATCCTCCAATGCCAGTATTGCCTGCATGGTTATTGCTCCTGTACCAAGATTTCTTCAATTTTGCCTATATCAGCAGGTTGGTCCACTGCGTGGCTTTTATGCTTGGTGATTGTTACATGAATAGGTATTCCAGCCTGTATGAGCCTTAGTTGCTCCAGCTTCTCAATACGTTCCAGGCTGCTGACTTCCAAGCGGGTGAATTCCTGCAGAACATGCAGTTTGTAGGCATAGAGACCGATATGGCCCAGATATTGCGGCGGTTGCTGTCCTGCAGGGTAGGGTATGGCTGCCCGGGAGAAATACAAGGCTTGGCTACGGCAGTTCAGAACCACCTTGACCAAGTTGGGATCTTGGGCAGATTCCGGGCTTATCTCCCTGGCCAGGGTGCTGGCTTGGATTTGGCCCTGGGCAAAGGGCTGCAAAAGTTGGGTGAGCATCTCCGGGGCCAGGACAGGTTCATCGCCCTGGATATTGATCAATATGCTTTCCTGCTCCAGGCCTAAAGAAAGGGCAGCCTCCAAGACCCTGTCTGTCCCGCTTTGATGCTCCTGGCTGGTCAAAACTGCTGGGACTTTTAGCCTCTGCGCCTCATGCAGGATACGAGTATCGTCAGTAGCCAGGCAGACTTTATCTATCTCCGGACAGTTGCAGGCCCTGGAGTAAACATGCCAGAACATGGGCTTGCCCTGAATTAAGGCCAGGGGCTTGCCAGGGAATCTGCTGGAAGCGTATCTGGCTGGAATTATGCCAATGCAGGGAGCATCAAGGTGCATGATTTTTGGGCCGGAGAATTGCTCTAGGTTTAGGGAATTGAAAAATAGAGCTGAATGATTTATAGCTAAATACAATTTCAGGACAAGGAGCGATTATCCGGTTATGTTTTATTCCATGCCTCTGGGGCAAGTCAGTTTTCTGTCCCGGAAAAGTTCTGTATATAATGCCCTTGGATTTCCTGTCAAAGAAAAAAATCAGGCCAAGGCAAGACGCCACTGCAAAACCTTTTGGCAGTTGCCTTAGGTAAGCAGCTAGCTAGTTGTCTGCACGGTCATGGATTAGCAACCACTAGATCTGGATGGTAGAGATGCCCTTTTTTATCTACAAGGCCAAAAACAGGGCGGGCAGGAGGGTCAAAGGCGAACTGGAAGCCCCCACCTTGGAGATGGCGGAAAAAAACCTGCAGCGGCGTGGGATGAGCGATTTTAAGATCAAGCCCAAGCCCAAGGATCTGCTGGAGGGTACTTTTCTGGAGGGTAGGGTCAAGGATCGGGACATGGTGGTCTTTTCCAGGCAGTTCGCCACCATGATCAACTCCGGAGTGCCTATTCTGCAGGCCCTGCAGGTTATGAGCGAGCAAACCGAGAACAAGGTCCTCAGGCGAACCCTGGTTCAAATCCGCAATGATGTCCAGGCAGGCAGCTCCCTGTACGAGGCTTTAAGCAAGCATGGCTCTGTTTTTGATGATCTGTACACCAACATGGTGCATGCAGGGGAGACCGGAGGTGTACTGGACGTGGTCCTGAACCGGCTGGCTGAGTATATTGAGAAGGCAGCCAACCTGAAATCCAAGGTTAAAGGGGCCATGATCTATCCTGCAGTGGTCAGTGTGGTGGCTGTGGCAGTGATCGCGGTGATCCTGATTTTCGTGATCCCCACCTTTGAGAGCCTGTTTGCGGATTTTGGCGGGGCCTTGCCCGCTCCTACCCAGATAGTGATCAATCTTAGCAGATTCGTGACCTCAAATATCCACTGGATCCTGCTGGGAATAGTGGCCCTGGCTGTGGCCTTTCACCTGTTCTATCGCTCTGAAAGGGGCAGAGTCCTGGTGGATAGGTGGATTCTGTTCTTGCCTGTTTTTGGACCCTTGCTGCGCAAGGTGGCTGTGGCCAGGTTCAGCCGAACCTTGAGCACTATGGTGGCCAGCGGAGTGCCTATTCTATACGCCCTGGATATTGTGGCCAAAACCTCTGGGAATAAGACAGTAGAACTGGGTGTACAGGAGGCCAGGAAAAGGATTGCAGAGGGCCAGACCCTGAGCGAGCCTCTGGAAGCAACGGGAGTGTTTCCACCCATGGTTATACATATGCTCTCCATTGGGGAAACCACAGGCTCCCTGGATACCATGCTGGCCAAGATAGCTGATTTTTATGACTATGAGGTGGATGTGGCGGTCTCCACTTTGACCTCGCTTATTGAACCGATTATGATTGTTTTTCTGGGAGTAGTGGTGGGCGGATTGGTGATCAGTATGTATCTGCCCATATTCAAGATAGCGGGCACAGTGGCGGGCTGAGAAACTGGGGCTTGAATCATTTGTGAATACTAACTTGTTGAAGGAGATTAAAGTATGGCTGTGGATATACATTTGGCAGTAGCAGGCTGCACAGGCGCTGTAGGCAGGGAGATGCTCAAGATTTTGGAGGAGAGGGATTTTCCGGCCTCCAGGCTCAAGCTCCTGGCTTCCTCCAAGTCCGCAGGCAAGACCTTGAGCTTTAAGGGAGAGGAGCTGAAGGTAGAAGAGTTGACTGAGGACTCTTTTAAGGATGTGCAGCTGGCGCTTTTTTCCGCAGGCGGTACCACCTCCACGGAATTTGCCCCTATTGC
>JBNJDO010000060.1:0-13614 GCA_051744965.1 Thermodesulfobacteriota bacterium | reverse complement strand
AAAGCGACTGTCCCTACTTTTTATTTGCGGTGCACTTTTGCCCTTGCTGGTCTTGAGTGTGTCGCACTATGCCTCCATGCACAGGATGGGCAGTGAGCTGGCCCAGTCCACCCAGGAGATTCTGACCGCCAGGGAAAAGGAATTCCTGCAAAAGACAGTCAATGACTACACTAGGATTCTGGAGATCAAGAAAAAGGCTTTGGAGACTGCCCTGGGCCTGCAGGTCAAGGAGATGGAGAGGCTCCTGGCCAGGTCTTTGGCAGCGGAAGAGTTGTCCAAGCAGAATCCGGTTCCTATGCTATCTGCACATCCTGACCCTCTGGAGGAAAGGGACAAGTGGTCTTCTGCCGCGTTGGCTGAGTTGCAGGAGAGCTACTGGTTTATCCAGCAGTGTCATCCAGAACTGATTTACAGGCAGAGTACCAGTCTGGAAAATGGCTTGCAGCTATTGTCTCCTGGCCTGAATCTCCCAGCAGATGGCTATAGCATGCAGGAGCAGCCCTGGTATCAGCTTGCCAAGCAGGAGGGCAGGCTGATCTGGCAAGTGGTCCAGGATCCAGGCGGGGATGGGCTGATACAGATCGCAGCAGCTCCAATCTTTTGGCCTGACGGTAGCTTTGCAGGAGTCAGTGCCCTGCATGTTTGCCTGGAGAACATCTTCCAAACCTGGCAGCCGCCCAGGATCTGGGAAGAGCAAGCCCAAGCGGCTTTGGTCTTATGGCAGGAGGATGGGAGCTCGGAAGGCAAACTGCGTGTCATGGCCTATAAGAGATTTCAAAGGCATAGCAGCATGGTCCGGGGGCAGCCAGGGGAGCAGGAAAGATATCTAGATCTGGAGCAAAGGGATTCGTTGCAGCCTCTGCTGCAGAAATTGGCCCAGGGATATCCAGGTGTGAGCAATGTGCGCTTGCAAGATCGGGAGATGCTATTTGCCTATGGGAGACACAAGCCTGGAGAGCCCTTTCCTATGCTTATGCTGCCCAAAGAGAGAATCTTTGCCCAGGCCCAGCTGGTGCAGGATCAGGTAGGGAAGAAGACGCGCAAATGGCTAAAATTGACCATAGGCTCCCTGGTGGGGGCTTTAGTGCTCTCCACCCTGCTGGCCCTGTTCAGCGCCAGGACTGTAATCAGGCCGGTAATGAAGCTGGCCAGGACAGCCAATGCTTTGGCCAATGGGGACTTCAGCTCCAGGGTCAGCATTTCTTCAGGTGACGAGCTGCAGGAATTAGGCAGAACCTTCAACGACATGAGCTGGCGTCTGCAGGAAAATGAAAGGATGCGCCACGCCATGGCTGTAGCCAGGGAGACTCAGCAATATCTATTGCCCAAGCAGGCTCCAGGAATCAAAAACTATGATATCGCTGGCAGGAGCTTATATTCAGATGAAACAGGCGGGGACTACTACGATTTTATAGAGCTTGAGAACGCAGGCCAGGAAAAGCTGGGCATTGCAGTAGGAGACGTCAGCGGTCACGGCCTGGGTGTGGCCCTGCTCATGGCCTCGGCCCGGGGAGTGATTCGCTCCCACGCAGCTAGATTCAGCTCGGATCTAGGCAATCTTTTTGAGATGCTAAATGAGCATTTGATTCGAGACACTGGAGATGGCCGCTTCCTGACCCTTTTCTACGGCCTGCTGGATGCCGGGAACAATACCTTGACCTGGAGTTCAGCAGGGCATGAGCCAGGGCTCTGGCTGCAGAGAAAAAGCGGCCAAATAGTGGAGCTGCCCAGCACTGGCATGCCCCTGGGCATATCCAGGCAGGCCAAGCATGCCCAGGCAGGGCCCATTCAGCTGCAAACAGGGGATATTGTCCTCTTGGGCACGGACGGGATCAGGGAGACCAGGAATCAGGATCGGGAGATGTTCGGCAGGGAACGTGTGGAGGCGATCTTGCGCAGTCAGGCCCATAAGAGCACCAGGGAGATCTTGGCCAGCATAGTTCAGAGCCTGGAGGAGTTTCGGGGCCAGACCAGCCAGGAGGATGATGTGACACTGGTGGCCATCAAGCTTCAGCCCCAAGGAGAGCAGAATGAACTGGATGGATGAGGAATTGATCAAGCCTGAGGAAAATGTGCTGGTGTTTTGCAAGTCCCCGGACAGAACAGGATTGTTCAAGGCCTATTGGTCTGGAGAGGCCTGGTTTGACGTCCATGGACAAAAGGTCTGGGTGACGCGCTGGAAAGAGGGACATGAGTCAGCAGAGTAAGCTCCCCAGGCGTACTAGAGATTTCAGATGTACAGCCTGGGCACCCTGGAGCCTAATCTGGAGACGATCTCGTAATTTATGCTGCAGCTAAGACTGCCCAGTTCCTCAGCCCGTATCCCCTGGCCCTGCTGCTCTCCCAGGATAAGGATTTCATCCCCTGCCTCTACTCCTGGGATGTGGCTCACATCCAGCATGGTCAGATCCATGCACACCCGCCCTGCAACTGTTGCCCGATGCCCTTTGAGCAGCATCTGGCCCTGGTTGGACAGGATCCTGGGATAGCCGTCAGCGTAGCCTGTGGGCACAGTGGCGATGCGAACTCTGTCCCGGGCCACAAATGTGGAGCCGTAGCTTACTGTGTGTCCTGGCAGGAGTTCCCGGACTTGAATAACCCTGGCCTTGAGGTGCATGGCTGGCTTGAGCTCCAGATTGGCTCTGTTCAGCTCAGGGTAGAGTCCGTAGAGTATGAGGCCAGGCCGGATCAGATCCAGATGGGACTCCTGCAGATTGAGCACCCCTGCGCTATTGGCTGCGTGGCAGAGGCCTGGCTCCAGTCCCTGCCGGCGCATTTGCTCCAGCACCGTCTGCAGGCAGGCCAGCTGGCCTTTGCAGTGGCTAAGATCAGGATTGTCCGCCTGGGCCAGATGGGTGTACAGGCCTTGCACCCAAAGACCGGGCAGTTGAAATATCTCCTGGATAGCCTGCAGCAGTTTGGGCTGGGCCCTGGTGCTAGATCCAGCATCCTGGGCAGGGAGTCCCAGGCGGCCCATGCCGGTATCCAGCTTGAGGTGGCATTTTAGTTTTCGACCCCTGGCCTGGGCAGCGTGGGAGAGTTCCCTGGCCTGCTCCAGGTCAAAGACACTCTGGACCAGATCCTGCTCCAGGAGAAGGTCTATGTCCCAGGCGCTGGTCCAGCCCAGGATCAGGATGCTGGCCTCAATCCCTGCCTGCCTGAGTTCCAGGGCTTCCTGCAGCCTGGCCACTGCCAACTGGTCAGCACCGTGTTCCAGCACAGTCCTGGCCACCTCTTTTGCCCCGTGGCCGTAGCCCCCGGCCTTGACTACAGCCATGAAGCCTGTCTTGGGCTGGATGTGGCCTCTTATCCGCCTGCAATTGTGGGCTATGGCCCCCAGGTCTATCTCTGCCCAAATGGGGTGTTGTATCATCCTTAAATCTTTAATCTTCTAGCCTGATCTCTGCGCCCAGCTCCTGTTGCAGGCGCTGCATCTCCTTTTTCAGATCCTGGCTGTCCAGGTCTGGATCCAGCTCGATCTCCAGGTCTATGTTGTAGAGCATGTGTCCGCTGCTGGAGGAGAAGTCCCTGCTGGATTCCAGGCGGATAATGCCAATGCCTTGCTTGAAGAGGTAGTCGCTGACCTGGTACAAAACCCCGCATTGCTCCAGGCAGGAGATGTAGACATGCTTGCTTTGTTTGTCCTGGGGGATTTTGGGATCTTTGGATTCCAGGGGGCGGAAAAAGGTCCAGAGCCCCTTTTCTTGCTCCAGCTTGGCGCAGGCCTGCCTGAGCCTGGGTTCAGGCTCCTGGCCCGGGCAGGAGAAAAGCACTATCAGGGCAAACTCGTCCCAGAGCCGGGTCATGCTGGAGTCCTCCAGATTGCAGCCCAGTTCGAACAAGGCTTGGGTTACCTCAGCCACAATGCCCAGGCGTTCCTGGCCGAGCACGCTCATTATAAATTTTTTGCGCATACATCTCATCCTTGGACTTTCTGCTGATTCGTTAAAGATCCTTCGCTCGCTTAAGCTCCCTCAAAAGAGGAGAACCGGCATCGCGTAGGGCGGAATGCGTAAAGCAAGCAATTCCTTCCAAATTGCTTTTAGGCGGAAAATCAGATAATTTCAAGCTCAGTATGCTGAACTCTTCATTTCCCTCCAGGAGGTGAGTTTGCAAAAGGCCAGAATTCATTTGCTCCAGATCTGGGATTGGCTGCTGCAGATCTGGGAAGCCTTTAAGCATGATCAGTGCCTGCTCAGGGCCTCGGCTTTGACCTACTCCACGGCCCTATCCATAGTGCCCCTGCTGGCTGTGGCCTTTTCCATCTCCAAGGGCTTTGGCTTCCAGAATACCCCCTATATCCGGGAGTTTCTGCTCAAATTGAGCGCGGACAGGCAGGAGGTGGTGGACAACATCATCACCTACATCAATCAGACTAATGTCAGCACCTTGGGCGCAGTGGGCATTGGCTTTCTGCTGTTCACTGTCTTTACCCTGCTTAGCGGAATAGAGCAGTCCTTAAATGCCATCTGGGGGGTGAGCCAGCAAAGGACCCTGGGCAGAAAGTTCTCTGACTATCTCTCAGTGATTTTGGTCTGTCCATTACTGATTATATCCGCATTCAGCTTTTCCGCATCGCTGCAAAGCACCACATTAGTGCAGATGATCCTCTCATATAGCGTGTTCAGCTATATCTATCTAGTATTTTTGAAGTTCATGCCCATCATCATGGTTATGCTGGCCATTTTCTTTATCTATAAATTGGTGCCCAACGCTAGGGTCAGCAACAAAGGCTGTCTTCTAGGGGGAGCTGTGGCGGGCATACTCTGGCATCTGGCCCAGAAGACCTTTATTTCCTACCAGATAGGGGTCAGCAAGTACAATGCAATCTACGGCAGCTTCGCGCAGTTGCCTTTGTTTTTGATCTGGCTCTACATCAGCTGGGTGATTGTCCTGTTTGGGGCTGAATTAGGTGCGACTTTGGACAAGAGAAGAAAGGGGCAAGTGACAGGCCACAGGCTGGAAGAATTCGGCCTGGAGCTCAAGGAGAGAGTGGCCCTAGGTCTAATGCTGCATCTGGTCCAGGCCTTTCAGATCGGAAAAGGGCCTCTGCCTGCCGGGGAGTTGTCCTCTCGGCTGGGAGTGCCTTTGGCCTTGGTGCAAAGGACTGTGCAGATTTTGGTCCAATTGGGATATGTACTGCAGGTGGAAGGCAGGCAGGAGTCTGCCTATTCCCCAGCCAAAGGGCCTGCAAACAGCACCTGTATGGATCTGCTGCAGGATTTCAGGGGCTACACGGAACAGGCAAGATTGGCCAGAAGTCTACAGGATCTGGAGCCTGTACAGGAGCATCTCCAAAATATCTATGTCCTGGCCAGGAATCAGGGCCTGGATTGCAGCCTGGCCCAGATGGCAGAGCGGCTTTAAAGGCTCATAAAAAGCAGCTCCCAGGTATTAGATCAGGCCCAGCTGGCGGTAGATATAGTCCAGATCCAGGTTGGCCCGAACTGTGTCCGCTAGCATATCCAGCCTGTCTTCCAGATCATAGGTGGTCTGGGGTCCCCCCAAGGCAGCCAGGCCTTTTTGCCTGCGCAGGCTGTCCAGAAGCCAGCGCCGGAAATGGTCAGCATCAAAGAGTCCATGCAGATAGGTGCCCCAGACCTGCCCCTGGCTATGGCCATAGCCTATCTGCCTGCCGTCGTCGCTTTGCACTGTTTGCACAGCCATGGAGCTGGTGGTTCTGGTTTTGCCGTGGTGGATCTCGTAGCCCCGGACCATTTCACCTGAGGGTAGATGCACTCCCTGGGCCTGGACCAGGGTTTTGTCCCTGGCCATTTCAGTGACCACTGGCAATAGGCCCAGGCCGGGGCAGGATTCCTGGTTGGATTCTACGCGCATAGGGTCGGCCACTTTCTCGCCAAGCATCTGGAATCCGCCACAGATGCCCAGGATCTGTATGGAGCCCTGCCTGGCCAGCTGGACTATCTCCTGGTCCAGTCCTGTCCTGCGCAAAAATTCCAGGTCAGAGAGCACGCTCTTGCTCCCGGGCAGAATAAGCAGATCAAAGGGCTGTTGCAGATCCTGGGGGGATTTGACTATGTGCAGGCTGACATCAGGTTCCTGCAGCAGGGCTTCCAGGTCTGTGAAATTGGAGATGTGGGGCAGGTCTATGCAGGCTATCTGTACACAGTCAGTGCGGCCCTGGGTCTGGTTCCTGTCCCATCCAGACTTGAAGCTGACTGAGTCCTCTTCAGGTAGGCCCAGATCCTGGATATGAGGCACAGTTCCCAGTATGGGCTTGCTGGTGCGCTGCAGGGTGAACTCCAGGGCAGGATCCAGAAGTCTTTTCTGGCCCCGGAACTTGTTGATCAGGAAGCCGCAGATCAGGTCCTGCTCCCATTGCTGCATAAGCTCCATGGTGCCCACGAAAGAGGCAAACACACCCCCCCTGTCGATATCCCCCACCAGAAGCACCTGGGCTTTGGCGTGGGCAGCTATGGTCATGTTGGTCAGGTCGTGACTCTTGAGGTTGATCTCAGCTGGGCTGCCTGCGCCCTCCAGGACCATGACCCCAGCCTGGGCAGCGAGCTGGTCATAGGCCTGCTGGGTGGTTTGCCTGATCTTTTCCTTGTAGTGGATATAGTCCTGGACATCCATGTTGCGCACCGCCTTGCCCAACAGGATGACCTGGGAGCCGGTCTCAGAGTTGGGCTTGAGCAGGACCGGGTTCATGTGCACGTCAGGATCCATCCTACAGGCCTGGGCCTGCAGGACCTGGGCCCTGCCCATCTCCCCGCCCTCTTTGGTGACAAAGGAGTTCAGGGACATGTTCTGGGCCTTGAAAGGGGCGGGCCTAAATCCGTCCTGGAGCAGGATCCTGCACAAGGCAGTGGCCAGGATGCTCTTGCCTGCGTTGGAGGAGGTGCCCTGAAGCATCAAGGCTGGAGTGGGGCCAGGCCTGGTTTTGGGCTTGGCCCAGGCAGCAGGGGTGCTCTGGGCAGAGGCTGGAGTTCTTTCTGACAATGCTTGTTCCAGGGCCTGGGTCAATCGCTGGTTTTCCTGGGGGTTGCGGACAGCGATTCTGAAATACTCAGGTCCCAGGGCCCGGAAATTAGAGCAGTCCCGGATCAAGAGCCCCTGTTGCAGAAGTCTTTGTTGAAGCAGGTTTGCAGTCATTTTGCCCTGCAAGACTCTACAAAGCAGAAAGTTGGCTTCCCCTGGGAATACTTCCAGTTCCGCTATCCCCTTCAGCCATTGCTGCAGCTGGGATCTGTATTCTTGCACTGCTGATCTGCTCCTGTCCTGATAATCCCTGTCCTGCAGGGCCAAAGCACCAATTTCCTGGGCCAGGGAGTTTACAGACCAAGGGGGCAGGATTTGCTGCAGCTGCTGCAGAAGCCTTGGGCTGCCTGCAGCCAGACCCAGGCGCAGACCAGGGATAGCGAAGAACTTGGTCAGGGAGAGCAAAGCCAGGGCATTTGCTGGCAGATCAGGGTAGAAGCGCTGCTCTAGGGGCAGAAAATCTGCAAAGGCCTCATCCAGGATGAACAGGCTCCTGGGATTCCTTTGCATCAGCTCCTTGATCTCCACTAAAGGCAGGCTGAGGCCTGTAGGGTTGTTGGGCTGGGCCAGGAAAACCAGGGCAGGCTCCTGCAGCCTCTTTTCCAGGTCCTCGGGCTGCAGGGCAAATCCCTGGGCAGGGCTAAGCTCCAGGAAATCCACTTCCAGCCCTGCCAGGCGGCAGATCCGTTCATAGTCCACATAAGCAGGTACCGGGATCAGGGCCTTATGCAGTCCCAGGCTTATTCTGGGCAGATGGTAAAGGATCTCTGTGCTGCCGTTGGCTGCCAGGAGTTGGGGCTGGGAAAGATCATAGCGGCTAGCGGCAGCCTGCAGTAGGTTGTGGGCCTCCGGATCAGGATAGTGGACCAGCTTTCTGGCCAGTCCGGGCAGGCTCTCCAGGAGCCAGGCAGGCGGTCCCAGGGGATTGATGCTGGCAGAGAAGTCCAGGAGCTCCTCTGTGGCTTGACCTGTTGTCCGGGCCAGTTTATGGATATTCCCACCGTGCTCGAATTCTTGGGGCATAAAATCTGTCTTGGGGTTAGGGTATATGCGGGATGGCCAGCTGGACTTATAGCTCTTAAAAAAAACTGACCTCTTGTAGCCCAAAAGTCCATGTCTTAGCAAGAAGCACAATTGGAGGTTTCTAGTGCAGCATTGCATAAGTTTTATGCTCGTTTATTGAATATTGGGATCTACGTTTTGGGATAACGAAACATTGCCAGTTCTCATGTTGTCTGAAGCAAAGAGAGAACTTGTAGGCCAGGGTACTAGGTGGGGGTGATATGCATCTGAAGATATCCCGGGAAGGCTGGCTGATGCTGTTTTTCCTGCTGGGTGCTCTTGGACTCAGCCTGGAGTTGGCCCTGCAGTACTTGCAGCAGGGCGGTCTTTGTCCGAGCTCTGACTGCGAAGTGGCCGGGCAGGCAGTGCGTTATGGAGAACAAGGTCTGGTCCTGGCTGGAGCAGCCTTTTTCTGGATCTTGTTTTTGCTTAGCTTCCTGGCCAAGGGAAAGCAGACCAGTATTCTCTGGCAGCTGATTTTGCTTTTGCTTTTGGGCGCCTTGGCCTTTGACGGGGCCTTGCTCAGCTATCAGCTCCTGGAGCTGGAGCTGACCTGTTGGCTGTGCCTGGCAGTGGCCTTGGGCTTGCTTGTGGGCCTGGGGCTTTTTTCCTTGGTACGCAGGGCGATTTTGGTGTTTTGTCTGGGGCTTGCGGTCTGGATCGGGGCCGGGGCGGCAAACGCAGTGCTGGTCTTTCCTGGAGAGCCCCCTGGCGTGGAGGAGACCTGGGTTCTGCAGCAGGAGCCCAGCCAGGAGCAGGGCCAGGAGGAGCTCAAGCTGTATTTGTTCTTCAGCCTGAACTGTCCGCATTGCATGGAGGTCCTGGTCAATCTGGCAGAACAGGCCCCTGGTCAGGCCAGCTGGTATCTTTGCAGCCTGGATCAGGGCCAGAGGAATCTGCAGAGGCTGGCTTACGCCCAGACCAGGGACCAGGACGCCTTCAGCAGCATCCTGGAGGCCAAGCAGATAGACAAGACGGAAGTCCTAAATGAACAAGAGGTTTCCCAGGAGCTGCAAGAACGGGTGCAAAAGGCCAGGGACTTCTTCCGGGCCAGAGGCCTGCGGGGAGTGCCAGTGCTGCTGGCTAAGCAGGGCAGCTCCAAAGAGGTGCTAAGCATAGGGGCTTCAGAAATAGCCAAATTTCTGTGGGAGCAGGAGTTGATCAGCAATTGGAAGCGCTTGTGAGGTCTTTCTCCTTGGGATCCATCCCCGCCCTGTTGGGCAGCAGGCCAGCCTGCCTGTCCTGCTCGAAGTCCTGCCAGGAGGCCTCCTTCCAGGGCAGGCCCTGGTCCTCCTGTTGCGGTCGGACCTGGATCTCCTGGATACTACCTTCAGGGGTGCCCACCCGGACCTGGACCGGCTGCAGGGCCCCTCTGGCCTTGCTGGAAAAGCGCAAGATGAAACTGGCTGCAGAGTTCACAGCCTCTGTGGACCACTCCTGGTGCAGCTGCCTGGCTACTGCTATAGGTCCTGGGACATCCAAGAGCTTGAACAGCAGATCCCCTTTCTGGATCAGGCCCAAGAGATCCTGATTGTCCTGCTGGTTCCTGCCGATTACCAGCCAGTGACCTTTTGCCCAATATTGGCGGCCTGTCCTGCTTAAGGTGAAGTCTGCAGGAGCAGGGCTGGGCACGTTCTTGAGCACAGGCCAGAACCTCTTGACAGTCTCAGGCTCTGTGAGCAAACAGCCTCCTGCAGGAGTAGGGATTTCCTGCAGCTGCATCTCCCTGGCTAGCTTGAGCTGCTGCTTGCGACCTCTGCCGCTGATGTCCAAAAGCCGGGATCTATCCACTTCTGCGGAGAGCTCCATAGCAGTAGGGGGCAAGTTGCGGGCGCACAAGGGTCTAAGCAGGATGTCTTTGGTCCCTGATCTTTTGGGGATCAGATTCAGGGTATCCTTGCGCTGGGACATGGGCCTCTGGCCCAGGACCTCCCCGCTGATGATGAAGCCAGCCTGAAACTGCTCCAGCATCTGTCTAGCCTTTTGCAGCATGAGGATCTTGCAGTCCACGCAAGGGTTGAGTCCCTTGCCCAGGCCGTGTTCAGGGCCCTGCAGCAGCAGGTCAATGAATTCCCTGCTGATATCCACAGGCAAAAGATCTATTTTGTGCAGCCCTTGCCAGTGCTGGATCAGCTCCTGGCTGCCAAAAAAAGGGGAGACAAAGTGCAGGCCCAGTACCCGTAGACCCTGGGCCTGGATCAGCTTGCAGGCCAGCAGGCTGTCCAAGCCTCCGGAGAATAGCGCCACGCAGTCATATTGTCTGTCCATAACCAGACTATCCTAATATACTTCTGCAATATGGGCAAGGTGGTGTTTGTTTAGCGGGTTTAGGGCTTGTTGCCCTGTGTGCGGCTATCTGTTATAACTCTGGTAATTCCGGAGCCAAAGCCGCATAAGTCGGGGATGGCGGCTGAATACCAACAAAAAACGGAGATATCCATGGCCCGCAAAGCCACACAATCCAATCAAGATTTGCGCAAAGAGGCCCTGCAGACCGCTTTGACCACTATAGAGCGCAAGTATGGCCAGGGTTCAGTCATGTTCCTTTCGGATCAGGCCCACCAGCTGGTGCCAGCAGTATCCACAGGCTCCATTAGTCTGGATCTGGCTTTGGGAGTAGGGGGTATTCCCAGAGGCAGGGTGATAGAGGTCTTTGGCACCGAGTCCTCGGGCAAGACCACCCTTGCCCTGCAAATTTTGGCTGAAGCCCAGAAGGCAGGTGGTACTGTGGCCTTTGTGGATGCAGAGCACGCCCTGGATGTTTATTATGCGCAGCGCATCGGCCTGAATACAGAGGAGCTCTTGATATCCCAGCCTGACTACGGGGAACAGGCCCTGGAGATCTGCGATCTTTTGGTTAGGTCTGGGGCTGTGGATGTGATAGTGGTGGATTCTGTGGCCGCACTGATCCCCCAGGCGGAGCTGGAGGGCAACATGGGTGAGACCCAGGTCGGAGGCCATGCCAGGCTCATGTCCCATGCCATGCGCAAGCTGACCGGCTCCATTCACCGCTCCAAGACTTCGGTGATCTTTATCAACCAGATCCGGATGAAGATAGGCATGACTGGTTTCGGCAGTCCTGAAACCACCACCGGGGGCAATGCCTTGAAGTTCTACTCCTCTATCAGGCTGGATATCCGCAGGATCCAGACCCTGAAGGACAAGGAGGAATCCTATGGCAACCGGGTCCGGGTCAAGGTAGTTAAGAACAAGGTGGCCCCGCCCTTCAGGGAGGCCCAGTTCGACATCCTATACGGCACCGGGGTTTCCAAGGAAGGGGAGCTGATAGATCTTGGTGTGCAGCATGGCATCGTGGACAAGAGCGGCTCCTGGTTCGCATTCGGTTCGGAGCGCCTGGGCCAGGGCAAGGAAAACGTCCGGGCCTTTCTGCAGGAAAACCCTGAGATCAAGCAGGCTATAGAGGACAGGATCCTGGAGCACTTGGGCTTGAAGCAGGCTAAGCAGGAAGCTGTACAAGAGGAGCAGGAACAGGAGCCCCTGGAATAAAAGGCAAGGGTCAAGGCCTGAGGATTGACTTGTGGCCCAGGCGGCAAAGCCAAAGCAAACAGGAGTGTTTTTTTGATCAGCGCTTCAGAGATACGCAGGTCGTTTCTGGATTTTTTTTCCAGACGTGAGCATCAGGTTCTGCCCAGCTCGCCTTTGATCCCTAAGGACGATCCCAGCCTGCTGTTTACCAATGCAGGCATGGTGCAGTTCAAAAAGGTCTTCCTGGGTCAGGAGAAAAGGGGATACAAAAGGGCGGTTACCTCCCAGAAATGTCTTCGGGTGGGAGGCAAACACAATGATCTGGAAAATGTGGGCCGCACAGCCAGGCACCATACCTTTTTCGAGATGCTGGGCAACTTCTCTTTCGGGGATTACTTCAAGGAGGAGGCCATCCGCCTGGCCTGGGAGTATCTGACCCAGGAGTTGGGTCTGCCTGCTTCTAAGCTCTATGCCTCTGTTTTCCAGGATGATGACGAGGCATATGCTATCTGGCGGGACGAGATGGCCCTGCCAGAGAGTAGGATCTACAGACTGGGGGAGGAGGAGAATTTCTGGTCCATGGGAGATACCGGTCCCTGCGGTCCCTGCTCAGAGATACTCATTGACCAGGGCCAACAGATGGCCTGCGGACCGAAGTGCGAGATCGGGGTCTGCGAGTGTGACCGTTTCCTGGAGCTCTGGAATCTGGTCTTTATGCAGTACGACCGGGATGAAAGCGGGCAGATGACCCCTTTGCCCCATCCCAGCATAGATACGGGCATGGGCCTGGAGCGTATTGCTGCCATCTGCCAGGGGGTATATTCCAATTTTGATACTGATCTCTTCTCCGGGTTGATCCAGAGCATGGCCTACAAGGCCCAGGTGCAATACGGCAAGGATCCAGAGACAGATGTGGCCCTGCGGGTTATTGCAGACCACAGCAGGGCGGTGGGGTTCATGATCGCGGACGGGATTTTACCCTCAAATGAGGGTCGGGGGTATGTACTGCGCAGACTCATTCGCCGGGCCTTTAGATTCGGCAGATTCCTGGGGCTGGAGGAGCCTTTCCTGTACCAGATCTGTGGCCAGCTGGTGGGTGAGATGAGCCAGGCCTATCCAGAGCTGGTGCAGACCGGGGAATTCATGACCAAGGTGGTGCTGCAGGAGGAGGAGAATTTCGGCAAGACCCTGGACAAGGGCCTGGAGATTCTGGACCAGGAACTGGCCAGGCTGAAATCCGCAGACCAGGACAAAGTCCCGGGCCAAACAGTATTCAAGCTCTATGATACTTTTGGTTTCCCTGTGGACATTGTCCGGGACGTGGCAGAAAAGCAGGGCTTTGCCGTGGACGAGTCAGGGTTCGAGCAGCTCATGCAGGAGCAAAGGCAAAGGTCCAAGGCTACCTGGGCAGGCAGCGGGGAGGTGGATCTAGCCGGGGAATTCGCAGACTATCTGGAGGCTGGATGGCAGACAGAGTTTCTGGGATATGAGACCCTGCAGTGCTCCAGCAGGATAGTGGCCCTGCTGGATCTGGAGGGCAACACCCTGACCCAGGCTAGGGCAGGGGATGAGGTGTTTGTGCTTACCGCCAGGACCCCCTTCTATGGAGAGTCTGGAGGCCAGGTTGGGGATCAGGGCCGCATGCTCGCAGACACCGGTCTGGCAGAGGTGGTGCAGACCCTGAAGCCGGCCCAGTCCTTTATAGTACACCAGGCCAGGATCCTGCAGGGAGAGTTCAAGCAGGACCAGGAAGTCAACCTCAAGGTGGATGAGGGTCTGCGCATGGCCTGCGCCAGGAACCATACCTGCACCCACCTTTTACACGCCGCTCTGCGCAAGGTTCTGGGCCAGCATGTACAGCAGTCAGGCTCCCTGGTTTCCTCGCAGCGGCTGCGCTTTGACTTCACTCACATCAGCGCCTTGGAGCCAGAGCAGCTGCAACAGATTGAGGACGAGGTGAACAGGGCCATATTTGCGGACCTGGAAGTCCAGACCAGGGAGATGGCCTTTGCCCAGGCCCAAACTGAAGAGGCCCTGGGCCTGTTCCAGGAGAAGTATGCGGAC
>JBNJDO010000059.1:0-13614 GCA_051744965.1 Thermodesulfobacteriota bacterium | reverse complement strand
GTGCTGTTTTGGCTCGTACTTGTATCGCTCATATGCACTCCTTAATCCCTGATTATTGTTATTCGCCCTAAGGTTGCCTTTTGCTTTGCAGGTTAAGATTTTGCAGGTTAAGATAAGGAAGTTGGTCCCATGGCCACCCTCCCCTGTCCCCTCCCTGTCCAGGGAGGGGAACTTCGTTTCGATAATTTTTACTATAATCAACAAGCCTTATGAGAAACCTCTGTCAAGTTTGCTAATTTTTGCTTTATCCGTTTAATGCGTACTTTTAGTAGGTTGAAGCACTGCCCTCCTTACTCTTTCCTTAGCCAGGGAGGGCCCCTCTTAATTCCCCTCCCTTTTAAGGGAGGGGTAAGGGGAGGGTAATATAAAACACCTGTCTGGGACCAGACCTGCCAGGCCCAGTCCCAGAACAGACTCTAGTACTTCTCAAATTCCTGGTCCTCGGAATCCTCTGTGCCCATATCCAGGGAAAGCCGCTTTTGCTGTCCTGCTTTACCCTGTCCCTGACTGCCCTGGCCTTGACCGCCTTGAGTCAATTGCTTGTCCTGCCCCTTGGCCGCAGGCTTTTTTTCCTGTTTTTGCACTTTTCCGGAACCATGGGCCTGGAACTTTCTGCCTTGGCCAGCAGCCTGCTCGTCTACCTTGAAAAAGCTCATGGTATCCTGCAGCTGCTGGGCCTGGCTGGAAAGCTCTTCTGCAGTAGAGGACATCTCCTCTGAAGAGGAAGCATTCTGCTGCACCACTTGATCCAGCTGCTGAATGGCTTTGTTTATCTGCTCAGCCCCGGAGGTCTGCTCCTTACTGGCTGCGCTGATCTCCTGAACCAGCTCCGCAGTCTTCTGGATATCCGGGACCATTTTTTCCAACATCTCTCCCGCCTTTTCTGCCACCTCGACACTGGAGGAGGAAAGCTCGCTGATCTCGTTTGCGGCCTGACCGCTTCTCTCAGCCAGCTTGCGCACCTCTGCCGCCACCACTGCAAAGCCCTTGCCGGCCTCTCCAGCCCTGGCTGCCTCAATGGCCGCATTCAGGGCCAGCAGATTGGTCTGTCTGGCAATTTCTTCTATAATGTTGATCTTTTCCGCAATGTCCTTCATGGCCTGGACAGTATTTTTAACCTGCTGTCCACCATCTTCTGCATCCTTGGAGGCCTGCATGGCGATTTTCTCGGTCTGGGCAGCATTATCCGCATTCTGCTGGATGTTGGAATTCATCTGCTCCATGCTGGAGGATACCTCCTCCAGATTGGAGGCCTGCTCAGTAGCACCCTGGGAAAGCTGTTCAGCAGAGGAGCTCATCTCTTCGCTGCCTGAGGCCACGTTGTCCGAGGCTGACTGCACATCTGAAACTATGTTGCGCAGCTTGTTGACCATATCCCGCAGGGCATCAGCAAGCATGCCGATTTCATCCTTTTGATGCACCTCCAGATCTGCATTCAGATTGCCTTCGGCTACTGTCTGAGCAAAACCCACACCCTTAATCAAGGGCCTGCTGATCAAGTTGGCCACAAACAGGGCTATCAACACCACCAGCACTGCTATAACAGCAGCCACAATCAGGATGGAGCGCACCAGATTATTCACTGGCTGCTGCACCTCTGCCTCGTCAATCTCTGCCAGAAGCACCCAGCTCAGGTCATCAGTAATCTCCACAGGAGTATACGCGGACAAAACCGGATTCCCGTTATAATCCTTAATAATTTCTGCATCTGTATTGCCCTCCAGGGCAGAGCTTACCGCAGCAGTGTCCACTCCATTGTCCTGGACATTGCCTGCAAAAGAGGCCTGTACAGAGTGACCCTCCTGGTCCAGAAAGGAGTCCGAGCGCATCAATTTATCCGGTCCCACCAGATAAGTCTCCCCGGTCTCGCCCATGCCGGCTCTCTCCTGCATAATACTGTTAATGGCCTCCAGGGAGATCTGCATGGCCACTATACTTTGCACCTCCCCGTTTTCCAGGACAGGCTGGGCCACAAACGCCGCTGGCTGGCCTCCGCTCGGCTCATAAGGCGCAAAATCAGCCACCTGGTAGCTCTTGGTGCGCAACACCTCCTGCACCAATTCACCCAGATTGGAATCCGAAAATTCACCGTCTAGCATATTGGTCTGGTAGTCTGCTTCCTGGGTTGCTGTGTAATAAACATATCCATTGGCATTGATCAAAAACAGATCATAGTAGTCATTAGCCTCGATGTATTCGGTGAAGAAATCCTCCTGGCCTTGCTGCTTATCTCCTATCAGGGCCTCTGATAGATTCTGCTTAGTGATCATGGCCCAGGTTATGCCGCTGCCCACTTCTATAGGTTCTGTGTCTGCCATTATTGGCTGGCCGGAAGAATCAACAAACACACCATGAGCTTCCTCGCCCTCCACGGTCTTGGTCAGATACTCCGGGGCAATGTCCGTGACATCGTAGCCCACCACAAAGTCCCCGTCCCCCATGGTCTGCATGTCGCTACGGAACTTGATCCTGCCATTTTGCTTAGTAGCCAGGTAGGACTCGCCAGTGGAGCCCAAGCCTTCCCTTTGCTGCATGATGTCATTGATCCTTTCCGTGGGCAGCTGCAGGGCCACCACGCCAACAATCTCTCCATCATCATCCCTTATTGGTCCTCCCATAAAAGCGGCCTGCTCTCCGCCGCTGGGTTCATAAGCGGAAAAGTCCTCCACCACAATCCCATCTTCCCGGACCACCTTTTCCCAGAGCCTGCTCAAACCGGAATCCTTGTATTCACCATGGGCCAGATTGGCACCCAGATCATCTTCCTGGGCATAGCTGTACATCACGTGTCCATGGGGCTCGCACATGATGAACACATCATAGTAGCCAAACTCTTCAGCATACTTGCCCATGGAACCCTCATAGTTGTCCCAGATTGCTCGGTAACGATCCGTATTCACGTCAAAATCTTCCCGAGCACCAAACTCCATATCGTCGTGATACTGCACAAGCTCTTGATAAGCGCCATGCACGTCTTCACTTTGGGACAAGACAGTAATATCGTTTTTCATCTTGTCCAAAAGCTGCTGCAGTTGGTTCTTTTTCAGCTCCTGCACGCTTTCCAGCTTGTTAAAGGCCTCCCCCTCAAGCTTTTTCACTGTCTCTACCATGACATTGCTTTCACTCTTGCGCTTCTGGAAAAAGCTATCAATCTGGTTGACCTTGACTTCCCGCATGGAACGTAGTTGCTCGTAAGCCCCGTCCATGAGAGAATCGCTGGCGATTTGAAAGGCCCACCAACCCGTGATGGCCAGTGGCACCAGGCCCACTAGCAAGAAAAGCCCTATCAACTTGGGTTTCATCTTCAGGTTGCTAATCTTGAACATTTCCCTCCCTCCTTAAGTTGGATAGCAGTCTGCAAGGCCGACAGATGGAACCAACCATTTATGCATGTAATTTCCACACCCGCTGCTGCCTAACTTACAGCGGCACATCACTCATGACTTTTGTTATCAGGACTCCTGGCCAGGCCTAGCCTTCAAGCCAAGGCATTCTTGCGTTTGGAGACCAGATCTTCCAGTTTGCCTGCATCCAGGATCAGGGCAATGGAACCGTCTCCCAGGATAGTGGCCCCGGAGACTTCCTCAATGTTTTGATAAATCCGGCTCAAGGTCTTGATCACTGTCTGCTGCTGGCCGATAACCTCGTCCACCACCAGCCCCAGGAGCTTGTCCTGGGCAGCAGTCACCACCACCTGCTCAATGCCAGGCGGTTTTCCGCCCTGATCAAACCATTCCCTAAGCCGGACATAAGGCACCAGCTGCCCGCGCAAATGCACAAAATCCCAACCCCTTTCCCGGGATACCGCGTTTTTGTTCAGTTCCAGGCACTCCTGCACCGAGCTCAAGGGAATAATGAAATGCTGCTCCTCTACCCGGACCTGCAAGCCCTCGATAATAGCCAGGGTCAGGGGCAGGCTGATCCTGATGCTGCAGCCTTGCCCAAGGGTACTGTCGATATCCACAGTGCCCCTGAGAGCGGAAATGTTTTGCTTGACCACGTCCATGCCCACACCCCGGCCTGAGATATCGCTGATTTCCTGGGAAGTGGAAAAGCCTGGCTGAAAGATGAGATTGAAGATCTCTTTATGGCTGAGCTCTGCTTCCGGGCTAATCAATCCTTTTTCCAGGGCCTTGTCCCTGATGCCCTCGGGGTCCAGTCCTTGGCCGTCATCATCAATGCTGATAATGACATTGCCCCCGGACTGCTCAGCGGAAAACCGGATTTCACCTTGACGGGGTTTGCCTTTTTGCTCCCTCTGTTCAGGTGGCTCAATCCCATGGTCAATACTGTTGCGCAAAAGATGCACCAGGGGATCGTTGATCCTCTCAATCACAGTCTTGTCCAGCTCTGTCTCCGCGCCCTGGGTAACCAGTTCTATCTCTTTGCCCTTTTGGTTGCTCAGATCCCGGACCACTCTGCGGAACTTGCCGAAACTGGAACCTATGGGCAGCATCCTGATGCCCAAGGTGTTGTCCCTGAGCTCATCAGAGAGGCGTTCAATCTCCTCTGCCAACCCCCGCAGCTGTTGATCATAGCTGTCCTCAACCGTCTGACTCAGCTTGGCCTGGGCTATGACCAGCTCCCCCACCAGATCCACCAGCTCGTCCAGCTTGCTTGCAGGTACCCTCACGCTGGACATGGCTGTTTCCTGGCTACGGCTCTCCCTGGCCTGGCGCACTGCCTGTTGCTCTGCAAGCGCAGATTGTACCTGGGAGGTGCTCACCAATCCGGACTCTACCAGGATCTCCCCCAGCCTCTTTTGGGAATCCAGTACTGCTTGCAGCTCCTTTTGATCCACATCCCCGCGCTCGGAAAGGATCTCCCCTAGTCTCTTATATCCGGAATATCCGCCCTCTTCCTGGGAAGCCTCATCAATCAGTTCCAGATGCAGCTCGCTTTCTTCCTCCACAAAGATGAACACATCCCTGATGGCCTCTTTGCCAGCTTCTGTGCTCAGGATAATGTCCCACCACACATGACACCTTTCCGGATCCAGATTTTGTAGCTCAGGTATATCCTCGCTATGGGCAATGACGTGACATTCGCCCAAATCCCGCAACTCATCCAGGAGAAGCAAGGGATCCGTGCCTGTAGCAAAGATATCTGGATCCGGCCGAAATCGAATGCGGTATACACGTTTTTCTCGCTGCTGGGGCTGGCCCCTGATTGTGGGCTGCTTCAGGACTTCTCCCTGTTCTGCAGGCAGCAATCTGTGCAGCTCCTGCACAATGTTTTGCAGGATTTCCCTTTGCTGTTCATCTTGCTCAAAAAGCCAGGCCTGGATGGCATCCTTGGCCTGGAAAGTCAGATCCAAAAGTTCCTTGCAAACCGTCAGCTCGCCATTGCGCACCAGATCAAAGGCTGACTCCAATTCATGGGTAAAACCAGAGACCTCTTCAAATCCGAACATGGCCCCTGAGCCCTTAACGGTGTGCAAGGCCCTAAAAATTCGATTGATTTGATCAGAATCCCCTGGATTCTCATCCAGCTCTAACAGGGCGGATTCCAGTTCTGGCAAGAGATCCCCTGCTTCTTCCAAAAAAGCCTGCTGCATACGCTGTCTTTCGCTACTTTGGTCTTGCATATTTGGCTGCATCCTATTTGAGCAGTTTCTGGATTACAGAAAGGATCTGCGGAGGCTTGAAGGGTTTTACAATCCAGCCCGAGGCCCCTGCTTTTTTGCCTTCTTGCTTTTTTTCATCCTGGGATTCAGTGGTCAGCATCACAATGGGTAAGAACTTGTACCCAGCTGTCTGGCGCACCTGGCGTATCAGCTCTATCCCATCCATATTGGGCATATTCAGATCAGTGATGATCATGTCCACCTGCCCTTTGAGCTTTTGCAGGGCATCCTTCCCGTCCACAGCCTCGATGACTTCGTAGCCTGCATCCTGCAGGGTGTAGCTGACCATCTGCCGTACACTGGAGGAGTCATCCACAGTCATTATGGTCTTAGCCATCTATGCTCACCCCCTTGAATAAGCAGTTTTGCAGGGTGAATACGCAGACCTGCCCGAAGCCGCCTCTGCGCAGATTGTCCAACACAGCCTGGGCTGGTTGCCCCTGGAGCCTGATAAGCAGGTCTTGGGCAGCAAAACTCCTGTGCGCTGCACAAATTATCTGCTGCAGGGAGGAATCCGCTTTGCTGACCTGGGTCAGATCCAGCTCCAGATCTTGACCACTCTCCAGGATCTGGAGTATCTCCTGGCGGATACTGCCCGCATTTTCCACACTGCAATCGCCTTGCAACCTGATTGTTTCCTTAGCCCTTCTTTGAGGCATATACATTCCCCTACTGTAGCTTGAGTTTATCTCCCTGACATATCAGCAAAAAAATCGTACAGTACGAGTTTAGGTGTAATACGGTGTATCATTCTTAATTTCTAACTACTGGCTTTAGAAAAGCTCTACGTTATCTCCGAATTCCTCCATCTCGTCTGTCTGGGAGGATTCCTGAACCATCTGGGAGGCTGCACCTTCTTCCTCCTCTTGTCCGGAAAAGGACAAATGCACCAGGCGTTCAGACTCCATGGTGTAGCGCTGCAGGATGCTGTACAGGCGCTGGGAATGCTTGGATTGCATCTCCCTGGGCACATGTGTGTAGACCTGCTCCTGCAGCACCTGCAGCCTGTGCATAGCCCCTGCCATGTCCTCCTCCACCTGGAACTGCAGTCCCAGGTGATCCTCCAGGCCCTGGGTACGCTGCAAAAAGCTCCTGCTTTTATCCTGCAAAGAGGAATACAACTGGCTCACCTGGGCATTGGCCTGGGAAATGCGACTTACGACCTGATCCAGGGTGGTGCACAGGCCTTCTGTCTCTTTGGCCCTGGTTTTTGCCTCCTGGGCCTGGGCCTGGAAGTCCTGGGCCAGGGAGGAGATCTCCTGCAGGGCTTGAGATACTCTTTGCACCAGCTGCTTGGCCTCCTGGGACAGTTTTCGAATGGCCTCTGCCAGCACCCCCAGAGGACGTCCCCTGTCTCCGGTATGCGCGGAGTTGATGCTGGCATTCAAGGCTATCAGCTCCACCTCATCCCCGATCTCCTGCAAGGTGATCAGGAAATCCTCGGTTTCTTGCAGGATCCCAGCCATGCCTTCCAGGTTGCTGATTACCTCTGTAAAGCTGTTGGTCGCGGCTTGCAGTCTGGTCCTTAACTCTGCAGCGTCCCTTTCCAGGCTGTCCAACACTGAATCTCCGCCTGCGGAATCCAGTCCAGGGAACTCCTGCAGCTCTTTTTCCTGCTCCCCCACTGCTGCGCTGATGGATTCCAGGCTCTGCCTGATCCTTTGCATGGCCTGCCCCAACTCAGATCTGGTGGCCTCCAGCTGCCTGATCTGCAGGCCGCAGACATCGCCCAGCCAGGCAACCAGGTCCTGGGCTTCCTCCTGCTGCTCCTGGCTTAATTCTGACTGCAGCACATCCATTACCTCCTCCAGGACGTGCTGCACGTGCTCCACCTGCTGTCTGGTGATATCGTGGAACTGCACAGAGGAGTAAATCTCTTCTATCTGCTCCTTGATATTCTGGGATCTCTGAGAAACCGACTCCGAGATCCTCTCGGACATGGCCTGCAGCCTGGAAAGCTCGGTGACCCCGGTTTGAACTCCCTGCAACAGGGGAACCACTTCAGCATCCTGCTGCTCCCTGGCAGTGTTCACCTGGGCTTGCACCCCCTGCAGTCTTTGCCAAAGCTGATCTGTTTTGCCGGAGACCTCCCTGGAATAGGACTCTGTCTTCTGGCCCAAGGCCTCAACTTCCTTAGCCAAGCCTTGGAACCTGCTGCCCTCTGAACCCAAGCGGGCGCTCTCAATGCGTATAGACATGGCCAGGACCCTGAGATGCTTTAAAATGGGCCGAAAGTTGACCATCTCCTTTTGCAGCTGTGAAATAGGGCTGGAGAGATCCTGGCATCTTTGCAGGACCTGGCTCAGATCAGCCTGCCCTTGTCTGCTGCTCATCCTGCGCATGGAGGTCTCCAGTTCCTGCATTCCCTCCTGCAGGCCCTGCCCAGAAGCCTGGGCTGCCAGCTCCACTGAGCCCTGGGCCAGATCCCTGGCCATCTGGGACAGCTCCCTTACTTCTGAGCCAATCTGCAGAAAGTCATCCTCCCGGTCAGCTATCAGGCCCTGCAATGAGGGTATGATCTGCTCCAAAGTCTGTAGCCATTCCTGAAGTGGATAGCCTTGCAGATCTATTGCCGACTGAACTGACCCTCCGGCTTGAAATTGCTCCATCTGGTATCTGCCTTTAAGAATTTAACCTGGGCTATGTTGGGCTGGAGAAAAAACTTGCTTGGAAATACTGATCCAAGAACCATGCCAACACCCTTAAATACATCCTTACTGTTAATTCAGCAGGTTACGCTTGCGAGTCAGCCAAGGACCCCCAAAGAAAAGCTTAATTTTCAAATCAAAATTGAATCTTTTCAAATTTGATTTGAATAAGATTGGGATATTGCCCAGGAGAGCATCTAATATACCAATAGGGAGTTATGATCCGTCTCGCTCGACCTCAGGAGCGAGGAAGGAGGGCCTTCCGAAGCGTCTCCGGAGCCAGTTCAGGGAGTTGAGCACCGAGGGATAGCCCACTAGCCTGCGCTGCAGCTTGAACTTGCCAGGGAAATTGGTCAGGGCGAGCCCGAGAATGATGGACAAGAGGCCCTGGCCAGGAAGCACGAGCATGGCCAGCCCGGCCAGGACAAGCACGATTCCCAGGAGGTTCTTGAGCACGAGCAAAGGTATCCCCAAGACGAGAGGGAGGCGTTCAGGAGTGACCGGCTTTCTTCGGGCAGGAAGGAAATAGTCGCGGGGGAGTCGGAGCAGAATCCACGGGACTACCACGACACCGCTGAGCATCATCACCGCTGAGGCGATGCCCGTAGCCCAAAGTATTTCCGAGTGGGCCTGAAGCCAGTTCCAGGGAAGCACAGTCGCAGCTCCTTCTTTATTCTTTTGGCGTGAGTACTACCCTGTGTGTCGACTCCAGCGGATCGGTGGTATTCCCTCTCCTGGTGGCAAGGAGAATGTTCCGCTCTCCATGTATCGAAGCGGAGAAGAATCCCACATGGGTCCTCAGAACCTCTTTACCGTACGTTCCCAAGGACCCGCGAAGGATACAAGAGATCAGTTGCCCGGACTGGTATACCCTGAGAAGGTCGCCACAAGCTTTATTGGTTTCAATTTGCAAAAATTATTGACATTCTAAGTCCAGGTATGCTCAAACCACTTCTCAGGCTACCACATCTAATTCGCTCCATTTATAGCAGTTTTTTAAGCTCCAGGCAAAAGCAGGATATGTGTTCCACAACCGCAGCACAAAAAGGACATCTCCAGCTGCAACACTTAAGATGGACCAGCAAAAAGACAGATGACCCAGGCCGTCAATTCTTCCGCTACATGCTTGCAGGCGCAGCAGGGTTTGTTCTGGACATCAGCCTTTTGTTTCTGCTCACAGAGCTGGTGGGCCTGCATTACCTGATCTCCGCGCCCCTGGCTTTTATAGCCGGGATGCTGCTGCATTACCTATTGTGCATCACCTGGATCTTTTATTGGCGCAGACTGAGCAATAAATGGCTGGAATTCTCTATTTATGCAGGTCTGGGTGCTCTGGGACTTATCCTGAATGAAGCTGTCATCTGGCTGTTTGCACATGTGCTGTCCTTTCATTATCTGTTGGGCAAAATGTTCTACCTGCTGATCTTCCTGCTCTTGTTTCTGGTCAGAAAGAAGCTATTGTTCTCTGCAAACTGACTCCAGCAATGGACAGGTATCAGTAAAACTCTAATCTATAGGATTTAACGTGTCTGAAAATATTATTGTTCTTGGCGGAGACGGATTCTGCGGCTGGCCCACAAGTCTGCACCTTTCCAGGGCGGGCTACCAGGTAACCATTGTGGACAATCTCAGCAGGCGAATGATCGATGTGGAGCTGGAGTGCGAGTCCTTAACCCCGATTCAAAGCCTGAGCAGGAGATTGAAGACCTGGAAGGAGGTTTCCGGACAGGTAATAAATTTTGAGCGCATCAATCTGGCCGAGCATTATCACCGTCTGCTCAGCCTGATAAAGGAGCTCAAGCCCAGGGCCATTATTCATTTCGCAGAGCAGCGGGCTGCGCCTTACTCCATGAAATCCTCCTGGCACAAGCGCTACACTGTAAACAACAACCTGAATGCCACCCACAATGTGCTAGCTGCCATAGTGGAGTCAGGGCTGGATGTACACTTGGTACATCTGGGCACCACCGGGGTTTATGGCTACGGTACGCCAGGCATGCCCATCCCTGAAGGCTACCTGACCATCAAGGTGGAGGTGGACGGCAAAGAAAAGCAAATGGAGATCCTGTATCCAGCTAACCCGGGCAGCGTCTACCACATGACCAAGACCCAGGACGCCCTGTTTTTTTATTACTACAATAAAAATGACCAGGTCAGGATTACTGACCTGCATCAGGGCATTGTCTGGGGCACCAACACCCCAGAGACCCTGATGGATCCTCATCTTATCAATCGCTTTGACTATGACGGGGATTTCGGCACAGTGCTGAACCGGTTCCTGGTGCAGTCCGTTTTGGGGCACCCTTTGACAGTGCATGGCACAGGAGGCCAGGAAAGGGCCTTTATCAATATCCAGGACACAGTGAAATGCCTGGAGCTGGCTGTAGCCAATCCTCCGCTGCGGGGCGAGCGGGTCAAAATATTCAACCAGGTCACAGAGACCCATAAAGTTCGGGACCTGGCCCAGCTGGTAGCCAGGATGACCGGGGCCCAGATCCGGTACTACAACAATCCCAGGTTGGAGGACCAGGAAAACACCCTCTGGATGCAGAACCAAAAATTCCTGGAGCTGGGCCTGGAGCCCGTGACCCTTGATCAGGGCCTGCTTAAGGAAATTTTGGATATTGCCCAGAAATACTCCCAGCGTTGCGACTTGAGCAAGATCCCCTGCACCTCCACCTGGCGCAGCGATATAGAGTGCGACACCCAGGGCAGGCCTGAGCCGGGGCAAAACAGCCAGCTGCAGGGTAAAGATCTTCCCCGGGCCCGCTGCACTAAACAGGGAGAATAATGAGGATCCTGTACGGAATACAGACTACAGGCCACGGACATCTGGTGCGCTCTGCAGCCATGGTCCAGGCCCTTCGCAAATCTGGGCACGAGGTCCAGTGTCTGCTAAGCGGAGCCCAGAACGGATCAAACTGGGATCTGGAGCTGTTTAAGCCCTATGTACAGCACAAGGGCCTTACCTTTTATACCTGCCAGGGCAGAATCCAGCATATTAAAACCGCACTGAATCTGGATCTTTTAGGTTTCTACCAGGACATCCGCAATTTCCCTGCCCAGGGCTTCGACCTGGCAATCACTGACTACGAGCCCTTGAGCGCCCGCATTGCCAAAAGGCAGGGCTTTCCCAGCATAGGCATTGGCCATTTGTATTCCTTCTGCCATAGGGTGCCGGTACACAAAGGCTGCATGCCTGGCAGTAGGCTGATCATGACCAGGTTCGCGCCAGTGGATATTCCCTTGGGCCTGCATTGGCACCATTTCCAGCAGCCTATCCTGCCCCCGACCATACCAGAGGATGTTTACCTCGGGCAGCCCGAGATTCCGGACAAGATACTGGTCTATCTGCCCTTTGAAGATCTGGACCAGATCAAGGACTTTCTGCGGCAATTCCCAGATTACCGTTTTTATGTCTATTGCAAATGCCAGGAACCTGCCCAGGAGGACAATCTGTTGCTGCGTCCGATTTCCAGGCAGGGTTTTGTGCAGGATTTGGCGGACTGCAGCGGGGTGATCTGCAATGCGGGTTTCTCTTTAAGCAGCGAGGCCCTGCATCTGGGCAAGAAGCTTTTGCTGAAGCCTGTAGCAGGCCAGATTGAGCAAAAGTCCAACGCCCTGGCTTTAGAGCAGCTGCAACTGGGACTGAGCATGCAGAAGCTGGATACACAGTATACCAGAAAATGGCTGCATGCACCCAAGCCGGCCGCCCAGAATTATCCAGACGTGATAAGCGCCACAGTATCCTGGATCAATTCCGGAGACTGGCGGGCTCCCCAGGACCTGACCCGCAACCTGTGGGACCGGGTCGGGAACGGTTTTAGATTTACACCTGAGGCCAAGCACTGATGCTCGGAACTTGCTTTTCTACAGTTATTGTGCAAGATATATTTTGGATGGACTCAATTGGCCGGACCCCAAAAAATTGGAGAAAATATGGCCCAAGATCACCAACTGGCCCAAGAAGTTATTGCCGAGGCAGAAAAAAGGGACGATTTTCGAGCGGGGATTGCCGCTATCGAGGAAGTACTGGACGGGCCTTCCTACAAGGCTGAAGCTGTGGGAAGCTGGAAGACCAATCATTCGGAAAATACTACTCCATGGCTGCCTAACGCCCACTCCCTTCTGGTGCTGGCCATGCATCATCCAGAAGAGGACCCTCGGCTGGACTGGTTTGACCGCGGCAACACCGCGGGAAACCGCCGAATGACGCAAATATCAGAGGAAATAGCAGACTGGCTATTCAGGACTCATGGGGTTCGTGCACAGCCGCTGCCCTACCACGTAGAAAAGGGAGGAGTGTATCTAAAAGATGCCGCAGTGTTCGCAGGACTGGGAGTCGTGGGGAAAAACAATCTGCTGCTGGACCGAAAATGGGGACCCAGGGTTCGCCTTCGCGCGGTATTGATTGAAGGTAGCCTGCCCTCCGGACGTCCTCCAGAGGATCTCCAGCCCTGCCAAGGCTGTGCCATGCCTTGCCGAGAAGCCTGCCCTGAAAATGCTTTCGCCAGGGGGCAATATGACCGTCCGACCTGTATCCAACGCCTAAACTCCGATCGTGCCCATCCTATCGAGAGCGGCCAAATAGATTCTGAAGGTTCTCCGATCCTTGTAACCGACTGGTGCCGGAGATGCGAATTCGCCTGTCCGTTTTACCCGGTTAAACACAGCTATGCCGAAGACCAGGGGTCTATTTAAGTAGCGTATGTGCAAGCGTTTGGTCAGTATGGTGTAAGTCCAGTCCGGGGTAAACCACAGCCCCGCAGTCAAAGGCAGTTGCGGTGCAGCGATGCCCGGATCAAATCATCTCACCATGGTTCCATATCCTTATCGCAGCTCATCAATAGACAGTCTATCCCCACTCTGCACGGCTTTTTTTGCCTTTCCTCACTTAGAGAAAAAAAAAGCCCCGGGAAGGATCAATTTCCCGGGGCAGCAGACAAGATGCTTAAAAATAAGTTGGATGTATAAAAACCAGGCTGTTAAAAATTACCCCTGGGAAGCAGACACACTCCTCTCCAAAACAGCCAACAGCTCCTCCTTTTCCACAGGCTTGGCCAGATAGTCGTCCAGGCCCTGCTCCAGGAGCTTCTCCCTGTCCCCGGTCATGGCGTAGGCAGTCAAGGCTATAATAGGAATGTCCTTAAATGTTGCGTAGGAAGATCTGATCTTATGCGTAGCTTCCACCCCGTCCATAACAGGCATATGGATGTCCATCAGCACGCAGTCGAAATCATACAGGGCCAGCAGCTCCAGGGCCTCTTGACCGTTTTCTGCCACTGTGACCTGATGCCCGGCATTTTGCAGGAATCTTTGTATGAATACCTGATTGGAAGC
>JBNJDO010000058.1:0-13625 GCA_051744965.1 Thermodesulfobacteriota bacterium | reverse complement strand
ACGGGGTGGACTGGGAGCGCCTGGGGGAGCGCATTCGGCTTTGTGTGCGCTTTCTGGACAATGTCATTGACTGTTCCAGGTATCCATTGCAGCAGATCCAGGAGCAGGTACGTCAAAACAGGAAGATAGGTCTGGGCTTGATGGGCTGGGCTGATCTGCTCTTCCAGCTGCAGATTCCCTACAACAGCCGCAAGGCCCTGGATCTGGCGGAGAAGCTGATGCAGTTTTTGCAGGAATATTCCTGGGCCGCTTCTAGGGAGCTGGCAGAGGAAAGGGGAGCATTTCCAGGTTATGAGCAGAGCATATTCAAGCCAAAGGAGCAGGGGCCATTCAGGAACGCTACTACTACCACGATTGCTCCCACAGGCACTTTGTCCATTATAGCGGGCTGTTCTTCAGGGATAGAGCCCTTGTTCGCACTTAGCTTTGTGCGCCAGGTCCTGGACGGAGAAAGGCTCTTGGAGCTGAACCCCCATTTTGAAAAGGCCCTGCAGGAGTCCCAGTATCACAGCCCGCAGCTGATGCAGGACATAGCAGCCAGTGGCAGCATCAGGGACATGGACTTTCTGCCCCAGGAGATGAGGCAGGTCTTTGTCACAGCCATGGATATCGAGTCCAGGTGGCATCTGGAGATGCAGGTGGCCTTCCAGAAGTACACAGACAATGCTGTCTCCAAGACTGTCAACCTGCCCAACTCCGCCACCCAGAAGGATATCTACGAGATTTACTGGTCAGCCTATGAGCTGGGCTGCAAAGGGGTTACTGTCTACAGGGACGGCAGCAGACAGGAGCAGGTCCTGTCCACAGGAGAGGAGAAAAACCAAGACAAGGATAGGGCCAGGGTCAAGGACAGGCCTGAGGTGCTTTACGGCTTTACCCAGAAGGTGAGCACCGGCCTGGGAGAGCTGTATTTGACAATAAACGAGGTGGAAGGGGAGCCTTTTGAGGTCTTTGCCACCATAGGCAGGTCAGGCAGATCCATAACTGCCAAGGCAGAGGCCATCGGCAGGCTGGTTTCCCTGGCTTTGCGTTCTGGAATTCAGGTCCGGGATGTGGTCAAGCAGCTGAAAGGCATCGGAGGCGAGCACCCTGTGTTCCAGAAAAAGGGCCTGCTGCTCTCCATTCCAGATGCCGTGGCCTGGGTCCTGGAAAACAGATACTTAAGCAACCAAAGGCCCAGGATAAGGGATTACAGCCTGGGCAGCCCCAAGTGTCCGGATTGCGGGGTGGAGCTCCTCTTTCAGGAGGGCTGCTTCTTTTGTCAGGCCTGCGGCTATACCAAGTGCGGTTAGCATGCTTGACATTGGCTGCTGCCCTTGCCTATATTGCAGCACACATTCGGTGCCCGGGGATTCCGGGCCAAAAGGGAAGCCGGTTAAAATCCGGCGCGGTCCCGCCGCTGTAAGTGGGGATGAAATCCGCATAAGACCACTTTTCCCCCTCACTCACTTTTTGTTTTTGACAAGCTTGGCTTAGGCCAATTTAAACTAAGACAAACAAAAAGTGAGTGAGGGGGGATGGGAAGGCGCGGGGAGTAAGCTGATCCACGAGCCAGAAGACCTGCCGAATGCCTAGAGCCGACTTGGCGGAGATGGCAAATCCCCAAGCTGATATGCGAAGTATCAGCTTGGGGATTTTTTTTGGGTTTTTTATTTTTACTATACAAAGGAGGAGCCATAATGGAGAAGATTGACGACATTGGACTGGAAGATATTGTCCAGGCCATCCAGCCCCTGGATGAAGATCTTTGGCAAAAGGCTAAAGAGCACAGCGAAAGACTGATCATGCCCCCCAGGGCTTTGGGCAGGCTGCACGAGATAGCGGAAAGGGTCTGTGCCATCCAGGGCTGCTTGCAGCCTGAGGTGGGCAAAAAGACTGTCCTGGTATTCGCCGGGGATCACGGCGTGGTGCAGGAGGGTATAAGCGCCTTTCCCCAGGTGGTTTCACTGGAGATGATCCGCTGCTTCCTGCAGGGCGGGGCAGGTATAAATGCCTTGAGCAGGGAGGTGGGTGCAGAGGTTAGGGTGGTGGATATGGGCATTATTCCGGATCTAGACGCAGAAGATCTGCCCGGAGGGGAACTGTTGCAGGTCTGTAAGCAGGGCAGGGGCACCAGGAACTTTGCCCTGGAGCCTGCCATGGACAGGGAACAGGCCAGGGAGTGCATCCTGACCGGATTCCGGGTTGCCTCCAAGTGGATCCAAAGCGGGACCAGGCTGTTGGGTACCGGGGATATGGGCATAGGCAATACCACCCCTGCTGCAGCCATGGGCGCGGTTTTTACAGGCTGCGAGCCTGAACTTATGGCTGGCCCGGGCACAGGCCTGGAGGAAAACGGGGTGCAGCACAAGGCAAGGGTGATTGAGAAGGTACTTCGGCTGCATCAGCCCCAGGCCAGGGATGCACTGGACGTGCTCAGCAAGGTGGGAGGCTTCGAGATAGGCGGCATTGCAGGCTGCATTCTGGCCGGGGCCTATTACCGGGTGCCGGTGGTTATAGACGGGTTCATCTCCACTGCAGGCGCTCTACTGGCCCAGGCCCTGCAGCCCAGGATCAGGGAGTACATGTTTGCTGGCCACTGTTCCCAGGAGTCAGGGCATAGAATCATGTTGCAGCATTTGGACCTGGAGCCTATACTTTGCCTGGATATGCGTCTGGGCGAGGGCACAGGCGGGGTCTTGTCCATGGGCATAATCCAGGCCGCTGTCCGGGTGTTCAATGAGGTCTTTACCTTTGAGCAGGGCGGGGTCTCTGAGAAGCAGGACTAAAGACTTGGTACCGTATAACTCTCCAGTTAGGAGGAGACATGCAAGGAATCAAGCTGCTGGGTGTCTCTGGCAGCCCGCGCAAAAGCGCCACTTACCGCGCTGTGGATTGGGCCCTGGAATATGCCCGGGAAAAGCACGGGGTGCAGACCTCTTTCTTTCCCTTAAGGGGCAAGAAGATCAACTTCTGTCTCCATTGCGACTACTGTCTGCGCAAGAAAAAGGGCTGCCTGCACCAGGACGATATGCAGGAGCTGTATGAGGAGATGCAGAGCTCCCAGCTCTGGCTTCTGGGCAGCCCCTGCTACCACGGGCATATCAGCGCCCAGCTCAAGGCAGTCCTGGACCGAACCAGGGCGCTTTTGGCCCTGGATAAGAACATGTTCGCAGGCAAGATCGGGGCAGGCCTGGCAGTGGGCGGGGATAGGCACGGCGGGCAGGAGAAGGTCCTGGCCTGTATGCACGATTTCTATCTCATCAATAAAATGCTGCCTGTGGCTGGAGGGGCCTTTGGGGCCAATCTGGGGGGGACCCTGTGGTCCAGGGACAAGGGGGCTGCAGGCATAGATGAGGATGAGGCTGGTCTGCGCAGCCTGGCCAAGACCATGGAGCGCATGCTTAATTTAGCGGCCACAAGTGCTTGATGTCCTTGGGGTCCATACCCAGGAGTCCGGCAGCCTTCTGGTCCAGGGAGTAGGCATCATAAGATCCCAGGATCCTGTTTACCTTCGGGCTGCAGACAGGTCCTCCCAGGTGCTGCTTGGCCAGGCCCAGGCTGGCGTCCATCAGGCTGAGATCAGGCAGGAGATAGGAGTTCAGCTCCTGCAGGGATTTTTGCATATTTGCGTGGAAGAAGGCCTTTTTCCAGCTGCCGTGCTGACCGCTGTAATACTTGGGCGGGGCAAAGCCCAGCATGTTCTTTAAGCTCCCGGTGATCCTGGCCAGGGAATGGGCCTTGAGCACAGGCAGGGAGATGATGTAGGAGTCAAAGGCTATCCTGGGCAGATAGACCTCTGGCAGCAG
The DNA here is from genome assembly GCA_051744965.1 of Thermodesulfobacteriota bacterium. Taxonomy (GTDB): domain Bacteria; phylum Desulfobacterota; class Desulfovibrionia; order Desulfovibrionales; family Desulfothermaceae; genus CAZBUB01. Next base: position 9,837 of record JBNJDO010000058.1, on the reverse strand, counting down.
TTCGCAATCCGGATTTTCCAGCCGCAGCAGCTCTTGCTCCTGGTTCAGGTCCAGAAGCTGGACATTGAAGCTGCTGCAGAGTCTGGTATAACCCAGGGCCTGGAAGACCTCCCAGGTCTCCAGGCCCGGATCCCCGCACCCTTCAGCAATTATCAGCTCGCAGTCGCAGCAGGACCGGACGTAATCTATGACTGCTGCGCAGAACTCCTGGTGTGTGGTCACAGGGAAAGCAGAGTCATTTATCAGATTGGGCTTTAAAAGCACCCTTTCTTGTCCGGCCAGGGCCTTTGAGGCCTGCAGCTCCTCCAGTACCTGGGTCACGCTTTGGGCGTAGGAAGTGTACTCCACTTGGCTGACGTAATTCATACCCGGCTGGTCCTGGCCTAACTATGCCTGCACATTGGCCCGGATGCTCTCCGCCAGGGTCCGGGCCTTCTGGCTCAGTTCCTGGAGATCCTGGTCTGCAGGCACATGCTTGATACGGATGGGATCCAGCACAGTCTGCATACCCATATTTTGCAGCCATTCCTGGATTATGCGCGGGGACTCTCCGCTCCAGCCATAGGAGCCAAAAGCCGCTCCCAGCTTGTTCTGGGGTCTTAGGCCCTGCATATAGGTCAGCATGTCAGCTACCAGGGGCATGATGCCGTTGTTGTGCGTGGGGGAGCCAGCCAGCACGGCTGCAGCGTCCCAGACCTGGGCCATGACCTCTGAGTGGTGCCATTTCTTGAGATGGAATAGCCTGACCTCCAGCCCCTGATCTCCCAGGGCAGAGGCCAGGGTCCGGGCCATGATTTCCGTGCTCCTCCACATGGTGTCATAAAAGATCACTGCCTTGGCTTTTGGCTTTTGGGCAGCGAACTCCTGGTAGGCGGCTACTGCCTCAGCCACATATCTCTCCAGGACCAGGCCGTGGTCAGGGGCGATCATATCTATTTCCCAGCCCAGCTCCTGAATCTTCTGCAGGCTCTTAAAAACATTGGAGGAGTAGGGCAGGATGATGTTGGCAAAATAGGTGGCCATCTCCTGCTTGAGGATGGGCCAGTCCTGCTCCTGGTCCAGTACCCGGCTGCTGGCTATGTTCTGGCCAAAGGCATCCTGGGAGATCAGCAGCTTGTCCTCAGGGATGTAGGAGACCATGCTGTCCGGCCAGTGCAGCATCCTGGTCTCAAGAAACTGTACGCTTTTACCTCCCAGGCTGAGCACTTGTTCGCTTTTGGCCACTTCCAGGGGCCAGCCTTCTGTATTAAATCTGCCCTGGATAAACTTTTGGCCCATCTGGGAGCAAAATATCTTCTCCGGCTGGGTGTGCTGCACAATATAGGGCAGGCTGCCTGCATGGTCAGGTTCCACATGGTTGACCACCAGGTAGTCTATTTTTTGGGGGTCTATTATCCTGGACAAGCTGTGCAGGAACTCCTCCTGGTAGGCAGCAGTGACTGTATCAAACAGGGTGACCTTGTCCTCCAGGACCAGGTAGGCATTGTAGGAAGTGCCCTGCCTGGTCTGGGAGTAGCCGTGGAAGTCCCTGAGATTCCAATCCACCACACCCACCCAGTAGACATTGGGCTTGATCTGTACCGGCTGCATTGTTTCCTCCTGGTTTCTTGAGGGTTCATGGCTTTAGTCTCTTTGCTGATAATATAGGATTTAAGCAGGATAAGCAAACGCAGGCCTTGCATCCTGACCAGACTTAAAAAGGGCGCCCCTGCAGTCCAGTGGCGCCCTTTTGTATGGAGGGGGGAAACTTGGAAACTTACCAGTTCTCGCAGACCAGCTCGAAATGGGCCTGGGGATGGGCACACGAGGGACACTCCTGCATGGCCTCCTGGCCTTCATGGATATAGCCGCAGTTGCGGCAGCGCCACTGCACATTTTTTTCTTTTTTGAAAACTGCACCTTGCTCAATGTTGCGCAAAAGTCCCAGATAGCGCTTTTCATGGAATTTTTCCGCCACAGCTATGGCCTCCATTACTTCGGCCACCTCTGGAAAACCCTCTTCCCGGGCTGTCCGGGCAAAGCCAGGATACATCTCGGTGTATTCGTAGTTTTCCCCTCCTGCGGATTCCTTTAGGTTTTCCTGGGTGGAGCCGATCTTGCCTGCGGGGAAAGAAGCCTGGATCTCAGCATCTCCGCCCTCCAGGAACTTGAACAGGCGCTTGGCGTGTTCCTTTTCCTGATTAGCAGTCTCCTCAAAGATGAAGGAGATCTGTTCAAAGCCTTCCTTCTTGGCCTGCTTGGAAAAATAGGTATACCTGTTCCTGGCCTGGGATTCCCCTGCAAATGCAGTGAGGATGTTCTTTTCTGTTTGGGTTCCTTTCAGTGAGGGCATTTATTCCTCCTTTGACATTTTTTGATTCTCGGTTGTCTGCTTTTGGCATCTGGGGCAGATGCCGTGGAAGAACAGGGTGTAGCCTGTAATATCAAAGTCGGTATCCAAATCCTGGAACAGCTGGGTGCTCTCTGGGTTGGCATGGATGTCAGAAACCCTGCCGCATTCCTGGCAATAAGCATGCAAATGGGGCTCTGGATTGCCGTCAAAGCGCATTTGGGAGTCTGCCATGTGCAGCTTTTGGATAATCCCCTGGGAGGCCAGCATGTCCAGATTCCTGTAGATAGTGCCCAGGCTGACCTTAGGCAGATGATTGCGCACCATCTCATAGACCTCATCCGCTGTGGGATGGGTATCCACTTTCTGGAGCTCTTCCAGAATGGTTTTGCGTTGGGTGGTAAATCTGAAGTTCATTTGTCACCTTGTTGTGAATGAGATTAATAATAATTACTCTATGCTTTAGGCAAGGTTTCTGTCAAGGAAAAATTTTGCTGTGTGCTGCCCAAGAATGAGGTTGGGAAAGGAGATGCATGGCCCTTTTTCAGCTGGAGCCTGCAACAGCTAAAGGGGCGAAAGATTTTTCGCCCCTTGCTAGGAGAACTGCGAGGCAGTTTTGTAATGATACAGAAGGGTCGAAGTGTCCAGGGATGCAGCTATTTCTCCTGCAGCTGGTCATCCTTGAAAAGCTTGTAGTTCACCGAGTCCACCAAGGCCTGCCAACTGGCCTCAATGATGTTGAAGGAAACCCCCATGGTAATCCACTTGGCTTTCTGATCCCCGGATTCAATAAGCACCCTGACCCTGGAAGCCGTGCCGCTGGAGGAGTTGACGCTGGGGGACAGGACCCGGACCTTGAAATCCAGCAGGTCCATATCCTGCAGATCTGGATAAAACTTTTCCAGGCCCTTACGCAGGGCATTGTCCAGGGCATTGACTGGTCCTTTGCCTGTGGCTGCGGTATGCTCCACCTCTCCGCCCACCTGGATCATGACCGTGGCCTCGGAAAAGGGGTTCTGGTTTTCCTGCTGCTTGGCGTCCATGACCCTAAAGCCCAGCAGGGAGTAGTATTTGCGCATCCTGCCCAAGGCCCGGTAGAGTAAAAGTTCGAAAGATGCTTCTGCCACTGAGAAGTCGTAGCCCTTGCTTTCCATCTCCTTGACCTGGCTTAAGAGTTCCGGGACAAAAGGATCGTCCCTGTCCAGGTTCAGGCCGTACTGCCTGGCTTTGAACAGGATATTGCTCTTGCCTGCCAGGTCTGAAAGGAGCACCCTTTGCTTGTTGCCCACGCTTTCCGGGTTGATGTGCTCATAGGTTCTGGGATTGCGCCTGATGGCGCTGACATGCACCCCGCCTTTATGCGCAAAAGCGGACCTGCCCACATAGGGCTGCCGATGGAAGGGGCGCAGGTTGGCCACTTCAGAGACATAATAGGAGGTACTGGTCAGCTTGGCCAGGTGGCCTTCCGGCAGGCAGCTGTAGCCCATCTTCAGCTCCAGGGCGGGAATTATGGAACAGAGATTGGCGTTGCCGCAGCGCTCCCCAAAGCCGTTGATAGTGCCCTGGACTTGCACTGCCCCTGCTTGGATTGCGGCCAGGGAGTTGGCCACAGCAAGCTCAGAGTCATTATGGGCATGGATGCCCAGCCTGGCCTGGGGCAGCTCTTTTTTTACCTGGCGCAGGATGTCAGCAACTTCATGGGTCAGGGTGCCTCCATTGGTATCGCAGAGCACCAGTACGTCAGCACCTGCCTGGTGGGCCTTTTGCAGGCAGGCCAAGGCGTAGTCCTTGTTTTCCTTGAAACCATCAAAGAAATGTTCAGCATCAAAGAAGAGCTCTTTGACCCTGTGTCTTGAGTAGGCCAGGGAGTCCTGGATGATCTCCAGATTCCTGTCCATGGAGATGCGCAAGGCTTCCTTGACGTGGATCTCCCAGGACTTGCCGAACAGGGTAATGGCCTGGGTGCCGGCCTGGAGGAGCTTCTGGAAGTTTGGATCGCTTTCCGGGCTGCTTTTGGGGTTGTGCGTGGAGCCAAAGGCCACCACCTGGGCCCTTTTCAGGGCATAATTCTGCATCTCCTGGAAAAAGTGCTCATCAGTAGGGTTGGATCCTGGCCAGCCCCCTTCTATGTAGTCCAGACCCAGGCCATCCAGCCTTTGCGAAATCCTGATCTTGTCCTCTGTGGACAGATGCAGGTCCTCGGCCTGGGTGCCGTCTCTGAGGGTGGTATCGTAGATGCTTATCCAAGGGGTCATATTCATTCACTTAAGGTTTCCTGCTTAGGTTCCTGTTCCAGCCCAAATGCCTCGTGCAGGGTGCGCACAGCCAGCTCTGTATACTTCTCCTCTATCAGGCAGGAGATTTTGATCTCAGAGGTGCTGATCAGGATAATATTGATGCCTTCGGTCTGCAGGGACTTGAAGGCTATGGCAGCCACTCCGGAATGGTTGCGCATGCCCACCCCGATGATGGAGACCTTGCTGACCTTGGTGTCCTGCAGGATGGCCCTGGAGCCCAATTCATCCTGATGGCCCTGGATGATCTGCAGGGCCCGCTCCAGATCCCCTTTGCTCACAGTGAAAGTGATGTCTGTCCTGCCTTCCCTGCTGGGGTTTTGGACTATCATGTCCACCACGATGCCTGCCGAGGCCAGGGGCTCGAATATTGAGGCCGCAATGCCTGGTTCGTCATAGACATCCACCAGGGTCAGCCTGGCCTGGTCCTTGTCATAGGCTATGCCCGAAACCAAGACTTGTTCCATTTCCTTGTCCTCCTGCACCAGCATTGTCCCTGGTTCATGGCTGAAAGTAGAGCGTACATGCACCGGGACGTTGTATTTCTTGGCGAATTCCACAGATCTGATCTGCAGGACCTTGGCTCCCATGCTAGACATCTCCAGCATCTCGTCGTAGGCGATCCTGTCCAGTTTTCTGGCCTGGGGGCAAACATTGGGATCAGTGGTGAAGACCCCAGGCACATCAGTGTATATCTCGCAGACTTCGGCCTGAACCGAAGCAGCCAGGGCCACAGCGCTGGTGTCAGAGCCGCCCCTGCCCAAGGTGGTCAGGGAGTGGTTCTGGTCGCAGCCCTGGAAACCTGCCACCACCAGCACATCGTGCCTGTACAGCTGATCCAGGAGGGGGTCCTCTTCAATCTCCAGAATCCTGGCCTTGCCAAAAGAGCGGTCCGTGAGCATGGGGATCTGGAAACCGAGCATGGATCTGGCTTTGATACCTTCTTGCAGGAGCAAAAGGCTGAATAAAGCCACAGAGGTCTGCTCCCCAGTGGTTAGGAGCACATCCAGCTCAGCAGGGTCAGGCCTGGAAGAGTATTCCCTGGCCAGGGACAGCAGTCTGTCAGTCTCCCCAGCCATGGCGGAGAGGACTATGATGACCTTGTAGCCCTGGTCCAGCTTTTGCTTGACCCTGTCTTTGACCTGTTGCATACATTCCAGGTTGGCCACTGAGGTTCCGCCGAATTTCTGGACCACGATCCGCATCTGGCTCTACTCTCCTTTTGCCTGTAAATTTAATTCTGCTTGCTGCATCTTTTCCAGCAGGGGATGCAGGCTGCAGTCAAAGCCCTGCAGATGGGCTGTCCTGCCTTGATCTTTTCTGTACAGGGCCAACTGATAGTATCGCCCGGGGTATTCCTGGGCAGGCAGATTCTCACTCCATTCCACCAGTACTATCCCTTGAGGATCCTGGGGCAGATTCTCCCAGAGGCTTTCCGCAGCCTCAGGGCCGGATAGCCGGTACAGGTCCAGGTGCAGGACCTCTGGATCCGTAGGATAGATATTCAGAATGTTGAAGCTGGGGCTGCTGACCTGGGCCTTCTCCCCTCCAGGCAGAGCCTGGGTCAAGCCCCTGACCAAGGTGGTCTTACCAGCGCCCAGCTCTCCCTGCAATAGAATTATGTTGGGGTGTTCCCTGTGCTGGACAATCATCTGGGCCAGCTCCTGGCCCAAGCGCAGGGTGTCCTCCTCTCCAGGCAGGTCAAAGTGTAGCTCTAGCTCCTGATGCTTATTATACATGCTGTTTGGCCTGGGACTGTTCTTTTTTGTCCCTGTCAGCTGCTTACTTGATCAAGGTCTTGAGTACGTCCTCCTTGCCCAATACCCCCACCAGCTTGCCTTCCTGGACAACAGGGATGGTGTGATAGCTCTTGCGGACCATAATCTCAGCCACCTCCTCCAGGTCCGCATCCGGGGCTACGCTGACCGGATCCGGGGTCATGGCTTGTTCCACTGTGGTGGCGGACATTTTCTGGACCTCTTTTTCCAGTTGGCTGTAGGAGGACAGAGGGATGATGCCGTCCAACAGGGTGAACACAGTGGGCAAAGGAAGCTTCTTCTGCTGGGTTATGATGTCGCTTTGACAGATGATGCCCAGGAGGTTGTTGTCATCGTCCACCACAGGCAAGCCGTTGACATGATTCTCCAAAAGCAAGGCTGTGGCCTCTGTGATCTTGGTTTGAGGCTTGACCGTGATCACTTCCTTGCTCATTATCTCAGAAGCTTGGGTCATGTTTATCTCTCCCTTAAGCCGTCTCAAATGTTAGGATTCTGCAAAAGCGGCTGGCCTGGGCAGACACAAAGGTAGCTCATTTGCGATTTCCTGGGCCAGATTGCCTCTGCCTGGCATCCTCTGCTTTAACTCCTCTCCTGCCAGGCCGTGCCAATAGGCTCCGGCGCAGGCCGCAGTCCAGGATTCCAGGCCCTTGGCCAGCAGACTGCCCAGGATCCCGGACAATACGTCTCCAGAGCCTCCCACAGCCAGATTGGGGCAGGCAAAAGGGGAAATGTGCGCATGCCCCGAAGGATCGCTGACAACAGATCCAGCGCCCTTAAGGATCATTACAGAACCAAGCTGCCTGGCCATTTTTATGCAGATGCCTATCCTGTCCTCCTGGACCTCAGGGGCGCTGATTTTGCACAGCCTGGCCATTTCCCCGGGATGGGGGGTCATAATGCTGTTTCGGCCCAGATCTGTGTTGCAGACCTCATCCCTGGCCAGCCAGTATAAGGCATCAGCGTCATACACTGTGGGCGGGTGTTCTGATTCAAGATAGGCCTGCAAAAATTCCTTGGCACCCTCATCCCGGCCCAGGCCTGGACCCAGGACCACGGCGTCAAATGTTTCCAGCCTGGACTCCAGCTCCTCTGCACAGCCAGCAGACCAGTTCCTGCCCGGCCCCAGGGGCAGGGTCATGATTTCTGGCCAGCCTTGCCTGATCTCCGGGCTTAAGTTTTTGGGGCAGGCCACTGTGACCAGACCTGCACCTGAGCGCAAGGCACCCAGGGCAGCCAGCACAGGGGCCCCGCTCAGCCCGGAAGAGCCGCCCAGGATCAGCACATGGCCGAAGCTGCCTTTGTGGCTGCTGGCTCCAGGGGCAGGAATCTGCCGCAGTATTTCTTCCTGCAGGCCAAAGCAGCTGGGAGGGTTTTCCTTCTTTATGTGCCAGGGGATGCCTATCTGCCTGACTGCCAGCTTACCTGTGTATTCCCGGGCCTGGGGCAGGAAAAGGCCCAGCTTGGCAGCCTCAAAAGTGACAGTGGCCTGGGCCTGGACCGCTTCCGGAGAGGCTAACCCGGTTTTTCCATTTAGACCAGAGGGGATGTCCAGGGCCAGAACAAAAGCTTTGCGGCCCAACCTGTTCATGTGCCTGATCCTCTCCAGGTAATCAGAGCGCAGCTCACCCTGGAAGCCAGTGCCCAGCAGGCCGTCCACCAATATATCCGGCTCGGTCAAAAAGTCCAGGTTGTATTCAGGCAGATAGACCAGGGGGACCTGGTTCTTCTTGCACAGTTCCAGGTGGTAGGCGGTTTCCCCCTGATACTTGTCCTGCTGTCTAGTATGCAGGACCAGGCATTTGGCCCCATGGTCAGCCAGATGCCTGGCCAGGGCAAAGGCGTCTCCGCCGTTGTTGCCAGAGCCTGCGAACAGGGTGACCTGCCTGCCCTGCACCTGTCCATATTCCTGCAGGAGCACGTGCAAGGCCTCCCTGCTGGCGTTCTCCATAAGGATTTGTCCGGAAATGCCGAACTCATTGATGCTGAGTTTATCCCAGTGGGCCATCTCTTCCGGACGGGGTAAGGGTATGCGCATAGCTGAGTCCTTAACTATCTTTCCAGGATTACCACACAGCAGGCCTGCTGTCTGGTGTGGCTCAAGCTGACATGGATAAAATTGACTCCCAGGTCCTTAGCAGCTTGGGCAGCAGCGCCTAGGAATCTAAGCTCAGGCCTGCCTGCAGGCTTTTTCGGCATTTCTATCAGCCTGGGTGTTATGCCTGTGGAAAAGCCTGTACCCAAAGCCTTGGCTCCGGCCTCCTTGGCCGCAAACCTGGAGGCCAGAAACTCTACTGGATTTTGAGGCAGCTGGGCAAGCTCCTGCTCAGAGAGGATCCGGCTGGCAAATCTTAGGCCGAATCTGCTCCAGGTCTTCTGCATCCTGCCCAACTCTACCAGATCCAAGCCCAGGGAAATGATCATGGCTTGTTTTTCCGGCTTATTCTCTGAAGGTGCTGATGATCTTTGCCATGTCCCGCACAGCCTGCTGCATGCCCACCAGGGCGGCCCTGGCCACTATGCTGTGCCCAATGGAGAATTCCTTGATGCCGCTGACCCGGGCAAAGGCCTGGATATTGGTGTAGTTGAGGCCGTGGCCAAGATTGACATGCAGATCCAGCTTTTGGGCCTGCTCAATGCCCCGCAGGAGCTTGTCCAGCTCTTTTGCTGCCTGGGTGGGGCTGGCAGCATCAGCATAGCTGCCTGTGTGCAGCTCGATATACTCCGCTCCTACTTCCCTGGCAGCCTGGATCTGCCTATGATCAGGGTCTATGAACAGGCTGCAGGGCATGCCTCTTTGCTGCAGGGGCTGCAAAAATCCCTGCAGCTCCTTTTCCCTGCCCAGAAGGTCCAACCCGCCTTCAGTGGTCAGCTCCTGGCGTTTTTCCGGCACCAGGCAGACCATGCGCGGCCCGGTTTGCAGTGCGATTTTCTGCATTTCCTGAGTGGCGGCCATTTCCAGATGCAGACCTGTTTGTACTGTCTGCTGCAAAAGCTCCAGATCCCGGTCCTGGATATGCCTGCGGTCTTCCCGCAAATGGACTATGATGCCCTGGGCGCCGCCCAGCTCAGCCAGGCAGGCGGCGTGCACAGGGTCCGGTTCCCGGGCAAGCCTGGCCTGGCGCAGGGTGGCGATATGGTCCACGTTAACTACCAATACCGGCATGACAACCCTCTCCTGCTGCAGATCTTAAAACGCTAAGTCTGTGCTTCATAGCGCTAAAAGTCAAGAATATAAACAGCAAGCAAGTGCCGCATCATATATAAATCTTCGCATATCAGATAGAGTCGGCTCGTTTCTGGTTCCCCTCCCCGGCACTCACTTGGATCGTCAGGCTTATGCAAGCTTAAAAACTTAACTTTGCCAAGTGAGTGCCGGGGAGGGGCCAGGGAAGGGTTCTTTATTGCGAAACTTAAGACCTTACACAGTATTAGCGCG
>JBNJDO010000057.1:0-13641 GCA_051744965.1 Thermodesulfobacteriota bacterium | reverse complement strand
CGGTTCTGCGGCCCAGAGCCAAGGCAGGCAATTTTGTGGAAATCAAGAAGTCCGAGCTTGGAGAGGATTGCAAGGTCAACCATCTGGCCTATGTAGGAGATACCCTGGTAGGAGCTGGCAGCAATATTGGTGCCGGAACCATAACCTGCAATTATGATGGCAGGTATAAGCATCAGACAGTAATCGGAGAGAATGTCTTTGTGGGCAGCAACTCTTCCTTGGTGGCCCCCTTGCAGATAGGGCAGAATGCTTTGATCGGAGCTGGATCCACAATAACCAAGGATGTGCCTGAGGACATGCTGGCAGTAGCCAGGGGCAAACAAAAGAATCTAAGGCGGAGACAAACCAAGCAGGATCAGGATTGATAGATATGCAAAACCTGGAGAGCTTGGACGCCAGAATAGATCAATTGCTGCAAAGGCTGCAGGAGGTCAGGGCTGAAAACCAGGAGCTTCGCTCTGAGCTGGAAGCTGAGAGGGAGAACAGGCAAAATGTGCTAAAAAAGGTGGATCAACTCTTGCAAAAGCTGCAAGAGGCAGATATAGATTAGTTAATGCATAGCTACCATCTGTCTATTCTGGGACATGAAATTGCATTCAGGACCAATGCTGAAGAGGAGCGGATCAGAGAAGCTGAGAGGCTGATCGCTCAAAGATTTAAACGGCTGGACACCCATGGCTCCAGGGTGAGCAATGAGAAGCTGCTTATTTTGGTGGCCTTGAGTCTGGCTGATGATTATCTGCAAACTGACCAAAAACTGCGGGACTTGCAAGTCAGGATCCAGCAGCTTTTGGATAAAATAGAGGCGGAAATAGAATAGAGGCTTTATGTTGCTGGAAATACAGCAATTCCCTGGGGGTTTGGTGATTGCCGGGACCATTTTTGAGCCAACACCTCAAAAACGGGAGCTGCTTCCTGTAACCTGTTGTGCATGCCCGGCTGGATCGGGAAGCCTGATGGTTACTAGCGGCACCCACCTGGTTTAACCAGGTTCAAGATGGCCCGCAACACGGACCCCCGGGGTTTTTTTCCAGCAGCCAATAAGGGCCTTGTTCAGCAATTTTTTTGCTGATCTTGCCTATCTTCCCGGGAGGCCGGCAGAAAGCCGCTTTCCCTGGGCTCAGTCTTGCAGCATACCATATAAGCTCCCCTGGCATTGGCTCCAGCCTGTTTCTTCAGTCCCTGCAATAGATTGGTAATTCGATCTGGATATCGGCTTTACATTGAAGTGGTCGGCATCTGGATCTTGGTGCGCGGGACAGTTACGTCTGAACAGATTCTTATTCTGAGAACATAAAGCAAGGAGCGGGTAGGCATGTTCTATTTCATTGCTGGCTTGATCGGGGCTTTGCTCGGGGCAGGCGCAGGGTATTCATTGCATAGGTTTTTGGCCAAAAAAAAGTTTGTAGACGCAAATCAAAAGGCGGAGCAGATACTGGAAGAAGCCCAGAAGGAAGCCCAGGCCCAGAAAAAGGAGCTTGTGCTGCAGGGCCAGGACGAGGTCTACAGGCAAAAAAAGGAGACTGAAAAAGAGCTTAAGGAGCGGGAAAACAATGTTAAACAGCAGGAAAACCGGATACAGCAAAAAGAAGAGCGCCTAGAGAGCAAGCAGGAAAGGATAACCCAGAAGGAAAGCGAGCTTGTGGAATGGGAGAAGCGGCTGGCCAAGACAGAAAGGGAGATAGAGGAAAGGGTGCAGCAAGCAGAAAAGATTAAGGCGGAGCAGGAGGAAAAGCTGCAGGAGATCTCAGGCTTGACCATGGAGGAGGCCAAAAAACGGCTGCTGGAGGATGCGGAAAGCAAGACCAGACACGATGCAGCGCGCATGGTGAAGCAAATAGAGATGGAGGCCAAGGAGACCGCAGACCGCAAGGCCAGGGAAATACTGGCCACTGCGATTCAGCGCTATGCAGGGGACTATGTCTCAGAGCAGTCTGTAACAGCCGTGGAACTACCCAGCGAAGAGATGAAGGGCAGGATAATAGGCAGGGAGGGCAGGAATATTAGATCTCTGGAGGCCGCTACAGGCGTGGACTTGATAATTGATGACACTCCAGAGACTGTGGTCTTGTCTGCATTTAGCCCCTTGCGCCGAGAAAAGGCCAAGCAGGTCCTGGAGCGCTTGATCAGCGATGGCAGGATCCATCCAGCCCGGATAGAGGATATTGTGCAGAAGGTGGACAAGGAAATGGAGGTCAAGCTAAGGGAGATGGGAGAGCAGGCCACCTTTGACGTAGGTGTGCACGGAATAAATTTGGAACTGGTGCGTTTGTTGGGTCACCTTTATTACCGTACCAGCTTTTCCCAGAATGTCCTGAACCATTCCTTGGAAGTGGCCTTTTTATGTGGAGTTATGGCAGCAGAGCTGCAACTGGACGTGAAAAAGGCCAAGAGGGCAGGGCTCTTGCATGATATAGGCAAGGCGGTGGACCACGAGGTGGAGGGGCCGCATGCATTGATTGGTGCGGATTTGGCCAAGAAATACAATGAATCCAAGGACATCGTGCATGCAATCGCTGCGCACCACGAGGATGTGCAGCCCAAGTCTGTGCTGGCGGTTCTGGTCCAGGCTGCTGACAGTCTCTCCGGAGCCAGGCCAGGTGCCAGGAAGGAGCTTTTGGAGAACTACGTCAAGAGGCTGGAGGAGTTGGAGAACGTGGCTACAGATTTCGGTGGTGTCTCCAAGGCTTATGCCATCCAGGCAGGCAGGGAGCTTAGGGTCATGGTGGACTGCGATCGGGTGAACGAAGACCAGACCTATCTACTTTGCAAGGACATCGCCCATGCAGTGGAAGAGAAACTGACCTATCCTGGACAGATCAAGGTGACTTGTATTCGGGAGAAGAGGTCCATCCAATACGCCAAGTAACAGCCAAGCCAAGATGCGGAGAGCAAGATGCAGCTGGATCTAGAGTATTGCTGGCAGCTGATCCAAAGGGGCAGCGAAGAGATCGTGGAGAAGGAGGAGCTTATGCAGAAGCTCCGCCAGAATCGACAGTTAAGGGTCAAGGCAGGGTTTGATCCTACAGCCCCGGACCTGCATTTGGGACATACTGTCCTGGTGCAGAAGCTGAAACACTTCCAGGAGCTGGGGCACAAGGTATTTTTTCTGATAGGTGATTTTACCGGCATGATCGGCGATCCCAGCGGAAAATCCGAGACCCGCAAGTCCCTGACCCGGGAGGAGGTTCTGCGCAATGCAGAGACCTATAAAAGGCAGATATTCAAGATCCTGGATCCGGAGCAAACTGAGATCGTGTTTAACTCGCACTGGATGGACAAGTTCAGGGCCTCGGACTTTGTGCAGCTATGCTCCAGATACACAGTGGCCAGGATGCTGGAGCGGGATGACTTCCAAAAAAGATATCAGGAAAGTCGGCCCATATCCATCCACGAATTCCTGTATCCTTTGATTCAGGGCTATGATTCCCTGGCCCTGGAGGCTGACGTGGAGCTGGGGGGCACAGACCAGAAATTCAATCTTCTCATGGGCCGCACCCTGCAGAGGCAGGAAGGTATGGAGCAGCAGGTCATACTGACCATGCCCATACTGGAAGGGCTGGACGGGGTGCAGAAGATGAGTAAGTCCCTGAATAATTATGTGGGCATTGAGGAGCCTGCGCCCGAGATGTTCGGCAAGCTGATGTCTTTGTCTGACCAGCTGATGTGGAGATATTACGAGCTGCTCTCGGACAAGGATTTAGGCCAGATCCAGACCATGCAGCGCCAAGTAGAGGCTGGAGAGCTGCACCCCAAACAGGCCAAGGAAGAGCTGGCCCTGGAGCTGACTGCCAGATTCCACGGCCTAGCTGCGGCCCAAGGTGCCCAGGAAGAGTTCAAGCAAATATTCTCAGCCCAAGAGCTACCCAGGGACATCCCAGTCCAAGAATTGAGCTATCAAGAAGCCCTACCTGTGGCCCAAATTCTGGTCCAGGCCGGTCTTTGCTCCTCCAAAGGCGAGGCCAAGAGGCTTTGCCAGCAGGGAGCTGTTTCCACCCAGGGGCAGAAGATATTCGATCCCACAGAGGTTTTTCCACCTGGCCAGCACGACCTTAAAGTGGGCAAAAGGCGTTTTTTGCGGCTCAAGGTGCAGGCCTGATGCAAGGAACAGCCCGGACTTGGGGGGTTGTAAGCAGGGGGCTTTACGCCCTGCACACCTTTGCCAGGATGGTCAAGATTGAGCATTCTGTCTTCGCCCTGCCTTTTGCCTGTATTGGCTTTTTTCTGGCCAGCTCAGGGCAGATGGCCTGGCAGCAGCTAATCTTGTTGATCATAGCCATGGTGGCGGTGCGCACATGGGCCATGGCCCTGAATCGGATCCTGGACAGGGATCTGGATGCCCAAAACCCCAGAACCAGGGACAGACCCTTGTGCAGCGGGGAAATTTCCTTGGGGCAGGCCTGGTCCCTGTCACTGGCCACTGCCCTGGTCTTTGTTCTGGCCTGCCTGGGCTTGAATATGCTCTGTTTTGTCCTTTCCTGGCCTGTACTGCTTTGGTCAGCCTGTTATAGCTTGAGCAAGAGATTTACCTGGCTCTCTCACTTCTGGCTGGGATCTGTCCTGGGCCTAGCCCCTTTGGCTGGTTGGCTGGCATATGATCCGGTGTTTACTTTGCCTGCAGTCCTGTTTGGCCTAGGTGTGCTGTTTTGGGTGGCTGGATTTGATATCCTTTATTCCTGCCAGGACGCGGACATAGACCGGGAACTGGGCCTATGGTCAGCTCCTGTAAAGCTGGGGCTGCAACAGGCGCTTTTCCTGTCCACCCTTTGCCATGTGAATTCCTCGCTTTTCTTTTTGCTCGCTGGCTGGGCCTCAGGCCTGGGCTGGGTCTATTATCTGGTATGGCTAATCAGCAGCATCATTCTCCTCTGGGAACATAAGCTGGTGAGCCCTGGAGATCTTTCCAGGCTGAATACTGCATTCTTTAGCCTGAACGGACTGGTGGCAGTATTGCTCTTTGTGGGGGTTTTTGTGGATCTGCAGCTGTAGGTGTGATGGTCTAAGTTTTTGGCTTTAGACAGACTTAATATCCTGGAGTAAAGTGATCAGCCTGCGCAGGACCTCCAGATCAAAGGAGCCCCGCATGTTCTGCTTCATGGTCTTCAGGGCCTGGAAAGGGTTTTCTGCAGGTGCGTAAGGCCTGTCTGAGGTGATGGCGTCGTATACATCACAGCAATTAAGGATCCTGGCGGGCAAGGGGATGTTCTCAGCCTGCATCCCGCTAGGGTAGCCTGTGCCGTCGTACTTTTCGTGGTGGAACAGGATGCACTTCAGGCTCAGGTCAGACAAGGAGATATTGGAGCAGAGCCTGACTCCGTAAATGGGGTGCTTTTGCATCATGTCCCATTCCTGGACACTTAGCCTGCCAGGCTTGTTCAGCACACTCTGGGGAATTAGACTCTTGCCCAGATCATGCAGCATGGCTCCGATGCCAGTGTTCTGGCGGTCGTTTTCACTGAATCTATCATAGGTGTTCATGATGGCCATGCTGTAAGTGAAGACATGTACGCAGTGGGAGAAAGTCTTATAGTCGTGGGAGATAAGCTTGTTGATGTTCCTGAGGGCTTCTTCCAAGGTCAGGAACTTAGAGCTGGAGGTGACAAGGTGTACTATATGGTCTAGTTCCTCTTGGGTGATGCCTCCAGGCAATTTTTTTTGGAAGATTCTTTTGACCATTTCTGTGGTGGTCTGCAGAAAGGTCTTAGCTCGTTCCTGGACAGGAATGTTTTGATCTTCTAGTATCTTAGACAGGTGTAAGTGTACATATTTTTGGTAGTGCTCTATCTGAGAGGCGGGAACATAGACTCTGTCTATGCCTGTCTCATGCAGCTTCTGGCGCAATTGCTGGGTATAGCGCTCTTTTTCCCGGGTATAAAGGACCATCCTGCCGTTTTGTTTTAGGTAGACCTGAAAATCAGAGCAGGTATCCGGGAAGAGGATAAGGGGAGAGACAGGGAAATATCCTTGGGGCTGCATGGAGATTTTACGATAGTTATAATTGGTTGCCGGACTGGTCTGCATACTCTTTCTGCACGCGGGATTAAGCTTGCCTTATATGAACAAATAAATTTAACCTTTCTAATCTCTTTGTCAAGAATTTTTGACCTGGGCCAAAAAGGTGAAAAATTATGCACGCGCAAGTGTCCATTCCCAAGTGGCTGCAGGAGTGGTTTGAAAATATGGGTATTATGCTCTGGGGAGCTGCTGATCTTCGCGAATTTGATACCCCCAGTACTGATCAAGATGGTCGGCTGCCCTACGCCTTGAGCTGGGCCATACCCATGTCCGCTGAGATCATGGCCCAGGTAGGACTGCAAGGTCCGAATCAAGCCTACGCCAAGGAATATGTCAGAGTCAATTCCAGCATCACTGAGCAGGCTAAGAGCCTGGAAAGTCTGCTAATATCGCAAGGATACAGGGCCTGGGCCATGCCTGTCTCCAAACGGACTGATCCGGTGGGTATTAAGGGAGACTTTCCGCACAAGACAGCAGCCACCAAGGCGGGTCTGGGCTGGGTGGGCCGCAACTGCCAGTTGGTGACCCGCAGATATGGACCCTGGGTGCGCTTGGGAACAGTGTTTATGGATTTAAGCCTAGGCTGCGGTCCGGTCATGGACAGACACTTTTGCGGCAAGTGCAAGCGTTGTGTCGAGGCTTGTCCTGCTGGGGCCTTAAGCGGTCGATCCTGGCATCCTGGCCTGCCCAGGGAAAGCATCCTGGACCCTGGGCTTTGTGATTGGTGGAAGAAAGAACATTACTACCAGTTTAATGATGGGCACAATTGTGCCATCTGCTCCGGGGTCTGTCCTTACGGACTCAAAAGACTCAAGGGGCAGAAGCAGGTCTTGAGACTGAATTTTGGGGTTTGAGCTTTTGACTAATGAGCTAGGCGAAAGATGACGAATAAGGGAGTAACTCCGGAAGGTAGATTGCGGTTTTGCCAAATGAAATTCAGCCAAGGTCGTAATTATGTCTGCATCTCAAAATGGCCAGGAAATCACAGGCTATTTAAAGCTGCAAGGGGATCCTGACTATCCTGTATTTGCTGGGCAGGCCTTTGCCCTATTGGTTTCTGAGCCAGAAGAAGTTGTTCCTGATTCAGACCGTGCAGATAAGCAGGGTCAAGAAAAGGAGGCGAGGTGGGTACGGGTATCCTCTTCCAGTTGTGTATACCGGGCTCAAAGCGGGGAGTTGCTGGCCAAGGGGTACGGCCTGGTCAAATTTTCCGGGGACAGACTGCAGGTGATCCCTTTAATGCGGGTCAGCAAAAACAGGCTGCATCTCCTGGCTACTTTGTATTCCAGGGACTTTTTTGCTCAACAGATCACATTAGATCGCATCAGCCAGGCAGTGAGCGATTTGGGGCTGCAGGCCAAGGTGCAGGAAGAAGAGGTGGCTCGGGCCCTGCAGAAGGCAGCCAAAAAGGGAGAGCCTCAGTCCGGGGTGGTGATTGCCAGTGGCGGGGATCTGCCCATGGAGGCCAGGGACGCTAAGCTGGAGCTGGCAGGAGAGCCAGGACTACCTGTTTTTCCCGGGTTTGTGCTGGGCCGCATTATTCAAGGCCAGGAGTGTGTCTGGGGCAAATGTATAGATGGCAGCCCACTGGAGCCGGATAAAAAAGATCCTCCCCTCAGGATAGAACCCACGCAGAAATGCGGTTGGGAGCTGGGGACGGATCAGGAAACCATGTACGCTACCAGATACGGCCTGCTGGGGTGGCAGCAGGGAAAGCCCTTTGTCTCTCCTTTGCTCAAGATCTCCAAAAATAGGCTCAAAGTCTGGGCCAATTTGTATGCCAAAGACTTCTGCCAGAAGAAGATATCTGTGCAAGGTATCAAAGATGTGCTGCAGGATCTGGGTCTTAAGGCAGAGGTTGAGGAAGAGGCTGTGGCCAATGCCCTGAAGCTGGCCAAAAAAACAAAGGCTGCTCAAGAGAATGTGTTGGTGGCTCAGGGTAGCAAGCCTATACAGGGAGAGGATGGCAGGGTGGTCTTTGCCTGGGAGGAGGCAGAGGCTGCAAAGACCCAGCAAGCTGGTGAGCTGGATCCCAGACAGAGGAGCCTGTACAGGTCAGTAGAGGAAGGGCAGACTATTTGCTGGTTGCAGCCCCCTGGCATAGGCAGACCCGGCCTGGATGTGTTTGGCAAAGAGATTCCGGCCCAACCAGGTTCTTCTGCCCAGATTACCCTGGGTCAGAATGTCCAGGTCTATAAGAACGGACAGCCTCTTTTGGAGCCAGAGGCGCAGGAAGGAACAGGAGCAGACGGTCCTGCATCTGCAGAGGGTGAGAGTGGCCATGCCGGAAAGGGGGGGCTACAGGGCCAGGTGATCACAGAGTCCGGGGCTGAGATCAGGGCTCTGGTGTCAGGGATAGTGATTTGGGATGGCCAGAATATTTCCGTGCAAGAGGCGGTTCAAATCAAAGGGGATGTGGATTTTTCCACAGGGAACTTGGCCTTTGGCAAGGGGGATGTGCACATCCAGGGCAACGTCAGGGGCGGCTTCAGTGTAAAGACTCCGGGCAGTGTGTATGTCAAGCAGAGTGTGGAAGGGGCCCTGGTGCAGACAGGAGGAGACTGTATTGTAAATGCAGGGCTCTCCATGCATGAAAAAGGTTCAGTAACAGTAGGCGGTTGTCTGCAGGCCCATTTTTTAGAGAATGCCACAGTCAAGGCCCGGGGGGATGTGATTGTCACCCAGGATATTGTGAATTCCCTGGTATTTAGCCTGGGCCGGGTCCTGTCCACCAGGGGCAGGGGCACAATACAAGGGGGCTTGATCAGGGCGGCAGAGGGGCTGGAATGCAATGTCTTGGGTTCTGAGCATGGAGTATCCACTAGGGTGGTGCTTAGCTTCAATGCTGAGGGAAATCCGGATCTGGTGCAAAGAAGGGACAAGCTAAAAAAGAGGCTGCAAAAGATTCAGGAAATCATAGGCGAGGACAATTATCAGACCCTGCTGCAGAAGACCCCCAAGGAGAAGCACCGCCAGCTGATAGAGATGCTGAAAGCCAAAAGCAGCATTGTTTCTGAGCTAAAAGAACTCAAAACTAAGATCAAGGAGTCCAGGCAGGCGCTAGTGCAAAAGGCACTGGAGTCCAAGGTCCAGGTCCATGATATTGTTTACCCAGGGGTAGAGCTTACCATTGGCGAGCAGACCTTGGAGGTTAAGGAGCCCCTGCATGGACCCACTTTTTACTTGGATTTTGAGGATAGGGCAATAAAAATAGCCTGATGGTGCAAGTTCATGTGATACTGCCTACTAGTTTGCGGCATAGGCCTTCAGTTTCTCCTGCAGGCTGGGGAAGTCCTGCAGCTCTGTATGGGGCAAGAACAGGGCCGAGGTGAACTCATCCATGAAGGCATTATTGTCGCTGAAATCCAGATAAGTCATGTTGTTGCAGATCTGTTCAGCCTCGGTCCTGGCCTCCTGGTTCAAAAGGCACATATATGCTCCGGCCAAGGAGGTGTTGCCCAGGTATTGGAACTTGTCCCTGTCCAGGTCAGGTAGAAGACCGATATTGACTGCCTTGTCCACATCCAGATACTCGCCAAAGCCGCCTGCTATCAGGACCCGGTCCAGGTCAGCAAAACTGAGTCCCACATATCCCAAAAGGGTCCTAAATCCTGCATATACCGCGCCCTTGCTGCGCAGAAGGTTTTGAATGTCTGATTCTGTGAATACAATATCTTCATCCATGCTGGTGTTCTGGGCCCATTCCAGGACATAGGCCTTTTCTCCGGTCTGATATGTCAGCCTGGGATGTTCCTCAGGCACTTGCAAATGGCCGCTTTGGTCAATGACCTTGGTCAGGAACATCTCGCTCAGGGTGTCGATCATGCCTGTGCCGCAGATGCCCCTGGCAGGTAGCTGACCGATGCTGCTAATGCGCGGTTCCTTGCTCTCCGGATCAATATCCACTTGTTCTATGGCCCCTTCCTCAGCGCGCATGCCCCAGCGGATTCCGCCGCCCTCAAAGGCAGGCCCTGCTGAGCAGGCGGCAGTCAATAGCCAGTCCTGGTTGCCCAGCACAATCTCCCCATTGGTGCCCACATCCACGAAAAGGGTTATGGGCTCCTGCTTGTGCAGTCCGGAGTAGAGTATCCCAGAGACGATGTCCCCGCCTACATAACTGGCAGGACCGGGCAAGACGAAAACCGGGGCTGCAGGATCTGTTTTGAGTCCGATCTCCTTGGCTTTGAAGATGGGAAAATCCGAGGCAGTGGGTATATAAGGGGTCCTTCTCAGATACCTGGGCTCCAGCTGCAGCAAAAGATGGGCCATGGTGGTGTTGCCTGAAACCACTACATTGCCTATGTCTTGTCTTTCCATTCCGGAGCTGTCCAGAACCTCGTTTATTAAGCCGTTGATGGTGGAGAGAACCATCTTGCCTAGCTTTTGCACCCCGCTTTTTTCCGCGCAGACAATGCGGTTGATGATGTCGTCCCCACATGCAGCCTGCTTGTTGTGTCCACCTGCTCCAGCCAGGACCTTAGCGCTTTGCAGGTCCACCAGATAGACCATGACTGTAGTGGTGCCCACGTCAACAGCCAGGCCCAGCCTGGGATGTTCCTCGTGGCCTGGATGAACATGCAAGACTTCATAAGAACATTTCTTTCTGATCACCGAGGCGGTTACTGACCAGTTCTCCTGGCGCAGGGCAGAGGCTAGCTGGCGCATGACCTCTAGAGTGATATTCATGCGCTCCGGATCCACGTTTTTCTTTTTCAAGCCCCGTTTGAGGCGATCCAGATCGCTGACATTATCCTCAGTTGTGGGTGGAGAGAGTTCTAGGAAAAATTCCTCCCGCAAGGGGGAGATTTCCTGTACGCAGCCCAGTAGCTTGGCAGTAGCCTGCTCGCCGATTCCAGCACAGCGCATGCGCCTCTCTAGGGTCTCCTCAGGGATCATTACCTCTAGATCGCCATGCACTGTGCTCTGGCAGGCCAGGACATAGCCTTTGGCCTTTTCAGAGTCTGTGAGCAAAGGGGTGTCTGCGCTTTGGATCTGGCCCTGGTTGACTAACAGCTTGCATTTGCCGCAGGTGCCAGCTCCGTTGCAAGACGCATTCAGCTTTAGGCCTGCCTCTTGGGCGGCCTGAAGCAAAGTGCTGCCTGCCTGGACTTCTATCTGGACATTATCCGGAGCAAAGTGCACCTGGTATCTGTCTGTATCTGCCTCTTGTCTGCTTCTGCGCTCTTCGTTTTGCCTTTCCTGATGGATAAACCAGATGGGACAGGATGATCTGAACTTGCAGTAGATATTAGGATCCTTGCAGTGCAGGCAGTCCTGGCACATGTAAATGCCGTGCTTCTGGCACTTGTAAGGCGTTTCTGTCTGGGGATGGTTCACGCACTTGCCCATATTATAAACCTCCTGGAAGCTTGGAGTTGCTCATCTGATTCAGACATGCATGAGGCATGCCATGCATGTCTGGCTATGACTCCGGCTTCTGCAGGGGGATGTTCCATTTTTTCATGTACTTCCAGATGGCTGTTCTGCTCACGCCCAGGTGTCTGGCAGCCTCAGCCTTGTTCCAGTTGCATTCTCGCAACAGCTGCCAGAGTTCTTCCCTGTTCAGGCTGCCTGCTTTAGAGGGGCCCGGAGCCTGGATTTGCTCCCTGGGTTCTTGGGTGGTCTGGATTCCGGACTGGCCGGATCTGATCTCCCTGGGCAGGTCCTCAGGCCTGAGCAGCTCCTTTTCGCAAAGCACAAAGGCGTGCTGGATGGCATTTTCCAGCTCCCGCACATTGCCAGGCCAGGGATAGTCCATGAGCAGGCGCAGGCCTTGCTGCTGGATACCTTTGACGTCTTTTCCGGTTTGCTGATTTTGCTGCTGGATGAAGTGGCTGACCAAAAGGGGGATATCCTCTTTCCTGTGCCTTAAAGGGGGAACTAGAACAGGGAAGACGTTGAGCCTGTAGTATAGGTCCTGCCGAAAGCCTGCCTGGGAAACCAGCTCCTTCAGGTCCTGATTAGAGGCGCTTATGACCCGGATATCCACCTTGCGGGGTCTGGATTCTCCCACTCTCTCAATTTCCCGCTCCTGCAGCACGCGCAGCAGCTTGACCTGGATGGCAGGGCTGAGCTCTCCAATCTCATCCAGGAAGATGCTACCTCCGTGGGCCTCTTCGAATCTGCCTCGCCTGTCCTTGTGAGCTCCTGTGAAGGAGCCCCTGGCGTGACCGAAAAGCTCGCTCTCCAAAAGGGTTTCGGACAAAGCTGAACTGTTCACTGTTACAAATGGCTGGTTGGCTACCTCGCTGTTGTAATGGATCGCGCTGGCTATCAGCTCCTTGCCTGTACCGCTTTCGCCCTGGATGAGCACATTGGCCCTGCTGGCTGCTGCAGCCTGCAGGCGGTGGAAGACCTCCTGCATGGCAGGACTTTGACCGATGATGTTGTGCAGGCTGTAGTGTCTGGTTAGGAGTCTGTTAGCTTCCTCTGCCTTTTGTCTGGCCTTTTCTAGTTCGCTGACGTCAGTGAGGGTTTCCACGATCCCTATGATCTGCTCCTTTTCGTCCCGGACCACGCGGGCCTGCTTGATTACAGGCACGTCCCTGCCCTGCTTGTGCCGGAGCACGCACTCCTTGGGCTCGCTGTACCCGTATTCCATGATGCCGCAGCTATGTATGTTTTTCGGGCAGAGCCTGCCGAAACACTTGCTGAATCCTAACAGGGCACAGCTTTGGCCCAGGGCCTGGGAGGCAGGGTAGCCGCTTATCTTCTCCATGGCCCGGTTCCAGGAAGTGATCCTGCCCTGGACATCCATGGTGAAAACTCCCTCTGCCATAGAGTCCATGATCTGGTTCAAAAAGCGCACGTTCCATACCGCATGAGTGTTGGTCATAATTTCTCCCCAGGGAAAGACATTAACGTTACAGTAACGTTAAGGTAACGTTTTTGCAGGTTAATCTTTTGTGTTCTGCTTGGCAAGGGTAACTAGAGACCAAGTTGGCACTAGTATTGCTTGCACAATCTAAGGACAGGGGATGACTGCCTGAGGCTCAAAAGGAGCGGGAAATCCCCTGGTGGAAATTATGTTTGTAGGGGAAAACAAATGATTGACCTGCAGCAATCAGATGATCCGGGCTGGCAGGATCAAAAAGACAAGGATTGGGTCTTGCTGGAATTCAGGGCTGAATGGTGTGCCCCCTGCAGGGAGCAGACCCAGATCTTGCAGCAGCTGGCCAAGGAGTTTGAAGGCCTGGTGCATTTCCGCAGAGCTGACATAGAGGCAAATGCAGGGCTGGCCATAGAAATGGGTGTACAAAGTGTGCCCACCTTGGTCTTGTATAAACAGGAAAGGGAGGTGCAACGCTTTATTGGCCTGCAGGGCAAAAGCAGGCTGCGCAATGCCTTGCAGGCCTGTCTGGAGCAGGATTAAGAAATGAGCCTCTGCGGCCAGAGGCAGCTGAGCCCAGATAATTTCTGGTCTCTTGGACAGCAAGTGGAATTACTCGCTGAGCCTAGAAACAAGCTTGTCCTTTTTTGTTTGAGATTCTTGGGCCTAATGTCCTCAGAATGATGGTTAACGTGCAACGATATCAGGACATTCTGCATGTACTTAAAAATCCATCTGCTGGGTTGAACAAGCAGGCTTGATCAGTACTGGAGTAAAAGGTAGTCTACATATATCCG
>JBNJDO010000056.1:0-13772 GCA_051744965.1 Thermodesulfobacteriota bacterium | reverse complement strand
AGGTTCTTTTCAGGCTGGACATAATCCACCTGCTCTAGAAAGACCCTATTTTCACGCCAGTCAAAAAGGATGTAGTAGTAGCTGTTCTCAGAGGCCCGCTCTTCGTCCCTGGAGATCAGGGTTCCCCTAGGCCTCCAGGTCACGCCCAGCACCTCCCCCAGAGGCCGGCTGGAAACCTGTTCTCCAGAGGCGGCCTTAAAAGCCAGCCAGCCGATATGCTCGCAATAGTCAGTGCTTTCCCTGCCGCAGACATTGCTCCAGTGGGTACTATCAATCCTGGAGCTTATGCTCTGCTGCAAGCGATCCCGTTTTTGCTGGTAGGTATTGTCTTCCGGGTTTAGCTGCAGCAGCCTGCGGTAGGCCAGAAGCCTCTGGGCCAGGCTTTGTCTGGGCAGCTCCTCTAGGTGCTGCAAAAGTCTGGCTTCCTTTTCCTGCCTGATCTTTTGCTTTTGCTCCTGCCAGAGCATGCTGTATCTGGGTTCCTGGGTCAGCTCACTCAGCTCCTGGTAGATCTGGAGCAATTCCCTGGGTCCAGGATCCTCCTGCTGCAGGATCTTTTCCAGTTCCGCCTGCCTGCTTTTCTCTCGCAGCTCCTCTAGGGCAGGGTCCTGGACTCGGGCCAGGTACTTTTCAGCCAATTTCCTGGCCCTGGAGAATTCTTGTTCCTGCTGCAGCTCCCGGATATCCTGCAAGATGGACTCCTTTTGGCTGGAGTAGGTATCCTGAAGGCTCTGCATCTCCTGCTGGCGGCTGGAGTAATAGCCCAGGCCGCTTAGGCCAAGCAGCACACAGAGCAGGATCAGGCTCACAGCACGGAAAGTGCCTGAAATCTTGCCCTGGGCAGCCAAACGGAAGATATATACTGCCAGTACAACAAAGAGGACTATGATCAGTGCAAAGCGGTAAACCATGGTTGGTTATCAGTTATCGGTTGCAGATTGTTAGTTCAAATGCAGAGTCCTGAGAAGCATTAATTGACAATTGATATCTCCTGCAGCAAGGCCTGCAGGGTCTTTTGCAGGCCGCCTTGTCTAGCCTGCACATATTCCTGGAACTGGGCAAGTACCGATTCCCTAGGCCTGCTCTGGCGTAGGCCCTGCAGCAGGCACTGGACCAGCTCCTGCTCGGATTGCACCTCCTGCACCAGGCCGCAGTCCACTATTTCCTCCCCTGCCCAGGCGAAGTTTTCCCAGAAGGGGCCGATGCAGGGGCTCACTCCCTGGGCCAGCGGCTCCAGGAAATTCTGGCCACCCAGGGGCACCAGGCTGCCTCCCACATACACAGCCCTAGCCAGGGCATAGAGCTGTTGCAGTTCGCCGAATCTGTCCCAGAGTATGATCTGCCCTGCAGCGGGGCTCTCCTGCAGCTGACTGCGCAGGACCCAGGGCAGTCCGGAATTCTCAAGCTGATCTTTCCATATAGGGAGGCGCTGCATATGCCTGGGAGCCAGCACAGGAATGCATCTGGGCCTTTCCGTTAAGAGACCCTGCAGGACCCTTAGCATGGAAGCTTCTTCTTGTTTGCGCACCGAGCCCAGGACAGCCACAGGGGAGCTGGGCTTGAAGAGGGAAGACAAGGGGTTTTGCACATAGGGCAGAAACTCTGCGCTCAGACTGCGATCGAACTTCAGATTGGGCACCTGCTCTATTTGGCTCTGGGGAAACAGCAGCCTGAAGCGATCAGCGTCCTTGGGGCTCTGGGCCAGGATCCTCCGCGGAGCAGAGCCCAAGCCCAGACTTTGAAACAGGAAGAGATACCTGGCCAGGCTGCGGGATCCCATCCTGGAGTTCAGGACCATGGTTTTTTGGCCTTTTTTCCTGCAGGCCTGCAACAATCCGGGCCAGAGCTCAGTCTCCACCAGGGCCACCACCTGGGGTCTTAGCCTGTGCAGGACCAAGTCCATGATCCAGGGGGCGTCAAAAGGGAAATATATACTCTGCAGGCTTACCTGCTCAGGGGGTTCCACCTCCTGCAGTATCTGCAGCCCCTGGGGTGTATTGCTGCTGGCCAGGATGCTGGCGGGCTTATCTTGGGGCCAGTTCTGGATGAGTTCCCTGGCCAGAGCTGCCTCTCCGGCAGAAGCAGCCTGCAGCCAGAGATCCACTCCAGCATCTAGGCCAGAGGGCCTGATCCTTTGCCAGAATCCTGCGCGCAGGGCAGGAAAAAAAGGCAAAAAAGGAAGTGCCGGCAGCCAGGCCAGGGAGTAGGCCCAGCTGGCAAAAGCGGAGATTTTTGGCGTGGAATTTGCTTTTGGCATGTGCTGCTCCTGCTGAGTTCTCTGCCTCAAGGCCTATGCATTCAGGCCCAGGGAGATGAGTTCTGCTATAAGCTCCTGGAAATTGTATCCCTGGGCCTGGGCAGCCTGGGGCAGCAAGCTGGTGGAGGTCATTCCAGGCAAGGTGTTTACCTCCAATAGATAGGGCTGCTCCTCCAGAACTAGGAAGTCGCTTCTGCTGTATCCCTGTAGATCCAAGGCCCGGTGTGCACGCAAGGCCATGTCCTGGATCCTGGCAGTCAGCTCCCGGCTGATCGGCGCAGGGCAGATTTCCTGGGCAGCCTGGGGGGTATATTTGCTGTAATAGTCAAAAAAAGCGGAATCTTGGGCGGGTTGGATCAATATGGGGGGCAGAGCCTGCAGGCCCAGCACAGCACAGGTGATCTCCTGGCCAGGGATACGCTCCTCCAAAATGACCTCCCAGCCCATATCCCAGAGCTCCTGCATCTTTTGCAGCAGCTGGGGCAGCTCCTGGATCAGGCTGACATGCAGGCTGGAGCCGCCGAAGTTGGGCTTGAGCACTAAAGGCAAATCCAGAACAGGCTTCCAATCCCTGGGAACCCTGCAAGGCAGATATTCCCACCTGGGCGTGGCCAGCCCGGTATTGCGGAAGATCTCCTTGGCAGCAGACTTGTGCAATGCCAGCAAGGAGCCCTTGGGTCCGCTGCCCTGGTAGGGGCAGCCCACCTGCTCCAGCAGGGCCTGGATCAGTCCGTCCTCACCAGGTGAGCCGTGCAGGTTGATAAAGGCAAAATCACAGGAGCTGGCTTTTTGCAGCAGCCTGCTGAACTCCAGGGCTGGATCCAGGCGCTGTACCTCATGGCCCAGTTCCTGCAAGGCGGCCTGGATGGATTCTGCACCACGCAGGGAGACCTCGCGCTCATTGGACCATCCGCCGGCTATCAAAAGGATACGCATTCAGATCAACCTCCAATCTCCTGTTCAGCAGGTCCTCTATTTTCCTTATCTGGGCAAATGACTCCTGAATCATTTGTATCCTGGCCTTGCTGGAACCGTAGCGCTGCAGCAGATCACTGAATCTCTGGGAAAGGGTCACGATGTGATCGTGCATGACTCTTTTGTCAGCGTAGATCAGGCAAAGGGGCAAAACATGGCTTTCCAGGTTCAGTTCTCCGGGCCAGTGTACGTGGTGCAAAACAGCCTGGGCCAAGGCTGGATTTCCAGTGTGCTGCAGGACCCAGACCGCTCCTATCTGGCAGTGGTTACCCCCAAAGTTTAGGGTATAGGTCTTGCCCAGATCGTGCAATAACCCTGCTGCCCTGAAGCTCTGTGGATCCAGGTCCTGATCCTTGGCTTGCAATTGTACTGCCAAGTCCCAAGCCACCAGGGCCACCAGCTTGCTGTGCACCTTGATGTGCTCCAGCATCTGGTATTCATCCCAGAGTTGATAGCACTGCTGGTCCGAAGGGACCTCTCCTAGATTCATGGCCTGAAAGGGCCGGGCAGGGAAAGAGTCGCGGTGCATCATGTCCAGATAACAGTTGTTTTGCGTTTCAGGCACTGCATTCTGCATATGGACTTTAGCCACATTTCATGTCAAAAGTAAAGCCGGGTTCTGCTGGCATGCCCTAAGTTTCCAGGCCTGGCTTAACACTAGGCCCGGGAGAAAGCCTTATGACAATGTTTCTTTGAGGCAGCAAGTGGATTTCAGTAAATAATGAGCTGATTTGTAAGAGTTCCTTAGTTCGCTAATGCTCATTCAGGACATATCTGAGCCCAGGGATATCCAATGCTTAGTCAAACAGCAGATTTTGCCCAGCCTGAGCTTTGCAGCAAGTTCATCCAGGCCATAGAGTCCCATTTGCAGCAGCCCTTCCACTTCATGGAGGTCTGCGGCACACACACCATGTCCATCTTTCAAAGCGGCCTGAGATCCATCCTGCCCCAGGGCCTGGTGCATGTCTCAGGTCCGGGCTGCCCGGTCTGCGTGACCTCCCAGGGGGAGATAGATCTCTGTCTGCAGCTGGCTGCCAGGCCAGGAGTCATGCTGGCAACTTTCGGGGATATGCTCAAGGTCCCGGGCAGCAGGGGCCAAAGCCTGCAGGGCCTGCAGGCTGAAGGTTCCAGGATAAGGGTTTGCTATTCCCCGCTGCAAGCAGTGGAGCTGGCCAGGCAGAATCCGGAGCTGCAAGTGGTGTTCTTGGCGGTGGGCTTTGAGACCACTGCCCCGACTGTTGCTGCTGCTGTGCAGCAGGCAAAGGTCATGGGGCTGGCCAACTTCAAGATCCTCAGCCTGCACAAGCTCCTGCCCCCGGCCTTGAGGCAGCTGGTGCAGGATCCAGGTTTAAGCATCCAGGGCTTTATCCTGCCCGGGCATGTTTCCGCTATCATCGGTATAGAACCTTATCGGTTCCTGTCCAGGGAGTTTGCTTTGCCCGCAGTGATCTCGGGATTCGAACCCCTGGACATCCTGCAGGCCCTGTTCATGCTGCTGAAGATGCAGGATGCAGGCAGGCCTGACATAGAGAACCAGTATACCAGGGTGGTCAGGGAGCAGGGCAATCCCAAGGCCAGGCAGATCATGCAGGAAGTGTTTGTGTCCGGGCCGGGCAGATGGAGGGGATTGGGGGAGATCCCTGACAGCGGTCTGTATTTGGCGCCCAGGTATAAGGAGTTTGAAGCCAGGGAGGCCTTTGCCCTGGAGCAGGTCCAGGAGGAAGAGAGAAGCGGCTGCAGATGCGGGGAAGTCCTGCAGGGCAGGATAAGCCCCAGGGATTGCGGGCTGTTCGGTGCAGCCTGCACTCCTGCTTCACCTGTGGGTCCCTGCATGGTCTCCACAGAGGGCAGCTGCGCAGCCTATTATAAGTATGCTTGGAGTTGAGGCTTAGTCTAATATTATGGGCTACCGTCATGGGGCAATTACCATTAACCCATAACAGATAACCGATATGCAGGACAAAATTCTTTTGGACCACGGCAGTGGAGGCGGGGCTTCTCAGCGGCTGATCAAGGAGCTGTTTGTCTCCTACCTGGGCAACGATATCCTGAACAGCCTTGATGATGCCGCATGCTTGCAGATGCAGGGCAGATTGGCCTTCAGCACTGATACCTTTACCGTGGATCCCTTGTTCTTCCCTGGCGGAGACATAGGCTCTTTGGCTGTGCACGGTACAGTGAACGATGTGGCCATGCTGGGGGCCAGGCCCAGGTATCTCAGCTGCGGCTTTATCCTGGAGGAGGGCTTGTCCCTGCAGACCCTGGAGGATATCGTGGCCTCCATGGCCAGGGCAGCGAAAAATGCAGAAGTCCAGGTGGTTACCGGAGACACCAAGGTGGTGCCCAAGGGCAAGGTGGACAAGATCTTTATCAATACCAGCGGCCTGGGCGAGATCCTGGTCCAGGGTCCCCCTGCAGGGAACAGGGCTAGAGCCGGAGATGCGATCCTGCTCACCGGAGGTATTGGGGAGCATGGCTTGGCTGTATTGGCAGCCAGGGAGGAGCTGGGCTTGCAAAGCGAGGTCAGAAGCGATTCAGCAGCCCTGAACCACATGCTGGCCGAGCTCTTGACCCAGGTTCCTGAGGTGCATGTGCTAAGGGACCCCACCAGGGGAGGGCTGGCCAGCACCTTGAATGAGATAGCTGACCAGTCTGGCTGCTCTTGCCTGCTCCAGGAGGAGGACCTGCCTGTGGATCCTGCTGTTATCCAGGGCTGCTCCCTGCTGGGGCTGGATCCCTTGTATCTGGCCAACGAAGGCAAAGCCATATGCATTTTGCCCAGGGACAAGGCAGAGCTGGCCCTGCAGGTCCTTCGCTCCCACCAGGTGGGCAAAAATGCGGCCTGGATCGGGGAGGTGCAAAGCAGGGATCCAGGCAGGGTAGTGCTGCGCACCAGGATCAAGGGGCACAGGATATTGGCCATGCTGGAAGGGGAACAGCTGCC
Source organism: Thermodesulfobacteriota bacterium (assembly GCA_051744965.1). Lineage (GTDB taxonomy): Bacteria > Desulfobacterota > Desulfovibrionia > Desulfovibrionales > Desulfothermaceae > CAZBUB01. The sequence continues at coordinate 7,596 of JBNJDO010000056.1, read as the reverse complement.
CAGGATATGTTAAATGCTGTTACCGGTTATCGGTTATTGGTTATCTGGACAGATTCTAAGTCCTGACAAACGATACCTGATAACCGATCACAGGTAACTGATAACCAATAACAGACATGTGGATCAAGAGACTCCTGATATTTCTGCCTCTGCTTTTGGCCATCTTTTTGCTGCAGTCCTACTTCTGGGTGCCCACCTATAAGGAGCAGACCAAAGGCAATCCCACCAGGCTGCAGGAATTCATTACTGCCTCCTCCGGGGACGCCAGCATCCTGAACCCTGTGCTTTCCTCTGATTCAGCCAGCAGCGAGATCAACTCCAAGGTTTTCGAGGGCCTGGTGGATCTGGACGAGGATCTTGACTTACGGGGCAGAGTGGCAGAGTCCTGGGAGATTTACGAGGAGGCCTATTTCTATGTGCATCAGGCTAAAGAGATACCTGGGCTAGGCAAGCCAGATGCTGAGCAGCTGGCTGGAATGTTACGCAGACTGGCTGCCAGTCCGCCCCGGGTGGATCAGGAGCTGGCCAGGACATTGGAGAATATTCAGGATATAGAGCTCCAGCCCGCCAGGGAAGAGACTCGCAGCCTGGAGCTTGAGCCCCAGCAAGCCCGGGAAGGTCAGGCTGGTCAACAAGGTCAGCAAGATCAGCAAGACCAGAATACCCAGGAGGTGGAGCTCAATGTCCAGGCCCCGCAGAGGATAAAGCTTACCCTGGAGGAGGTGGATCAGGATATATTCAGCAATTTGAGCCGGATTCTGGGGCTGGAGTATTTTGAATCCTTCCCTACTTCCAGTTTTGTACAGGCCAAGAGCCTGATGGAGCCTGAAGAGCTAGCAGGGCTGATACAAAAGGTTCTTCCTGCAGTGGAGCATAACCCTGTGCTGGTCTTCAATCTGCGGCCTGATGTGTACTTCCATGATGGAGAGCGTCTAACAGCCAAGGATGTGCAGTTTACCTATCAGGCCCTGATGGACCCAGCCAATCTTTCTCCCAGGATCGCGGATTTTGAGCCTGTAAAAAACGTGGAAGTCCTGGATGAGTTAACTGCTCGGGTCACCTACCAGGAGCTGTACTCCCCGGCCCTGCACAGCTGGAGCATAGGCATTCTGCCGGAGCACCTCCTGAATGACAAGTCCCTGCGCCAGGAGGCCAGGGAAAGGGGCAAGGACCCGGAGAAGTTCAGCCTGCGGGACAGCAGATTCAATCGCAATCCTGTGGGCAGCGGGCCTTTCAAGTTCGAGCGCTGGAAGTCTGATCAGTATATCAGGCTGAGCAGGTTCGAAAATTATTGGGAGGGAGCGCCTAATTATAAGCAGTACGTGCTGCGAATTATTCCGGATAAGCTGACCCAGGAGATGGAGTTCTACGCCGGGACCCTGGATGACTACTCTGTGGAGCCGCACCAGGTGGAGAGGCTGGGCCAGGACGAGCGCTTCCAGAGCTTTTCCGGGACCTCTTTCGGCTATAGCTATATAGGCTACAACCTGCGCAGGGAGCCCTTTCAGGATCACAGGGTGCGCAAGGCCCTGTCCCTGGCGTTGGATGTGGACAAGATCATCGAGTATGTTCTGCACGGCCAGGGCAAGCGCATCACCGGACCCTTTGTGCAGGATACTGAGTATTACGATCATGATCTAGAGCCCTTGGAGTTTGATCCGCAAAAGGCTTTGCAGATTTTGAGGCAAGCGGGCTACACCAGGGATGAAAAGGGCTGGCTGCAAAAGGACGGGGAAAGGCTGGAGTTTACCCTGATCACCAACAGCGGCAATGAGCTGCGCAAGGCGATTCTGGCCATTGTCCAGGACTCCTGGAAGGACATAGGCGTGGATGTGCACACAGACACCCTGGAGTGGTCAGTGTTTATCCAGGAGAGGGTGAACCGGCATGATTTCGATGCCCTGCTTTTGGGCTGGTCCATGAGTGTGGAGCCTGATCTGTATCAGATTTTCCATTCCAGCCAAAGGGATCCATACGAGCTGAATTTCGTGGGCTTTTCCCATCCTGAGGCTGACCAATTGATCGAGCGCATCCGCAAGGAATACGACCAGGAGCAAAAGATCGGGTACTGCCATCGCCTGCACGAGATCATAGCCAGGGAGCTGCCCTACACCTTCTTGTTCGTTAACAAGTGGACAGCTGTGCTGGACAAGAGGATTGTTCTCCAGGAGACAGATCAGGAAGGCAATACTGTGTACAAGCCTATCGAACCTACTCCCACCGGGGACTACAGCTTTTATTTCAACAAGTGGATAAAGCTGCCAGAGGCCCCGGAGTTCGAGGCAGGAGACTAGCCCGGGATGTTTAGCTTTATCTGCCGCAGCGCAGTCCAGAAATTGATCACCTTATTCTTTGTCTCGGTGATCTCCTTTGCCATCATCCATTTGGCTCCAGGCAAGCCCAGCCAGATCGATCCCATGAATCCCAAGTTCACTCCTGAGGTCCTGGAGAGGTTCCAGAAGGAGTTCCACCTGGATCAGCCCCTGCATGTGCAGTATTTCCTGTTCTACAAGAATCTTTTCAGCGGCCAGACCGTGTCCTGGAAGGATAACCAGCCTGTGCTGTACAAGATCTGGGAGAGGTTCCTGAACAGTCTGCCCCTTTTTGTGGTGGGCACACTCTTGACCTGGACTATTTCCTTTCCCCTTGGTATACGTGCGTCAATATTCAGGGGGGGATGGTTTGATCGCAGCAGTACCTTTCTGGCCTATGTCCTGATCTCCATTCCTGGGTTTTTCTTTGCCTATATCCTGATTATACTGGTAGTGAACTATCTGCAGGTGCCGGTGATCGGTATGGAGACCTTTGGCATCAAGCCGGATTCCTGGCTGATGCTGCTCATGGATCGGGTCTGGCATCTGCTTTTGCCCGCTGTGCTGGGGGCTACCGGAGGCATTGCCGTGCTTTCCAGATATGTTCGTAACCAGATGCTGGAGGTGCAGGGCCAGGATTATATCCGTACAGCCAGGGCCAAGGGTCTGCCAGAGGACCAGGTGCTTTACAAGCATGCCTTGCGCAATGCACTCTTGCCCTTTGTAACCATGTTCGGGCTGATACTGCCCGGTCTGCTGGGCGGGTCCATCATTATAGAGACCATATTCTCCTGGCCCGGGATAGGCAGAATGGCCTATGAGGCAATTCTGGCCCGGGATTATCCAGTGATTCTGACTGTGAACTTTATCTCTGCTGTGTTGGTCCTGGCAGGCACATTTGTTTCCGATCTACTATATCTTTTGGCTGATCCCAGGATCAAGCTCTAAATCTGCATAACTTAAGGAGGAGGACTGTGGGGCAGACTATAAGATTCGGAGTCTCCCTGGATTCGGACCTCTTGGAGAAGTTCGACAGCCTTTGTCAGGAGCGCTGCTACCAGACCCGTTCTGAGGCCATTCGGGACCTCATACGCAGGGAGCTGGTGCAGAAGCAGTGGGAGGATGAGAACCAGGAGGTGGCTGGCACGCTGACCCTGGTCTACAATCATCATCACAGCGACTTGGCTCAGAAGATGATCGAGCTCCAGCATCAAGCCCTGGATGTGATCATCACCAGCCTGCACGTGCATATAGATACCCATAACTGTCTGGAGGTTCTGGTGCTGCGCGGTCCGGCCCAGGATGTGCGCAGTGTTTCCCAGCGCCTGATCTCCACTCGGGGCATCAAGCACGGCAAACTGAGCCTGTCCACAACAGGAAAGGATCTAGCCTAGATGCAAGATGTCCAGAACAGCCCTTCCATGCTCTCCCTGTCCATTGACCGGGTTGGGGTCAAGAATCTGCGCTATCCTTTGGTGGTGCGCTACAAAAATGACGGGGTGCTGCATACCGTGGCCCAGGTGGATCTGTGCGTGGATCTGCCTGGAGAATTCAAGGGCACGCACATGAGTCGTTTTATTGAAGCCCTGCAGGAATGGGCAGGCATCCTGGACTATCGCAGCTTCAAGCAGCTTCTGCAGGAGGTACAGATAAGGCTCAATGCCCGCAGGGCCCATCTTAGCTTCAGCTTTCCCTTTTTCCTGGAGCAGGCTGCTCCTGTCAGCGGCAGTCAGGCCATGATGGACTACCAGTGTACTTTTTCCGGGGAGCTGGAGGCGGATCGGCCCAGCATGTTTGTGGGAGTGGAGGTGCCGGTGATGACGGTCTGTCCCTGCTCTTTGGCCATCTGCGAGCAAGGCGCGCACAGCCAGCGCTCTGTGGTCAAGATCCAGGCTGGATTCGAGAGGCGACTCTGGCTGGAGGATCTGATTCATATCGCCCAGGAGTCAGCCTCCAGCCCGGTGCATGCCCTACTGAAGAGGGTGGATGAAAAGTACGTCACAGAACAGGCTTTTGCCAATCCTACCTTTGTGGAGGATGTGGTGCGCAATGTGGCCCACCGCCTGCAGGAGCTGCAGCAGGTGCAGTGGTTCAAGGTGGAAGTGGAGAGCTTCGAGTCCATTCACAACCACAACGCCTATGCCTGCATCGAGGTGCCCCAGAAAAATTCGGGTTGACAATTTACGGGTAATATATATGAATAGAGATAGTGAGCTTTTTAAAGATAGGAGGCAAAGGCTATGGACAGCATATCAGATATGGGGGCTTTTCAAAGCTTCGGTCTGCGGCAGCAGGTATCCGCCAATAACGTGGCCAACATGAATACCCAGGATTTCCAGCCCAGCCGGGTCAGCTTGGAAGAAGTGGGGAACCGGCAAGGGGTAGCCCCACAGACAGTGGAGAAAACCGGTTCCTTGCAGCAGGCTGGAGCCGAGGATAATGGTGATGTGGTCCAAATCGAGGCGGGGCAGGAGAATTCAGAAGGCAGCCCCAGCGGAACCGATCTGTCCAGTGAGATGGTGGACATGATGCAGAACCAAACTGCCTACTCAGCCAATGCCTCTACCGTGAGCACCCAGTCCGAGATGCAGGGCCAGCTCATGGACCGCCTGGCCTAGCTTTTCAGGATGGGATATAACTCTCATGCCCTGTTGGACAAAACAAAGCATGGAAAATCAATCCTCAACATAAGGGGCGAGCGCCGCTCTAGAGGGCGAGCGCCGCTCGCCCCTACGTGCATTCCAATATATAACCGCTATGCTTGTAGCCTAAGCTGATCTCTGGTTTCTTCCCGAGCCCTGCTGCTCAGCTCATACCGCTTTCCTGCAGCCTTTGCACCAGGTAGTGCACTAGCTCCGCAGTCAGCCCCCAGACCACAGCCTTAGGAGTCTGGTAAACATATACCCTGTACTCCATGCCTGGCCAGGGCTTGCCGTAATGCTCTGGCAGGCCCAGCTCCTGAACAGGCAGCTGGGCCTTGTGACCATTTTGGTCTGTATACACAGGCTTGATCTCCAGCTTGAGATTGTAGATCTTAGGCTGGTGGTGCAGGAACCAGGACACCGGTAGCAAAAAGAGCTCTTCCACCTCGCTTCTGTCCGGCTCCAGATCCTGCAGTCCCTGAATGTCCAGCACAGCCACAAAGCTGTCTATGGTGATGCCCCTGGGAGAGACAAAGGTATCCAGGCTGCCCTGGATATGTATCTTGTCCTTGCTGATGCCCAGCTCCTCATTCGTCTCCCTCAGGGCAGCCTGCAGGCAGCTCTGGTCCTGCTCTGGCTCATACTCCCCGCCTGGAAAGCTGATCTCTCCTCCCTGCCTGATCTGGGCAGCCCTTTTCTGGAACAGGAAATAATATTCCTGGTTTTGTTGCACCAAGGGGATCAGCACTGCTGCGTTAAAGTATCTCTCCTTGTGCATCAGACCTGGATGCTTGGGAAGGCTCTGGATCAGGGTCTGTAGTTGGGTTTGGTCCATAAAGGCTTTAAAGATAAAAGGTATGCTCCGGCCCGGGGAAGGTGCCTTGTTCCACTTCCTGGCGGAAGCGCTGCAGAGCCTGCTGCAGATCCTGCCCTAAGGCAGCGTATTTCTTTACGAATTTGGGCGTGAACCTTTCGAACAGCCCGGCCAGGTCGTGCAAAACCAGGACCTGGCCGTCGCAGCCAGCTCCAGCGCCTATGCCAATGGTGGGAATGGAGACAGATTCTGTTATCTTATCCGCCACCTCCGCAGGGATGGCCTCCAGGACAATGCTGAAGCAGCCTGCCTCCTCCAGGGCCTGGGCGTCCTCTACCATTTTTTTTGCAGCAGCAGAGTCCCTGCCCTGGACCTTGAATCCCCCAAACTGGCCTGCGCTTTGCGGGGTCAAGCCCAAATGGCCCTGCACCGGGATTCCGGCCTGTACAATCCCTTTGATCTGGGGCACCACGCTTCGCCCGCCTTCCAGCTTTACCGCCTGGGCCCGGCCCTTTTGCAGGAACTTGCCTGCGTTGCGCACTGCCTGCTCCACGCTGGTCTGGTAGGACATAAAGGGCATATCCCCGATGAGCACGGAGTAGCTGACTCCTCTGCTCACTGCCCGGGTGTGGTGCAGCATCTCCCACATGCCCACGCCCAGGGTGTCAGGCAGGCCCAGTACCACCATGGCCAGAGAATCACCCACCAAGATCATGTCTATCTTGCTTTGATCCACATAATAGGCAGTAGGGTAGTCATAGGCTGTGAGCATGCTTAGCTTGCGTTTGCCCTTGGCGGAGATGATGGCAGGGATGGTCATGGTTTCTGGCATCAGGGTCTCTCCTTTGCTTTACAAAATTCCTGGGCCACCCTGACCAGGTTGGCCAGGGTCTGGTTTACCTGGACCTGTATTCCCTGTTCCTGGCCCAGGTTAACCAGGGCTCCGTTTATGGCCTCTATCTCGGTGGGTCTGCCCCGGAGCAGATCCTGGTGCATAGAGGAGATGTTCTGGGCGGTGGCCCGGGCTACCTGCAGCACCTGCTTGAGGATCCAGTCTTCGTCCAGATCCAGCCCTTTGGCCCTGGCCAGATCCAAACCCTCTCGCACCGCCTTTAGGGCCACATCCTGGGCTGGTTCGGATTCAGCAATGACTCCGTTGGGTACCCTGAGAACCGCGGTCAGGGCGTTGATCCCGGTGTTGATCAACAGCTTGTGCCAGAGCAGATCCTGGGTCTGGTCAGTGGCCTTGGCTTGCAGGCCAGAGTGCTGCAGGATATCCACAATATCTTGCACTCGCCTGGTGGCAGGGCCCTGGATCTCGCCGATACTGGTCTCCCCGTCCCCGCCGTGTCTGATCTTGCCCGGCTGCAGGTAGGTTGCCCCCTGGGCGGTTATGCCAGCCAGGATATTCTGCTTGGGCACTGCCTGGGCTATGTTCTCCCAGTTGCCGATGCCGTTCTGCAGGGTCAGGAAGATTGTCTCCTGGCTGCAGTAGGGCAGGATGGAACGGACAGCCTGCAGGGTGGAGTAGGTTTTGACCAGGACCAGGACCAGGTCCGGGGCAGGAGAGATTTGCTCCGTCCGGAATATGGCCTGGAGTTCATGCTTGCTTATGCCCTGGTCCAATTCGAGGATCTCCAGACCCTGGTCCTGGATGGCCTGCATGTGCTTTTGGTTGGTGCTGTACAGGGTGACCCGGGCCCGGCTTTGGGCGAGTCTGGCTCCCAGCAGGCTGCCCAGGGCCCCTGCGCCCAGGATCAGAATGTGCATTTTTGCTTCCTGTGGTGTTTGAAGCATCTTTGCAAAGACACCAATTTATTCCAGTTTT
>JBNJDO010000055.1:0-13977 GCA_051744965.1 Thermodesulfobacteriota bacterium | reverse complement strand
GATCTGCCTGGGTTGATGCGCAAAATGCAGCAAAAAGGGCTTTTGCCAGCGGATCTAGATTTGACTTGAGCCTGAATCAGGGTTTAAATATTTAGAAGACTACGGATCAAGGTATCAAAAAAGGGGTTTTGCCATGTGCATTGCGGTGCCGGTGCGGATAACCAGCATTGATGGGGATACTGCCTGGTGCAGTCCGGACCAGGAGCAGACCAGGATCCAGGCCTCTTTGTTGCTTTTGGACGAGGAGGTCCAGGTAGGCGATTATGTGCTATTGCATGCCGGCCTGGCCTTGCGCAGAGTGGATCCTGAGGAGGCAGAGGAGACCTTGCATTTGATGCAGGAGATGCTTCAAGCAGAGGAAGCCTTGCACACCTGGGGCGAAGGCAAATCAGAGGAACAAGCATGAAGTATATAATCTTTGAGGACTTCGCAGGGGAACAGACTCCTATTCTCTTTCCTTTCAGGATTCTGCACGAGGAGATGCGGGAGCAAATGCCCTACGCCAAGGTCCTGGCAGCAGGGGAAATATATCTGCAAAATGGAGAATTTGTCTGCCGCGGGGGCTCCAAGGAGCTAGGGGCCCAGGCCCACTCCGGGGACTCCAGTGTAATCTCCAGTTTTTTCCAGAAGCTGGAATAAGACCAAAATCGCAGCCCGGGCCTAGTCCGGCCCGGAGGCAAGTAAGACAGGAGGCAGAGATGAAGATACGATCAGCTATTTGCGCTTGTTTGCTTTTTTTGCTTTTAGGCGGTGTAGGCCTTGCCCAGGCGGAACTTCCGGAATTCAGCAACCTGGCAAAGGATGCAGGGCCAGCTGTGGTCAACATCAGCACAGTCAAGGTGGTAGAGACTTCCCAGAGGCTGAATCGCTTCTTTCAACCCTTTGAAGAAAAGAGCCCTCTAAACGAGTTCTTCAAGGAATTCTTTGGGGAGATGCCCCAGCAAAAGAGGAGGCAGAATTCCCTGGGCTCCGGGTTTATCATCTCCCAGGATGGCTATGTAGTAACCAACAACCATGTCATTGCAAGGGCGGACGAGATCAAGGTCACCCTGCAGGGCGGAGAAGACTCCATCCCTGCGGAAGTGGTGGGCAGGGATCCAGAGACAGATTTGGCTTTGCTGAAGATAGATACGGACAAGAAACTTCCTGTATTGGAGTTTGGAGACTCGCAAGAGCTGGATGTGGGCCAGTGGGTGGTGGCCATAGGCAACCCTTTTGGCCTTGATCACACCGTGACTGCAGGCATCATCAGCGCCAAGGGCAGGGTCATTGGCGCAGGGCCTTATGACAACTTCCTGCAGACAGATGCCTCCATTAATCCAGGCAATAGCGGCGGGCCGCTTCTGAATCTGGAAGGCAAGGTGGTGGGGATCAACACAGCCATTGTCTCCAGCGGGCAGGGCATAGGCTTTGCCATTCCCAGCAACATGGCCAGGGAAGTGATAGAACAATTGCAGGAGTATCAAAAGGTCAGGCGGGGCTGGCTAGGGGTGACCATCCAGGATGTGGATAAGAATACTGCCAAGGCCCTGGGCCTGCCAAAAGCCAAGGGGGCATTGATAGCCTCGGTACAAGAGGGCGACCCAGCGCATGAGGCTGGGCTTAGGCCTGGCGACGTGATTGTGGAGGTGGATGGTGAACCTGTCCGGGATGCAGGGGAGTTGACTAGAAGAATAGGAAATATGCAGCCTGGCCAAGAAGTGGAGATTGTCTTCTGGCGCAAGGGCCAAGAGCGTTCTGTGCAGCTTACGCTGGGCGAAAGGGACCTGGAAACCGCGCGCAGGGGGGAAAAGCAAGAGCCTGGGCCTGAAAGGGCGGACTTCCTGGGCATGCAGGTCAAGCAGGTTAATGAGGAAGAAGCCCGATCCTTGGATCTACCCGCAGTACAGGGCTTGCTGGTTACAGATGTGGAAGAAGGCTCTCCTGCTGCCCAGGCAGATGTGCGCAGGGGCGATGTGATCCTGGAGGCCAATGGGCAGTCAGTGAATCAGACCAAGGAGCTGCAGGAGGTCCTGGAGGGGGATGCTCAGGATAAAGGAGTGGTTATGCTGCTTATCAGCAGGCAGGGCCAAAACCTATTTCGGACCATTCCCATGCCGGAATAAAAAGCAGGGGTGCGGAAAGCATACTGATATGCAAGAGCTCCAGGCCGGCTGCAAAGCCAACTTGTTTTTGCGCATTCTGGGCAGGCGCAGCAGCGACGGTCTGCACCAGCTGCAGAGTCTGTTCTATCCCTTAAGCAAGCCCAGGGACAGGATCCTGGTTTCCAGGGCTGCCCCAGGGAAAGGCCTGGAGCTTAGCTGCACTGATCCTGAGCTAGAGGGGGAAGGAAACATCCTTTTCCAGGCCTACCAGGCCTTTGCAGAGCAATCAGGCCTAAAGCCGGACCTACATGTGCATCTGGAAAAAAATATTCCCCAAGGTGCGGGTCTGGGCGGCGGCAGCTCAGATGCAGCCAGGCTTTTGCTCTTTCTGCAGGAGAATTTCCAGGAGCAGACCAAGGGGAACATAGATCTGGCCTCTATGGCCTGCAGCCTGGGCGCGGATGTGAGTTTTTTCCTGCAGAACAGGCCGGCCTGGGTTCAGGGCGCTGGAGAGAAGATCACCCCTTTGGTCATTGATTTAAGCCAGTTTAGTATTCTGGTAGTCTGGCCAGGCATCCATATATCCACTGCCCAGGCCTATGCCCTCTGGGATAGCAGCCAGGAGCAAGAATCCAGGCATCAGTTGCAATATTGGTCCTTGACAAGCAAGGGAAGTGGATATACAAATCTTTTCCCTGCGAGCGGTAGACTGCTCTGGAACAGCTTTGAGCAGGTAGTGTTTGACCGGTACCCGAAGTTGCAATATATTAAGGCAAATCTGCTTGCCCGGGGTGCTGCAGCCGCAGTACTCAGCGGATCAGGCTCAGCAATGCTTGGTTTTTACAGATCCAGGCCAGAGTTGGAGTCTGCCTGCGCTTATTTAGACATGGAAAGGATCATGTATTTTGTTTAAGTGCAACGCTGGGGTGTAGCCAAGTGGTAAGGCAACGGGTTTTGGTCCCGTCATGCGGAGGTTCGAATCCTCCCACCCCAGCCAAATAAGACTATTCCTTCCCAGGAAGCATCCAAATTGTTCCACGCCTAAGCGCCATATCAAAGACAGGATTATGGATTAGCCATGAATGCTTATGATGGTCTAAAGCTCATTACTGGCAATGCCAATCCCGCCCTGGCAAAGGCAATTGCCAGGGAGCTGGGCTCCGACTTGACCCCCACCCTGGCCCAGCCCTTCAGCGACGGGGAAATAAGGGTAGAGATCGGGGACAATGTGCGAGGCAGTGATGTGTTTGTCCTGCAGTCCACATGCAATCCGGTTAATCATAACCTGATTGAGCTCTGCCTGATGCTGGATGCCCTGAAAAGGGCCAGCGCCAAACGGATTACTGCAGTGGTGCCCTACTACGGGTACGCCCGTCAGGATCGAAAGGTAGTGCCCAGAGTACCTATCAGCGCCAAGATGGTGGCGGATTTTCTGAGCGTGGCTGGAGCTCATCGTCTGCTCACAGTGGATCTGCATGCCGGACAGATTCAAGGTTTTTTTGATCTGCCTGTGGATAACCTTTACGCCTCTAAGGTCCTGTTGGACTATCTGCAACAGTTTCAAAATGATCAGGTAATAATATCCCCTGATGCCGGCGGCACTGAAAGGGCTAGGGCCTTTGCCAAGCGCCTGGGTGCTGGTCTGGCTATTGTGGACAAGAGAAGGGATCAGCCCAATCAGGTCCAGGCCATGAACATCATTGGGGATGTCCAGGACAAGTGCGCTATAGTAGTGGACGATATGATAGATACCGGTGGCACCCTGGTGGCTGCAGGCGAGGCCCTGGCTGCCAAGGGAGCGCGCTCAGTAATGGCCTGCGCCACGCATGCGGTGCTCTCCGGTCCTGCGGTGGAGAGACTGGAGAACTCCAAGTTCAGCGAGATTGTGGTCACGGACACTATTCCCTTGAGCCAAGAGGCCCAAAAAAGCTCCAAGTTTAAAGTCATCTCAGTAGCCGGACTTTTGGCCCAGGCCATATGGAATATCCATCAGGAATCCTCTGTGAGCGTGCTCTTTTCCTGATGACTGGAATTTATACTGAAAATGATATCCGATCAAAGGCTTGCGCCAGCCGGATTCTGGCCAGAAGCCGCAGCGCATGAGGCCAAACAAAAGCGGAGAAAAAACAAAAATAAGAGCGAAGCCGACTGGATCCGGATTCGCTGTAAGGAGAACAGTGTATGGCAGAGCATTTCAGCCTAGAGGTGGAGGAAAGAAATGGCACAGGAAAGGGCCTGGTGCGCAAAATGCGCCGCAAAGGCTATATACCCGGGGTCTATTACGATAGAAAGGGCGAGAACATACCTGTTCAAGCCCCATACGGCCCCTTGGAATCCATTTATTACAAAGCGCACATGAGCAATGTGATTGATCTACACATCCAGAAGGAAGGCCAGGTGACTAAAAAGCCGGTCCTGATCTGGGGAGTGCAGGAGCATCCAGTAAAAAAGCTTATCATGCATGTGGACTTTTTGGGAGTGGACCTGACCAGGAAGATGGAGGTGGATGCTCAAATAGAGGTCCAGGGTACTGCCAAGGGCGAGGAAGAAGGCGGCCTGGTGACCATATACAGGGAAAGCATAGGCGTGGTCTGCCTGCCTACTGCTATTCCGGACAGCATTGTTCTGGATGTTTCCCACCTGGAGATCAATGACAGTATATATCTGAATGATATAGAGTTGCCTGAAGGCGTGGTTCTGCAGGAGCACGAGGAGAACTTCGCTGTGGTGGGCGTGGCTCCGCCTGAGAGCGCAGCTGAGGCTGAGGAGACCGAGGCTGAAGAAGCAGGGCCAGGAGAAGAATCCGGCTCTGAGGAACAGGAATAAACTCCGGCCCTGCAGGCCTGCTCTCTGGAACTGCAGCCATGCATTGCAGTGGATTGGTGGTGGGGCTGGGCAATCCGGGCAGGAAATACTCCCGGACCAGGCACAACATGGGCTTTATGGCCCTGGAAGAGTTTGTCAGGCTGCAGGCTGCGAGGATATCGGAGCTGGGCAAGGCAAGCAGAGCCTCTTGCCAGGCCTGGATCTGGCGACCGCAGGAACTAGGCATGTCCTGGATCCTGGCCGAGCCTTCCACCTACATGAATCGCAGCGGAATAGCCGTGCGGGAGATTTTAAAGGGCTACAATCTGGGTCTGGAGCAGACCCTGGTTCTGCACGATGAGCTGGACCTGCCCTTAGGCAGGCTGCGTTTCAAGTATCAAGGCGGCTTGGCTGGCCACCGAGGTCTGGGTTCTATTGCTCAAGAATGCGCAGGCAGGGAGTTCTATCGTTTGCGGCTGGGAATAGGCAGACCTGATCCAGGATCCAGCGTGGTTGGACATGTGCTCTCTGGGTTCTCCCCCCAGGAGCTGGACTGCCTGCAAGAGGTGTTGCCTGCGGCTGCAAGAGCCCTGGATTTATTTTGCCGTCAGGGAATGCAAAGTGCCCAAGAATATTTGCAAGAACTACAGCTGTGCGCCTAAGGCAGTCAAAAGCCTATGCCTTTTTTGGGGCCTGGCTACTGGACTGTGCGCCTGGGATGGGGTACACTGCTTCTAGTCTGCTTTGTATATAGCGCAGGCAGGAGGCTAGAGTATGTTTAAGATTGATGAATTGGTAGTCTATCCCGCCCAGGGAGTAGGCAAAGTGGAGGCTATTACCAGCCAGGAAGTAGGAGGCGCTAGAAACGATTTTTACGTGGTGCGTATCCTTAGCAACGAGGGCACCCTAATGGTGCCTGTGGAAAATGCCCTGAACGTGGGCCTGCGTTCTGTGTGCGATGCTGAGTATGGACGCTCTGTGCTGCAGAGCATGCAGGACCGCTCAGATTTCAAGGGCTATGCAGGCCAGAACTGGAACAGACGCTACCGAGAGTATTCGGAAAAGCTAAAAAGCGGTGACTTGTCTGATGTAGCCTATGTCCTGAAAGAACTCTTTCTTATCTCACAGGACAAGGATCTTTCCTTTGGTGAACGTCGGCTTCTGGAACAGGCTATGGAGCTTTTGACCATGGAGCTCTCCTGCGCTTTATGCAAGGACCGGGAGCAGATCCAGGCGGAAATTGAGCATATTTTCAGCGACGTCTTAAAGACCAAGGAAGCTTAATCTCTCCGGGCTATTGCCTGTCTTGCACAAGGTCTCGCCCGGCCCGGGATTAGTTTGCCAGACCTTTTCCCCGAGCATTCATATTCTGAACTATAGGCCCCAGTCCATTCCATGCCCATGGCTCTGATCTTTGCCTGTATTGCCAACTTGGCCAAATTCTGGATCTGATAGCAGGATTAGGTCCTTTAGGCCCGGAAACAGCCTGCTTTGTTTTGCGGCTAGCTACGGCAAGCAAAAAGGGATCCAGATTTAGATGTACAGGGCAAAGCTCCCGCCAAGGACTGTCGGGTCCTGGAATGTGCTTTGAATAAATTTTGCAGGCGAACAGGACTTGATATTCCGAGCAGGCCTGCGTGCAACCCAGTGTCTGGGCTGTTCAGGCCTGGAAACAAGAATCAACATTAAGCAGTTGAGAACAGGTTTTTTATGGCTACATCAATCATGAATCTATCTGAGTTGAAGAAGAAATCCATGCCAGAGCTGATGGAGCTGGCCAATGAGTACAATGTGGAAAATCCCAGCAGCATGCGCAAGCAGGAGCTGATATTTTCCATCCTGCAGGCCTGTTCCTCCCAGAACGGGAACATTTCCGGAGAAGGGGTGCTGGAGGTCTTGCCCGATGGTTTCGGCTTTCTGCGCTCCCCAATGTATAACTATATGCCTGGGCCTGACGATATTTACGTCTCTCCTTCCCAGATCAGGAGGTTCGGCCTGCGAAAGGGGGATGTGGTTTCTGGCCAGATCCGGCCCCCAAAAGAAGGGGAAAGATATTTCGCCCTGCTCAGAGTTCACGAGGTAGGCTTTGCCTCGCCTGAGGAATCCAAGCATTTGGTGCTCTTCGACAATTTGACTCCTCTTTATCCAGAGCAGAGGTTTTTAGCAGAAAACGGGGCTGATAACTACTCCGCCAGGATCATTGATCTGATGACCCCCATAGGCAAAGGGCAAAGGGGGCTGATAGTTGCTCCGCCCCGAACTGGCAAGACCATGCTCCTGCAGACCATCGCCAACTCCATCATGACCAACCATCCTGAGGCCTATCTGATCGTGCTTTTAATAGATGAGCGGCCTGAGGAGGTCACAGACATGGAAAGGACCGTGCGCGGGGAGGTGGTCAGCTCCACTTTTGACGAGCCCCCGCAAAGGCATGTGCAGGTGGCGGAGATGGTCTTGGAGAAAGCCAAGAGGCTGGTGGAGCGCAAGAAAGACGTGGTTATCCTCCTGGACAGCATAACCAGGCTGGGCAGGGCCTACAATGCAGTGACCCCTTCCTCCGGGCGTATTCTTTCCGGAGGTCTGGATGCCAATGCCCTGCAAAGGCCCAAGAGGTTCTTTGGAGCTGCACGCAACGTGGAGCAAGGGGGAAGCCTGAGTATTATCGCCACCGCGCTGATAGATACAGGTTCCCGCATGGACGAGGTGATATTCGAGGAATTCAAGGGCACAGGCAATATGGAGATCTATCTGGACAGGTTCTTGGCTGACAAGCGAGTCTTCCCAGCCATAGACATCAACCGTTCCGGGACCAGGAAGGAGGAGTTGCTTATCTCCCAGGAGAACCTGAACCGGATTTGGATCCTGCGCAAATTGCTGGCTTCCATGAATTCCATTGACAGCATGGAGTTTTTGTTGGAGAAAATGAAAGGGACCAAAAGCAACCAAGAGTTTTTGGATATGATGAATAAATAGGGCCCAAGGCCCAAAAGCTATGTTCTACAAATTTTGGCTGCAAAAGCTGCTTATTCTGCTTCTTATTTTTCCTTTGCTCTTACCTGCCCCTTTGCATGCTGCCTTTGGCGATTTCAGCATCCAGGACGAAAAGGAGCTGGGCCAGAAGTTTGAGGTGCTAGTCACCTCCAAGCTGCCTCTGGTACAGGATCCTTCGGTGCTAAACTACGTCCAGGACTTATTGCAGAGGGTGGAGGAGGGAATCCCTGCTCAGCCATTTGAGCTGGAGATCAGTGTCCTGCGGGACGGTGCTTTAAACGCATTTGCTGCCCCTTCAGGCAAAATCTTTCTGCACACCGGACTGATTCTGGCCATGGAGGACGAGTCAGAGCTGGCTGCTGTCCTGGCACATGAGCTGGCCCATGTGACCCAAAGGCATATAGCAGGGAATATTGAGCGTTCCAAATGGATCAATCTAGGTTCCTTGGCCGGGGTTCTGGCCGGGGTCTTGCTGGGAGGTGGAGCCGGGTCTCAGGCCCTGGCTGTGGGCTCTATGGCTGGTGGTCAGGCCGCTGCCCTGAAATACAGCCGCAACGACGAACAAGAGGCTGATCAGTTGGGATTGGAGTACCTGGTCCGGGCTGGCTACAACCCCCAGGGAATGGCGGATTCCTTTCGCAAGATCAGACGGCATAAGCTCCTCGGGGGCAGCAGCGCTGAGATCCCGGAATACATGCTCACCCATCCTGGGCTGGAGTCCAGGATCGGGGAAGTGGAGAGCATGGTGCATCGCATGGAGCCTGAGATCCAGGCCAGGGAAAGCGACAACAGCAGGCTGCGCAGGGTGCAGATGTTGCTCAGGGCCAGGTACCAGGATCCAGGTCGGGCCATGGCCTATTTTCAGGACTCAGAAGCGGAGCTATCCTGCCTGCAGCTGTTGGGCAAGGCTATTTTGCAGCAGCGCAGCAACGATATATCCAAAGCCGAGCGCACCCTGGGCAAGGCCCTGGAGTGCGGGGGGGGTGACCCCTTGTGGCAGAGGGAGGCAGGCAGATTCTATTTCCAACAGGGCAAATTCCAGGAGGCCAGACCTTATCTGGAAAGGGCCCTGAAGCAAAATCCTAGAGATTTCATGGCCCTGTATTATCTATCCAGGATAAGAGCAGAGCAGGGGCAGAAGGAGCAGGCAGCCAGGGACTTGCAAAAAGTGCTGCGCAATGTGCCCCGCAACAAGGAGGTGCATACAGTACTGGGCAGGCTCTTGGGCCAACAAGGGGATGAGTTCTCAGGCTATTTGCATTACGCCTATGCCTATCTCTACCAGAATAACCAGGAGAGAACCAAGTATTATATGCAAAAAGCCAAGGAGCTTATCTCCAACACCGAGGAGAAGCAGCGCTTCTCTGAGCTTGAGTCCGAGTATGAGACAATCAGCCAGTTCTGGTAGTCAAAATGGACAGGCTTGACACAGGGCTTGTTTTGCAGGTAGTCAGCCTTAATTCCTCTGGAAACGAGTCGGGAAGCGCTTCTGGCGCTTTTTTGTTTAAATGGCGGCTTTTTATTTATGCGGGCTCCAATGCCTGGAAACGTGTGGTGAATAAGTAAATCAGGAGGGACTATGTTCTGGCAAGACGTGGCGTTTGCAATGGGGCAGCCAGCAGGCGGAGGCGGGGCAGAGGGCAATCCTTTGGTAGCCTTTTTGCCTTTGATCATTCTCTTTGTCATATTTTATTTCCTGTTGATTCGGCCCCAGCAGAAAAGGGCCAAGCAGCACAGGGAGATGTTGAATGCTCTGCAAAAAGGGGACTCTGTGGTTACCGCAGGGGGGCTGTACGGCAGGATCAAGAACCTTTCCGAGGAGGTGATCACTTTGGATCTGGGCAACAATATGGAAGTCAAGGTGAACAGGGCCTACATCTCCATGAAAATGGACAAGAAATCCGGAGAGGGCAGCAGCCAGTCTTAGTGCTAAATCCCTTCATAGGATCCTGCCTGGCAAGAAGTCACAGCCTTTTTTGCTGTTGCTTGCAAAAGGAGTTGACTGCAGCATCCAGTGCGTAAGCAGGTCCAATGGTAGGACCTGAGGAGGTCAGAGACTCCTGGATTTTATGGGCCAGCAAAAGGAGCTGTGCACTGTTTAGTTTTAGGGAGCAAATATCTAGCTTTTGAAGCTTATCCGGCTTGTAACAGTAAGGAAACGGCATGGGCAGCAGATTGGTGTGGAGAGTAGTGCTTGCGGTTTTGGTTCTGGGCCTGGGGGCGGTATATGCTTTGCCCACATTTTTGTCCCAGGATAGTGCCCTGCAAAAGGTGCTGCCTGATAAAGAGGTCAACTTGGGCCTGGATCTCCAGGGCGGCATCAGTCTTATCCTGGGCGTGGAGATGGAGACTGCGGTTCAGAATAGCTTGGATCAGCTAGGGGACGAGCTTCGCTCCAGGGCCAGAGATGAGGGCATCTTGGTACTGAATCCCACCAGTCTGCCTCAGGCCCGTTTGCAGTTGTTGCTCTTGGATCCAGAGCAGTCCCAGCAGTTGAAGGAGATTATCCAAGAGGACTTTTCCCAGCAACTGCGCCTGGAAAAGACCCAGGACCTGGAAGAGGGCAGGCAGCGTTATACGCTGGCTGCTCGGGAGGACTACCTGGATGAGCTGCGGGAAATGACTTTGGATCAGGCCCTAAAGGTTATCAGGTCCAGGATAGACCAGTTCGGGGTGACAGAGCCGGATATCCGTAAGCTGCAGGACAATCGGATCCAGGTCCAGTTGCCAGGCCTGGAGGAGACAGGCCGAGCTGTGGAGCTGGTACAGCAAACCGCACATCTGGAATTCAGGCTGGTGGACGATGATGTGGACCCAGAAAAGGCCCAAAAGGAAGATCTGCCCCCTGGCACAGAGCTGTTGCAGATGCGGCAAAGGCAATCTGACGGCAGCTACTCAGAGACACCCATAGCTGTAGAGAGCAAGGTTCTGTTCACAGGGGAACATATCACAGATGCCAATGTGGCCTTTGATAACTATAATGAGCCTTATGTGGCCTTAAGCCTGGATAGGCAAGGGGCCAGAATATTCGAGAGGGTTACTGCAGAGAATGTGCAAAGGAGGCTGGCCATAGTCCTGGACGACAAGGTCTATTCTGCACCCAGCATCAGGGAGAGGATCAGCGGGGGCAGGGCAAGCATAACAGGACAGTTCAAAACCGAGGAAGCCCACGATCTGGCCATTGTTCTCAGGGCAGGCTCCTTGCCAGCACCTGTGGAGGTTCTGCAGCAAAGCAGCGTTGGCGCTTCCCTGGGCCAGCAGTCCATTGAACAGGGCCTGCGCTCCATGCTGGTGGGCGGACTTTTGGTGTTGCTCTTTGCAATAGTCTACTACGGCTGGGGCGGGGTGATTGTGGATATTCTGCTGGGCCTGAATATTGTGCTCATTCTGGCCGTATTGGCTGGCTTTGGGGCCACCCTGACCATGCCCGGAATTGCAGGGATAATCCTTTTGATAGGAATCGCTGTGGATGCCAGTGTGCTGATTTTCGAGCGCATCCGGGAGGAGCTGGCCAGGGGGCTTAGCTCTCGCAAAGCGGTGGAAGAGGGCTTTTCCAAGGCTACTTTGACCATTGTGGACGCTAACGTGACCACCCTGATGGCTGCCTTGATCTTGTATCAATTCGGCACAGGCCCGATTAAGGGCTTTGCCGTGACCTTGTCCGTGGGCACTCTGGCCTCCATGTTCACCGCGATCTTTGTCTCCAAGATCTTCTTTGACCTCTGGCTTAAGACCAAGCAGCCTGGCTCCAGCCTGAAGCTGTAATATTGTCTGGGCCGGATCAAGAAGCTGAATGGAGAGATAGAACAGTTTTTTTCAAGGCAAGCAACAGGAAGTTGAGGGATCCAGATGGGACTGCAGCTGATACCTAGAGGTACGAATATTGACTTCATGGGCAAAAGGAAGATTGCCCTGGGGTTGTCTGGACTGATCATTTTGGTGGGCCTGCTCTCCATCCTGGTTAGAGGTGGATTGGGGCTGGGCATTGATTTTGCCGGCGGGATCAATATGCAGCTCAAGTTCGAAGAGGAAATTGGAGTCAGCAGATTGCAGTCAGCCTTGGATGAGCTGGATTTGCCCCAGATCAGGGTGCAACAGTTGGGCCTGGAAGGAGGGCATGAGTATCTGCTGCGGATTTCCACCACTGAGGTCAAGCCCCAGGAAATGCGCAACAGGATAGAGCAGGGATTGAAAGGAAATCTGGAGACTGGCTTTACCTTTCAAAGGCAGGAGATGGTGGGGCCCAAGGTGGGCTCTGACCTGCAGAACAAGGCCCTGCAGGCGCTTTTTTACGCAGCGCTTTTGATCTGTATATATATTTCCGGCCGCTTCGAGCAAAAGTGGTTCGCCTCTGGTCTAATGGCAGTGGGTCTCTTGGGCGGAGTCTATGTGTTGCAGCTAATAAATGTGCCCATAGCCTATCTGACCCTGGCAGCCCTGCTGATTACCCTGGGTCTTTGCTGGTACCTGCGACTGAATTTTGCCTTGGGCGCACTGGCGGCCTTGATCCACGACGTACTTATCACTGTGGGTCTGTTTTCCCTGATGAGCAAGGAGTTTGATCTGTCCATAGTCGCTGCTTTGCTGACCATCATCGGTTATTCCCTGAATGATACCATAGTGGTCTTTGATCGTATTCGGGAGAATCTGCAGTCCAAGCTGCAGTTGCCCTTGCAGGGCCTAGTGAACAAGAGCGTGAACCAGACCTTGAGCCGGACCATCCTCACCTCTGGTACCAGCCTGATGGTCATCCTGGCCCTGCTCATCCTGGGTGGAGGGGTGATCCACAATTTTGCCCTGGCTCTTTTTATAGGCATTCTGGTGGGCACCTACTCCTCTGTTTTTGTTGCTGGATCAATCCTGCTGGGCTTGGGCCCCAGTCCTGAGGAGGAAGAACAGGAAGAGTCTCCTGGCACTGCTAGGGTCTAATCATATACAAGGAGCTGGGAAGCATGCTGAAGATCAATGAGAATTACCTTAAATTGCAGGCTTCTTATTTGTTCGCGGATATTGCCCGCAGGGTAAGCAAATTCCAAAAGGAAAATCCAGAACAGGATGTAATCCGCTTAGGGATCGGAGATGTGACCAGGCCTCTGCCCAGGGCCTGCACCCAGGCTATGGAGGAAGCAGTGCAAGAGCTGGGCCAGGAAGAAACCTTTCGGGGCTATGGTCCGGAGCAGGGCTATGCCTTTTTGCGGGAGAAGATAGCCAAGTCAGATTTCCAGGCCAGGGGTGCGGAGATTTCACCTGAGGAGATCTTTATCTCTGATGGGGCCAAGTGCGATACAGCCAATTTCCAGGAGCTATTTTCCACTTCTGTCCAAGTGGCCCTGCCTGATCCTGTTTACCCTGTGTACCTGGATACCAATGTCATGGCCGGGCGTACCAGGGAGTATCAGGAGGGCAGATTCCAGGGCCTGGTCTATCTGGAGTCTACTCCGGAAAACAGCTTTATTCCGGATCCACCAGGGCAGGATGTGGATGTAATCTACCTTTGCTTTCCCAATAATCCTACTGGTGCAGCCATTGACAGGGACAGGCTCCAGATGTGGGTGGATTTTGCCAGACAAAAACAGGCCTTGATCCTTTATGACGCGGCATACGAGGCTTTTATCCGGGATCCTGGGCTGCCCAGGAGCATCTATGAGATCCCTGGGGCCAGGGAAGTGGCTGTAGAATTCAGGAGCTTTTCCAAGACAGCAGGCTTTACCGGCACCAGATGCGCATATACAGTGGTGCCCAAGGACTGCATGGGCTATACCTCCCAGGGAGAACAGGTACCCTTGCATGGCCTGTGGCTGCGCAGGCAAAGCACTAAGTTCAATGGGGTTTCCTATCCTGTGCAGCGGGCAGCAGAGGCGGTTTACAGTGAGCAGGGCCAGGCAGAGGTTAAGGAGCTTGCAGACTATTATCTGCAAAACGCTGCCCTGATCCTGGAAGGCATGCAGGCCTTGGGCCTGGAGTGCGCAGGTGGCAGGAATTCACCCTACATCTGGGTCAATGCAGGCCGGGACTCCTGGGAGCTGTTTGATCTTCTGCTTAGTCGGGCCGGGGTGGTAACCACACCTGGTCCGGGATTCGGCAAGTGCGGAGAGGG
>JBNJDO010000054.1:0-14134 GCA_051744965.1 Thermodesulfobacteriota bacterium | reverse complement strand
AGCGCATGACCCTGAGGGCATTCAGCACCGCCAGCAGGGCCACGCCCACGTCGGCGAATACTGCGGCCCACATCCCTGCCAGGCCCAGAGCTCCCAGGGACAAGACCAGGAGCTTCACTCCCAAGGCCAGAAAGATATTCTGCCAGACCACTGATCTGGTCTTGTTGGCCACTTGCAGGGCAACTGCCAGATTTCCAGGCTCATCCTGCATTAGTACAATGTCCGCAGCCTCTATGGCAGCATCAGACCCCAGCCCGCCCATGGCCACACCCAGGTCAGCCCTGCGCAGCACGGGAGCATCGTTTATGCCGTCTCCCACGAATGCCAGCAGCTCTCCTGGCCTTTGGGCGCTTAAGAGCTCCTGCAGCTTATTCAGCTTTTGTTCAGGCAAAAGCTCTGCCCAGAAGCCGTCCAGGCCCAGCCTTTGGGCCACGTCTGCAGCCAGGGACTGACTGTCTCCGGTCAGCATGTAATGCCTTTCTATGCCTAGGCTGCGCAGATCCTGCACTGCCTGCATGCTTCCGGGCTTCAAGGTGTCGCTTAGCCTGATGCAGCCCGCATAATCCTGGTTCAGGGCCACATAGATGCAGCCCTGGCCCTGGGCAGGCAGATGTTCGGGCTGGATCCTGTTTTCCTGCAGCCAGGCCTTGCTGCCTACCAGGACTCTGCCCTGGGGCAGGCTGAAGGCCAGCCCCCTGCCCTTGATCTCCTGCAGATCCTGGACCTGATCCTGGCTGCCATCCAGATTGCCTGCGGCCTCCAGAATCGCACCAGCCAGGGGATGATTGGAGTGGACCTCGCCCAGGGCAGCCAGCTTCAGGACCTGCTGCTTGTCAAATCCTGGGCCGGTCAGAATCTCCTGCACTTGGAATTTGCCCTGGGTGAGAGTCCCGGTTTTGTCCCAGATCACAGTGCGTAAGCTGTTTAATCCTTCCAGATAGTTGGCTCCCTTGACCAGCACCCCTTGCCTGGAGGCCGCGCCTATGCCGCCAAAAAAGCTTAAAGGGATGGAGATGACCAGAGCACAAGGGCAGGAGATCACCAGGAAGACCAGGCCCCGGTAGAACCATTCAGAGAACTGCGGCGGGGCGGTGTATAGCTGCTGTAGCCAGGTTATCTGGTATAGAATCAGGGGCAAGAGCACAATAGCCAAGGCCGCGGCTACCACCGCAGGGGTGTAGTAGCGGGCGAATCTGGAGATGAATTTTTCAGTGGGGGCTTTTTGCTCTGCAGCGTTTTGTACCAGGTCCAGGATCCTGGCTACAGTGGATTCGCTGTACGGCTTGCTTACACTGAGTTCCAAGAGCCCGTCCTGATTAATCAGCCCGGATAGTATCTCCTGGCCCTGGCTGAAGCGTTTTGAGCCTGACTCTCCTGTCAAAGCGTAGGTTTCCAGGCTAGCTTCCTGGCCCAGGAGCAACCCGTCCAGGGGCACCCTTTCTCCAGGCCTGATCTGGATTATATCCCCAGAGGCCACTTGTTCCGGGTCTACTTCCTGCAGGCCCTGGGCGGTCTTCAGTCTGGCGAAGTCTGGGCGCAATTGCAGCAGGGAGTTGATGGAGCGCTTGGAGCTGGCCACAGCTGCCTCCTGGAATAGTTCGCCCACCTTAAAGAAGAGCATCACTGCCACTGCCTCTGCATAGGCCTGAATTGCCAGTGCGCCCAGGGTGGCCAGGCCCATGAGGAAGAACTCGTCAAATATACGGCCCTGGACAATGTTTCTGCCTGCGCTAAGCAGGATGTCCCAGCCCACCAGGATGTAGGCCAGTAGAAAGAAGAAGATGGTTAACCCGGGCAAGTCAGGGATCTGGGGTAGATGCTCCAGGCTAAGTGCCAGGATATAGAAGAGTGTGCCCGGCAGCAGGCGCAGGAGCTCGTGTCTTAGGTCAAAGCCCTGCTCCTCCTGCTGAGCAGATACCTTACAGGCCCCGCTGCAGGAAGTATCCTGAGGGTTGCCATCTGGATAACTGCAGCTCTTTTGCTGCTCTTGGCAAATATTGTTCTGGGACATTGATTGTTCTCCAATGTAAAGTTCATCTGTTTTTTTGCTTACTTTCAGTACTACAGATGTCCCTTTCTCTTTTCCGTCATTCCGGCGAAGGCCGGAATCCAGTTGCTCTTATCCGTCATTCCGGTACTGAATCGTGGTCCAGCCCAGGCTCCAGCCGCTATCCAGCCTGGAGGGCCTGCGTCCTGGAGGGAATCCAGTTGCTCTTATCCGTCATTCCGGCGAAGGCCGGAATCCAGTTATTTCCTACGTTCCCAGGGAGGAACCTGGGAACGCCATATTCTTATGGCTCCAGCCATCCTCGTACGACTACTCCTGCACATGCTCCAGGGCCTGGGCCAAAAGGGTCTGCACATGCTGGTCATCCAGACTGTAGAAGACATTCTTGCCCTCCCGCCTGTACTTGACCAGCTTGGCTGCCCGCAACAGGCGCAGCTGATGGGAAACAGCAGAGGCGTTCATCTGCAGTACCCGAGTCAGATCACACACGCACAGCTCGCTTCTGCTCAAGGCCAGCAGGATGCGCAGTCTGGTGCTGTCTCCCAGCACCCTGAACACCCCTGCCAGCTCCTGCACCAGATCCAGGCCCAACTCTCCGGACTTGGCCTTTTGCACTGCATCCGGGTGTACGCAAGTTTCCTGGCAGATATCTGGGACCTTTTCCTGCATATTTTAGCCTGTATTGCTAATCATTTGAACAACTGTTCATATAACTTGCTGAAAGAAAAATGTCTAGCCCTGGAGACTGTTTTATTGCAGAAGGAAAAAAGTGCTGTACTGGCAGCGCGTTATATGGGGGACTTCCTTCTCACCGGCCAGACATGGAACTTGGCCCCTGGCTTATAGCCCACGCCTACTGCGCCTTTATGCATGTACAGAGCAAAGGCCCAATCAGTCTCGAACATGCTGTTGCTGGAGGACCAATAGACCTCCTGCACATCCAGGAAGGGATGTTCGGATTGCAGGGCAGGGGTGTGCTCCTGGGCATCCACCAGGGATTCCAGTTCGTTGATGTTGGGCAGATGCCAGCCTTCAGGATCCAGGCCAGGGTTCAGCTCGTTTATGGCCTGCAAGGCCTGCTCCCAGCTGACTGGCCCTGCCAGATCCGCGGTCCTGGCCCAGACCAGGTCAGTTAGCCTGTCCCAGATACCCTGCTCCAGCTCCTGGAACCTGGGCTGGGGCCAGGTATTGCCCATCTGCAGCTCCCCATCCTGGCCCTGTCCAGGATTCTGCAGCAGCCTGCCCCTGGTGTCGGCACAAAAGCCCTGGCCTGTGGCAGGCAGGACCTTGCTTTTGCCGCAGACCGGCCAGAGCATGTAGAAGTTATCCTTGGCCCCCCAGAACATCCTGCCTCCGGCAAAATGCACATACCAGGCATAGGCCGGATACATGGCCGAGGAGGTCGAAGTCCAGTACCAGGTCTGCTGCAGGCCCTGGAAGGGATGCCCGGGAGCCAGAGCGGGTTTGCTCTGCCCGTGGCAGATCAGACTGCGCAGCTCCCTGCGGTTGGGCAGCCTCCAGTCACTGCGGCCCAGGTAGGCCTGCTGGTTCAGGTCCTGCACCGCCTGCAGGGCCTCCTCCCAGGCCAGGGGAAACTGGAAAAGACGCAGATCTTGCAGCCAATACAGGCCAGTGGCCTGGTCCTGGATCAAACCCTCCTGGCTGGAAGGGGCAAACCTGGGCTGGGGGATGCTTTGTCCCAGCCGCAGCTCTGCGTCCTGCAGGCTGCCCTGGCAGTGGATCTCTTGGCCCAGGGAGTCGAAGCAGCGCTTTAGGCCGGTTTGTAGAAAGTTTTTGCACATATGCCCAAATTAAAATTCAAGTTCATGCAATTTTTATGTGGCCTGGACCGCAGACTGTAGCTGCTGGGGCTGGAAAAAGCGCAGCCGCAAAGCGTTGCTGACCACAGAGACAGAGCTCATGGCCATGGCAGCAGCAGCGATCATGGGGCTCAGGCTGGGTCCGCCGAACAGCAGCAATACTCCTGCAGCCACAGGGATACCCAGGCTATTGTAGAAAAAGGCCCAGAACAGGTTCTGCTTGATGTTGCGCACTGTGGCCTTGCTGAGCTGGATGGCTGTGAGCACCCTTTGCAGATCTCCCTGCATAAGCACGATGTCGCCAGATTCTATGGCCACATCTATGCCGGTGCCCATGGCCAGGCCTAGGTCAGCCTGGGCCAGGGCAGGGGCATCGTTGATGCCATCTCCTACCATGGCTACCTTGCGGCCCTTGGCCTGCAGCTTTCTGATTTCCTCTGCCTTGTGCTCAGGCAAGACCTCGGAGATAACCTGATCCAGACCCAGCTGCTCAGCCACTGCCTGGGCTGTAATCCGGTTGTCCCCAGTGAGCATGATTACTTCCAGGCCCATTTCCTGCAACTTGGCCAGGACCTCCTTGACTCCGGGCTTGATCTGGTCAGCTACTGAGAGGATCAAGGCAGGCTCTTTGTCCAGCACAGCCAGCAGTGGAGTCTCGCCCTTGCCTGCCATGTCCTGCATCTGGCTGTCTATCTCCTGCTCTTCCAGCCCCTGGACCTGGTTTTGGTGCATAAACTCCAGGTTGCCTATCAGTACTTCCCTGCCCTGGATCCTGGCCTTGACTCCCAGGCCGGACACAGCCTCAAAGGATTCCGGTCTGGGCAGGCTGCTGCCCAATCTGGATTCAGCTCCCTGCACCACAGCCTTAGCCAAGGGGTGTTCTGACTCCTGCTCCACCCCTGCCACTAAGCTTAAAACCTCGTCTTCAGCAAAGGAAGAGCTCAGAAGTACAGTCCTGCTCAAAGCTGGCTGGCCAGTGGTCAGGGTTCCGGTCTTATCCAGGACCATGGTCTGGATGTTCTTGGCGCTTTCCAAAGCCTGACCGCTCTTGATGAGCACTCCCAGCTGGGCCCCGCGGCCGGTGCCTACCATGATGCCTGTGGGAGTGGCCAGGCCCAGGGCGCAGGGGCAGGCAATGACCAAAACCGCAATAAAGATGCGCAGGGCAAAGGAGAACTCTGCCTGGGCCAAAAAGAGCCAGATCAGAAAGGCCAGGACAGCAATGGCAATTACCACTGGCACAAAATAGAGGCTGACCCTGTCTGCCAGGTTGGCTATGGGGGCCTTGGAGCCCTGGGCCTCCTGCACCAGGCGGATGATCTTGGCCAGGGTGGTTTCCTGGCCCACTTTTTCCGCTCGCATGCGCAAAGATCCATGGGAGTTGTAGGTCCCGCTGAAGACCTGATCACCCGGCTTTTTGCTTACCGGCATGCTCTCTCCGGTGAGCATGGACTCGTCCAGGCTGGAATGGCCCTCTGTGATGCGGCCATCCACTGGTATCCTCTCTCCAGGCTTGACCAGGAGCAGGTCCCCGGGTTGGATTTGATTTACCCCTACCCGCACATATTTCTGGCCTCGGATCACGGTTGCTTCTTCCGGCCTTAGCTGCATGAGCTGCTTGATGGCGTCAGAGGTGCGCACCTTGGATCTGTTTTCCAGGAACCTGCCCAAGGTGATTAAGGTCAGGATCATGGCTGCGGACTCGAAATACAAGTCATGGGCCCGATGTACAGCCTGGTGGCCCAGGGCGATCTCCGCCAGGTTCCAGAGGCTGTAGACAAATGCCGCGCCTGTACCCACCGCGATCAGGGAGTCCATGTTCGGGGCCAGATAAGCCAGGGACTTAAAGCCCTGCTGGTAAAACTCATGGCCCAGGAGCACAATAGGCAGGGTGAGCACTAGTTGGGCTAGGGCGAAATTAAGCGGCGCCTCTGTTGGGCTAAGTATTCCTGGCAGGGTTAGACCCACCATTTCTCCCATGGAGATCAGCATAAGGGGTATGACCAGCAAAAGGGAAAATAGCAGGCGGTTGCGCAGGCTGTGCAGCCTGGCCTGCATCTCCTTTTCCTGCTCCAGACCGGGTTCCTCCTCTTCCCTGGATAAGGGACTGGCCTGGTAGCCAGCCTTTTGCACAGCATTTATAAGCTGCTGCACCTCTGTCTGGGCTGGATCAATAAGCACCCTGGCCCTTTCCGTGGCCAGGTTGACCTCTGCCTCCAGTACGCCCGGGAGATTCTCCAGGGCCTTTTGCACCCGGGCGGAACAGGCCGCACAGGTCATGCCCTTGATGTCCAGGTCAATGCGGGCCTTTTCCTGGGGCAGTTCAGCCTTGTATCCTGACTCCTGGACCTTGTGCATGATCTGCTCTGCATCCAGGACATTGGGATCCCAGCTGACCTGCATCTTTTCCGTAGCCAGATTCACGCTGGCAGAGGTCACTCCCTGCAGGGAGGAGACCTCGCGCTCCACCCTGGAGGAGCAGGCGGCACAGTGCATGCCCAGGATGCGAAAGGTCTGCTTTTGTTCCTGCGTTGAAGCGGTTTCAGTCTGCTGGTTTGCCATGCAACTCTCCTGGTCAGATGAAAATTCTAGAAACAAAAAGTCCGGCGGCTCTGGATAAAGCCGCCGGAACACACAGCATTAATGGTTTCTTACCAGCTCCCCCAGGGCCTGTGCTGCATCATGCCTGGTCCTTGCATCATGCCGTAGCCCATTCCTGGCCCGCCCTGGATCATGCCAGGACCGCTCCCGGGGCAGAAACCACTTTGCCCCATCATGCCGGGCCCAAATTGGTAAAGACCTTGCTTGCGCATTTCCAGACTCATTTGGATGCGCTGGCTGAACATCTCGCTGCGCAGCTCGTTTATCTCCTGCACCAAGTTGTTGATCCTGGTTTCATCCACTTCAGAGGCAGCCAGCTCTGCATTCAGCTCGGCCCTTTTGGCCATGTGCTTGGACCCCAGGCTGTAGAGCTCACCTGAGCGCTCTGCATAGATGTCCTGCAGGGCCTGTTGCTGCTCTTCTGTGAGCTGGCTGTATCCATAGCCAGGACCCATGCCTGGGCCGTAGCCTGGTCCGTGCATTATTCCCCTGCCTTTTTGTCCAGGTCCGGCCATGGATACCGAGGCCATTACCAGGAGTAAAGCCAGAGCTAAGCCCAAGGGTTTTAGGGTTTTCATGATTTATACCTCCACGCATTTTTAAGGTTTAAATCCCGGGTGCCTGTCTTTTGCCTATAAGCCAGGGAAAGCCGGCTTTTTCCCTGCTTACTGTCTAGCATAAAGAGTGCCAAAATAAGTAAATTCAATCAATTCGAAAGATTAAAGTTGAGCTCGCAGCGTCTTTATTTAACCAGAAGCAAGTGTTGTATACTTTTTATACAGCTGTTTATACAGCCATTTTAGATTTGATTAAAAACAGCCAAAAGCAGCTTCAATTCAATGACTTATATCGCATAACTCTTTGTTTTTTTTGGCATCTGTTCTCTGCGCCTGCAGAACTGGATTTTTTGCAGGCGCATCTTTAAGCCTTGGACCAGGCAATTATTCCTGCAGCACTTGATAGCCCGCCTCTTGTACAGCCTGTTTAACCTTTTGCATGTCCAGATCAGCATCAGCCTCAAACGTGGCCTCACCTTTTTCCAGGCTGACCTCTGGATTCTTTACCCCTGGAACCTGATTCAAGGCCTTGGTCACCGCCTGTACGCAATGCATGCAGCTCATGCCGCCGATCTTGATCCTGTGCATCTTGGGCCTCCTTTAGAATTTTTTGAGTTTTGTAATAATTATGAAAATAAGACAGAATGTCCTAGTAGTCCAGTAGGCAACTTCCAGGCCTGTTTCTTGCAACAAAGCATGGAATAGCCGTGTTTGCGGCTGGAGTGTTTATTTTCTATACACTGGGCTGTATTGGTTAAGCTTCCAGGTTCAGAGTGATAGCAAAAGGCAAGCTTGATAAGGAAGAGATGAAAAAACAAAGCAGCAAGATGTTCAGCTTTGTTCCAACCTGGCTGGTGATTACCGCAGCCCTGGTCCTGGCCGGGGTGGTCATCGCCTTGGCTATGCTGAACATAAACCGCAGCAAGGAGCACATGTCCCAGATCCTGGAGGAGAAGGGCGCAGCCCTGATCAAGTCCTTTGAGGCCGGAGCCAGGACAGGCATGATGGGCATGATGGGCGGCGGGAACAGGCTGCAGACCCTGCTCAGCGAGACAGCGGCCCAGCAGGATATTTTATATCTGATAGTCACTGATGAGCAGGGCAGGATCCTGGCCCATAGTGATCAGGATAGAATAGGCTCCTATTTTCTGGATAAGGAAGAGTTGGGCGGGTTGGAGCCAGAAAGGCAGGCCCAGAGCGTGGTTCTGGAACAAGATGGGGAGTCCAGCTTTATGGTCTACAGTACCTTTGCCCCGCTACAGGCAGCTCCTCCAGGCCATATGCGGGGCATGCACTCCCGCATGCATTCCAGGCGAGCGCCAGGATCCCAGTCAGGCCAGGCCAGGGACCAGGAGATCGCCCCAGATTCAGAGGAGCAGACCAGATTTATCTTTGTGGGCCTGGACAGCTCCCCATTTGAGCAGGCCAGGCAGGAGGACATCAGAAACACCTTGCTCATCTCCGGGATACTGCTCATACTGGGCCTTAGCGGAGTGCTCACCCTGTTTTGGCTCCAGAGAGCGCGGCTTACAACGCAACTCCTGCAAGACGCCCAGGCCTTTTCCGGGGCGGTGGTTTCCAACCTCCCCTTAGGACTGTTGGTCCTGGACCGGGAAGAAAATGTCAGCTACAGCAATCAGCCCGCAGCTCTGCTGCTGGCCCTGGCAGGGGATCTGCAGGGTCAAAGGGCAAAAGATGTTCTGCCTGAGGAGATATGCAATTTTGTGCGCAGGCTGGGCAGGGAAAGGAGCATCCTGGAGCAGGAGGCAGAGCTGCATCTGCCAGGTGAGGAACCGCTGCCTGTGAGCCTGAGCGGGTCCAGGATCCAGACAGCAGCAGGGGATTATGCTGGCAAGCTGGTAATCATCAAGGATCTGCGCCAGATAAAGGGGCTGCAGGAAAAGGTCAAGCGCCAGGAGAAGCTGGCTGCCATAGGCCATTTGGCTGCAGGCATAGCCCACGAGATCCGCAACCCTTTGAGCTCCATCAAGGGCCTGGCCACATATTTCCTGGGCATGAGCCAGGAGAAGAGCCAGGAGCAAAGCGCAGCCAGGACCATGATCCAGGAGGTGGATCGCCTGAACCGGGTGGTTACTGAGCTTTTGGAGTTCGCCAGGCCTTCAGAGCTGCAGCTGGAAAAGTGCGAGATCAATCAACTGGTGCGCCACTCTCTGGGCCTGGTGCGCAGGGATGCGGAGTCCAAGCAGGTTGGCATTCGATTCGAGCCCCAGCAGGATCAGCTATGGGCCTATCTGGATCAGGACAGATTGAATCAGGCCCTGCTTAACCTGTATCTGAATGCGATCCAGGCTATGCAGGAGGGCGGGGAGCTTTTGGTGCAAACTGGAAAGCAGGAGGGCCAAATCCGGATAAGTGTTTCTGATACAGGAGCAGGCATTGCCCAGAGTGAGCTGGAGAGAATCTTTGATCCTTATTACACTAGCAAAAAGAGTGGCACTGGATTGGGATTGGCAGTGGTGGACAAGATTATCCAGGCCCATCAGGGCAGGATCAAGGTGCAAAGTGCTCCAGGCCAGGGCAGCACTTTTGTTTTGCTCCTGCCAGCCAACAGTGCGGAAGACAGGGAGTAGTTATGGCCCAAGCCAAGCCTAAATCTCCCAGGGAGAGCAGGCCCCAAGTCCTGGTAGTAGACGATGATCCCGGGCACTTGAACATGCTGCAGACCCTGCTAGCTGGCTGGGGATACACCATTCTGACTGCTGAGGACGGCTCCAGTGCTGTAGAAGAGGTGCGCCAGGGGCCCGTGGATCTGGTGCTTATGGATGTGCGCATGGCAGAGATGGATGGTCTGCAGGCCCTGCAGAGAATAAAGGACTACAATCCTGCGATTCCGGTTTTGATCATGACCGCCTATTCCTCGGTGCAAAACGCGGTGGAGGCCTTGAAAAGCGGGGCCTACGACTACCTGACCAAGCCCCTGGACTTTGAGGTGCTGGAGCTGACTATGCAGCGGGCCCTGGATCATATGCGCCTGCAGGAGGAGAACCAGGCCCTGCGGCAAAAGCTGCCTGCAGACTTCGAGCTATCAGAGATTATAGGCCAGAGCCCGGCTATGCAGGATCTTTTGCAGACCGTGGCCAGGATTGCGCCCACAGAGGCCACTGTGCTTATTGCTGGACCAAGCGGCACAGGCAAGGAGCTGATCGCCAAGGCCATTCACGCCAACAGCGAGCGCAAGCATGGTCCCCTGATCACTGTGAATTGTTCTGCCCTTTCAGAGAATCTCTTGGAGTCCGAGCTTTTTGGGCACGAAAAAGGCGCTTTCACCGGGGCGGACAAAAAGCGCGAAGGCAGGTTTATGCAGGCCCACAAGGGCAGCATCTTCCTGGATGAAATAGGGGAGATCCCCTGGATCATGCAGGCCAAGCTGCTGCGGGTCCTGCAGCAAAGGGAGATCCAGAGGGTGGGCAGTGACAAGGCTGTTTACGTGGACGTTCGCATCCTGGCAGCCACAAACAAGGATCTGTACCAGGAGGTTCAGGCAGGTAATTTCCGGGAGGATCTCTTTCACCGCCTGAACGTGATCAGGCTGGATCTGCCGCCCCTGGAAAAAAGGGAAGGGGATATTCCCTTGCTGGCAGAGCATTTCCTGCAGCAGTTCGCCCAGAAGAATCGCAAGCAGATCAAGGACTTTACTCCACAGGCCATGGACTTGATGCTCAAATATTCCTGGCCTGGCAATGTAAGGGAGCTGGAGAATGCAGTGGAGCGGGCGGTGATCCTGGCAGGAGGTGAGTACATCACCCCCAGGGATCTGCCCCTTGGCCTGCATTCTGGGGAAGAAGACCAGGATCCTGTCCAGGAAAGTGGCCACGGTGGCCAACCCTTGCAAGAGGTGGAAAAGCAGGCCATCCTGGAAACCCTGGAGCAAACCAAGGGCAACAAAAGCGAGGCAGCCCGGGTTTTGGGCATCACCAGGGCCACATTGCACAAGAAGCTGAAAAAGTACGGCTTGAGCTCGGATTGATTTTAATAGGTCCAGAAATGATGCAAGGCTTACCTCAGGAGTGTATATGCAAGAGCGCAGCTGGCAGAGTCTGACCATTCCCAACCAGCAGGGCTTGAAGCTGGCGACAGTTTATTATGCTGCTCCTGATAGGCCCAGGCCCACCCTGGTAATCTGTCACGGCTTCACGGGCAGTAAGGAAGGTGGGGGCAGGGTGCTGGAGATGTCCGAATTCTTGGCTGCAGAGCTGGATCTGGATTGCCTGGCCTTTGACTTTGCAGGACATGGGGAAAGTCAGGGCAGGTTTCAGGACATGAATCTCAGCAGTCAGCTCCAGGATCTGGACAGCGTGGTTGGCTGGTGCCTGGAGCATGGGGCCCCTTTTGTGATGAGCATGGGCCGCAGCTTCGGCGGGAGCACTGTGCTCTGTCAGGCTGCCCAGGATCCCAGGGTGCGTGCTGTCTGCTCCTGGGCCGCGCCTGCAGATCCCTATGGACTGCTGCAGGGCATGATTGTAAGCCAGGATGACAGCCAAGGCCTGATCACATTGGGCTCATCAGAAGGCCAGGTCAGCCTGAGGCAGGAGCTGTTCCAGGATCTGGCCGGGTTTGATGTGCCAGGGCTGGCTGCCAGGATTGCGCCCAGACCGCTTTTGTTGGTGCATGGTGAAAATGATGAGCTGGTGCCTGCAGGGGATGCCAGGCGCATCTATGCCGACGCAGGCCAGCCCAAGGAGATGGAGATTATCCCTGGGGCTGACCACCGCTTCAGCCAGGCTTACAGCCAGGTCTGGCGCATTTGCGCGGATTGGATCAGAAGGCAGGTTTTGAATTGAAAAATGGTTTGCTTGACATTTCGATGCTAAATAAATAAAAATTATCTTTTTGCGCCAGTAGCTCAGTCGGATAGAGCATCGGACTACGAATCCGAAGGCCGGGTGTTCGAATCGCCCCTGGCGCACCATAAAATTCAGGGGGTTAGGCAAGGGGCTTAACCCCCTTTTACGTCCCCACTCATTTTTTGTCCGCTCTCTGTCCCCATGATTCATTACCACTGCACGGAGCTAAATGTTAAGCAGATAGTGGACTTCTTTTGCCTCTCAGCTATGCTCACAACCTCTGTTCTATCTAAATTTACCATATCCCCACCAATATCAACAGATTATAATCGCCCCAAATCGCCTTATTCCAAGCTGCCCCGACCTGTACCCCTCGCAAAGGGTGAAAAGGCCAAAATAAGGCGATCTTGGAGGGGGGTTTTATTGGAAGCTACAGGTGGGCTGGGGCTCCCCTAGTCAATGGCATGGCTAATGAGTTTTATTTGTTGACCCTTCCTTTGCACTTCAGGTATGTCAAACAAAGAGTAAGCAAAACTTGACTTATATTGCTTGGACACGAGACCACCCTTAAGGAAAGATTTTTACTGGAGGCGGTTTGGCAGCTTCACGCTATAAGGGTGATATTGTTGCAGGCTCGCTTCTGGTACCTGAGAGCAGAAAGGTGGCCAATCTCTTACTCCAGGGCTTTGAGGGAAAACCTCTAGTGCAGAAAGTGCTGGAAGACAATCTGCTGCAAAAGAGAAGCCCGGTCACTGCCCAGAGACAGGCCAGACTTATAGTAGCTCGGCTTACCCCATTAGGTTCAAGCTTTTGGCAAATAGTTGAAGACGGGTCCTGGAGCAGGCCTCCCAGGCCCTGCTCTGTGCTGCTATCAAACACAGCCACCTTTTGGGTGATTTTATCCAGCAGACCGCCTGCTATCCAAGGAGCTTTTGGCCAATGCCGGGCTGTGCAAAGAGACCGGTTTCTACATTTAGACTACAAGCCTGAGCATGAACTGCGCATGCGAGCCTTTCTCCAGACCATTGAGGATCAGTTACACAAGAGGCAGCCTGACCTGCGGTATGCCCATATCAACCTTTTTAAACTGATTATCTGTTCCAGGGGTGAGTTTCTTCTCTGGCACGAGGAAAGAGCTTGTGAACAAAAAAATTTGAAAAACAATTGACTTGTTGTAGCTTATAAAACACAATGCCAGTATATCCATACTCAATTGAATATTATGTCACTGAAGATTCGACAAAACCATTTAAGGAATGGTTGGATAAACTTCGAGATATCCGAGGGCGAGCCAAAATTCGGGTCCGGCTTGACCGAGTTCGGCTGGGCAATTTGGGAGACAAAAGATCCGTGGGAGACGGCGTCCATGAACTACGGATTGACTTTGGTCCAGGATACCGGGTCTATTTTGGAATAGAAAGTAATCGGGTAATACTTCTTTTACTTGGTGGTGACAAATCCTCACAGAACAAAGACATAGCTCAAGCAAAGGAATACTGGCGGGATCATCAGAGGAGAAAATCTGTATGACTCATAAAAATACCTCATACCAGCAAGATTTGATTCAGTCATTGCAAGATCCAAGAGAAGCTGCAGCGTATTTGAACGCGGCTATAGAGGATGGTGACAAAAACGTTTTCCTCTTAGCCCTTCGCAATGTAGCTGAGGCCCATGGTGGAATGGGCAAGATTGCGGAAAAGTCTCATCTAAATAGAGAGAATCTTTATCGTATGCTATCTCAAAAAGGAAACCCGGAAATAAAAAGTCTTTATGCTCTTCTTCAAGCTATGGGACTGAAGTTATCTGTTGAACCTCATGAGCAACACACTGAAAAAAAAATGGGTAGGCCTAAATGACTGGACAACTGGAGAGTAAAGACTCTTTGGCCTGGCAAGCGGACGCCGCCTTCCGTAAATCAGCCTGGAGGGTGATCAAGCGGGCTAAATTCTATGGAACTCCCATTGTGATCTGGGAAGATGGACAAGTGAAAGAAGTACCTGCTGAGGAGATGGAAGCGAGGCTGAAAAAGAAATTTGAGGCTGAAGGATGGGAGGCTGAAGGCTGAGGAGAAGAGAAAGAAGATGGCTGGAGCCATAAGAATAAGACGTCCCAAGGGAGGACCCTTGGAACGAAGAATCTTCAACACACAGGAGATGTCGTATGGAAACTTTGAAACAAGAAGCCCTTGAGGCCATATCCAATATGCCTGAGAGTTCAAGCATTGATGACATCATGTACCAGCTCTATGTCATGGACAAGGTGAGAAAAGGCAGAGATGCTGTCCAAAATGGTGACAGCATCTCTGTTGATGAACTGCGAAAGGAAACAGAATCATGGTGAGAT
>JBNJDO010000053.1:0-14152 GCA_051744965.1 Thermodesulfobacteriota bacterium | reverse complement strand
GCCATATTTGCGGACCTGGAAGTCCAGACCAGGGAGATGGCCTTTGCCCAGGCCCAAACTGAAGAGGCCCTGGGCCTGTTCCAGGAGAAGTATGCGGACCAGGTCCGGGTGGTGGAAGTCCCTGGCGTCTCCAAGGAGCTCTGTGGAGGCACGCATCTGCAAAGGACAGGCCAGGCCGGGGTGTTCTGCATCCTCTCCGAGGCAGGAGTGGCCTCTGGAGTGCGCAGGATCGAGGCTGCCACCGCCTGGAATGCCCTGGAGAATTTTAGACAGGAAAAAGGCATTCTGCAGCAGGCCTGCCAGGCCCTGAAGACTCAGCCAGAGGGCTTGGCGCAGCGGGTCCAGGATCTAAAGCAGGAAGTGAAAAGGCTGCAGGAGGAAATAAAGGAGCTGCAGGCCAGGCAGAGCTTTGCTGGAGAGGGGTCTATACTGGATAAAAAGCAGGAGATAAATGGAGTTCCTGCCCTGGCCACCAGGGTGAACCTGCCTGGAAATTCAGGCATGGACGGCCTGCGCAAGATCATGGACGATCTGCGCACCAAGATGCCCCAGGG
The DNA here is from genome assembly GCA_051744965.1 of Thermodesulfobacteriota bacterium. Classification (GTDB taxonomy): domain Bacteria; phylum Desulfobacterota; class Desulfovibrionia; order Desulfovibrionales; family Desulfothermaceae; genus CAZBUB01. Next base: position 13,598 of record JBNJDO010000053.1, on the reverse strand, counting down.
GGCTGCTCTGCTGGGCTCTGAGAATCAGGGCAAGGCCTTGCTGCTTTTGTATGTTAGTAGCGATCTGCATAACAGGTTCACCGCACCAGAGCTGATCCGTGAAGTAGCCAAGGAAGTGGGGGGCAGCGGAGGGGGCAGGCCTGATCTGGCCCAGGCAGGCGGCTCTGATCCAGCAGGGATAGAAGCTGCTCTGCAGAAATTCCAGGAGCTCTTGGAGCAAAAATAGGTCTTACAAAGGAAGTGCGCTCTTTGCAGCTGTCTGGACCCAGGCAGCTGGGCAACACCAACTTGTTTCCGGCTGGCTTAGCCAGCCTGGATAAAGATATAAGAAAATGGGACAGTATATTGGAGTCAAGTTCAGGACTCAGGGACAGGTCTATTTCTTTTCCTGCGAGCAGCAGGAAGAAATCCAGCCCGGAGACAAGGTCCTGGTCAGGACAGAGGAAGGCCGGGGCTTGGCCTATGTGGTCACAGTCAGAGATTTTGCACCTACTGATCTGGACCTGGAAGGGCTTAAAGAGATAGAGAGAAAGGCCAGCGAAGAGGATTTCCAGGTCCAGCAGGAGAATGAGCACCTGGGCAGGGAGGCCTTTGAATTCTGCCGGGAAAAGATCCTGGAGCTGGATCTGGAGATGAAGCTGGTGGATGTGGAGGTCCGCTTTGATCAGAGCAAGATCGTCTTCTATTTCACAGCACCTTCCAGGATTGATTTCCGGGAGTTGGTCAAGCTTTTGGTGGGTAGATACAGGACCAGGATCGAGCTCAGGCAGATCGGTGTGCGGCATGAAGCCCAGATCATGGGCGGCATAGGCAGTTGCGGCAGAGTTTGCTGCTGTCATCAGTTCATGCGCAGGTTTGAGCCTGTGACCATCAAAATGGCCAAGGAACAGCAACTCTTTCTAAATCCCTCCAAAATTTCCGGATCCTGCGGCAGGCTGCTTTGCTGCCTGAATTTCGAGCGGGCCAACTATGATGATTTTAAGCGCAAGTGCCCCAAGATAGGCAAGAAATACGAGACCCCGGACGGGGAGTATAAGGTGCTGCGGGCCAATTTGTTCCGGGACTCCCTGGTGGTCAGCAACAAGGATGGCCAGGAGCTGGAGATGACCCTGCCGGAATGGGCAGAGCTCTTGGAGGGTAACCATACAGTGGGCCAGGCAGTGAATAATCAGGGCCCTGCTTCGTCTCAAGTCCAACAGAATCCTGCCAATCCAGCTCCTAAGAGGCCGGAAAGGCAGGCCGCATCCAGGGCCAACCAGTCAGCCAAAGCCCAGGAGCAAAAGCAGCCAGCAGGTCAGGTACAGGAAAGCCAAGCCTCTAATCCAGGCAAAAAGGTTGACGGCAGTGGCAAGAACAAGAAGAGAAAGAGCAGAGCCAGGAAAAAGAAAAAGTGAGTATTAGCCAGGCGGAGGCCAAGGTGCAGCGCTTTTATATCTCCACCCCTATCTATTATGTGAATGCCAGTCCCCATCTGGGGCATGCCTATACCACTATTGTCGCGGACTGTGTAAACAGGTTCCATAAGTTGCTGGGCCAGGAAACCTTTTTTCTGACCGGCACAGACGAGCATGGGGACAAGATTGCCCAGGCAGCCCAGGAAAACAGCCAGTCCCCGCAGGAGTATGTGGACCGGGTCAGCGCCCAGTTTTTGGAGCTCTGGCCCAGGCTGGGCATTGAGTTCGATTGCTTTGTGCGCACCACAGAAAAGGCGCATAAGGAGTGCGTACAGAGATTCCTGCAGCTGGTCTACGACAATGGGGATATTTATTTCGGGGAGTATGGGGGTTATTACTGCTTTGGCTGCGAATGCTTCTATGCGGAAAGGGATCTGCATGGTGGTCTTTGTCCAGATCACCAGAAGCAGCCGGAATATATCAAGGAAAAGAACTATTTCTTTAAAATGTCCAAGTACCAGGACTGGCTGCGGGAGTACATCCAGCAAAACCCTGAGTTTATCCGGCCGGAGCAGTACAAAAATGAAGTCCTGGCCATGCTGAGAGAGCCCCTGGACGATCTTTGCATTTCCAGACCCAAGAAAAGGCTGGACTGGGGGGTGGAGCTGCCTTTTGACCCTGATTATGTGACCTATGTCTGGTTTGATGCCCTTTTGAACTATATCTCTGCCCTTAACTGGCCTGAAGGGGAGAAGTTCCAAAAGTTCTGGCCCAACGCCCACCACTTGGTGGCCAAGGATATACTCAAGCCCCATGCCATCTTCTGGCCCACCATGCTCAAGTCCGCAGGCTTGAGTCCCTACCAGGGCTTAAGGGTGCATGGCTATTGGAAGGTGCAGGAAGCCAAGATGTCCAAGAGCCTGGGTAATGTGGTGGATCCTTTGCAACTGCGGGAGAAGTATGGCCTGGATGGTTTTCGCTACTTTCTGCTCCGGGAGATGCACTTTGGCCAGGATGGCAGCTTCTCTGAAGAGGCCCTGGTGCAGCGCTTTAATGCGGATCTGGCCAATGACCTGGGCAACCTTTTTAACAGGACCCTGGCCATGAACAAGAAATACCACCAGGCCCTTGTGCCTGCGCCAGGCCAGGAGTATCAGCAAGAAGACCAGGAGCTGATCCGCCTGGGCCTGCAGTGTTTGCAGGACTACATCCACCATTTCCAGGAGTTTGAGTTTGCCCAGGCCCTGGAGAGGCTCTGGGAGCTGATTCGGGGACTGAACAAATATATTGACAGCCAGGCGCCCTGGGAGCTCTTCAAGCAGGGCCAAAAGGAGCGTTTGCAGACAGTGATGGCTGTGGTTTTGGCAGGACTGCGCAAGGTCTCCTGGGCCTTGTGGCCGGTGATGCCCCAGGCCAGCTTGCAGCTATGCAAGCAGCTGGGGTTGGAGCTAAAGCCCACAGAGGTGGACCTTAGCCAGGAAGCCAGGCAGTGGCAGCCACTTGAGCCTGGAGTGCAGCTGGCAGGCAGATCCAATCTATTTCCCAGGCAGGAGAAGATAGTACATGAGCAGGAGTCTGCAGCTGCCGGCAAAGTGCAGGGCAAGCAGCAGACAGCCCATACTGGGGCAGACCAGGAAGGGCTGTTGGATATAGCGGATTTTAAGCGCCTGGAGCTCAAGGTGGGCAGGGTCGCGACAGCCAGGCCCCATCCAGAGGCGGATAGACTCCTGATCCTGGAAGTGGACCTGGGTCAGGGGGAGAACAGGCAGATAGTGGCTGGGCTGGCTGAGCATTATGCCTGCAGTGAACTTAAAGGTAGGCAAGTCCTGGTGGCAGCCAATCTGAAGCCTGCCAAGCTGCGCGGGGTTTGGTCCCAGGGCATGGTCCTGGCAGCCCAGGATAAGGAAAGGTTGAGCTTGCTCGCGCCCCTGCAGGAGGTGGAGGCAGGCAGCAGGGTCAGCTAGGCCCAAGCTGATTTTTAGCCCTTGATGCAGGCCAAGGGCGCCAGCTTGGCCACCTTCCGGGCCAGACCAGCATCATGGGTGGCCTGGACCACTTGGTTCACGTCCTTATAGGCTGCAGGGGCCTCTTCTGCAGCTCCCTTCTTGCTGGCAGCCCGGACCAGGATCCCCTGCTGGGCCAGATTGTTAAGCACGCCCTGGGATTTGTACTTCTTCAAGGCCTGTCTTCTGCTCATGGCTCTGCCTGCACCGTGACAGGCAGAGCCCCAGGCCTGGTTGTCCTCCTTGCCAGCCAGTATATAGGAGCTGGTGCCCATGGTGCCACCAATGAGCACAGGCTGACCCACTTGACTGTATCTGGACGGAATATCTGGACTGCCTGGAGCAAAGGCCCTGGTGGCCCCTTTGCGGTGTACGTATAGCCTGCGCTTTTCTCCCTGCACTTGGTGGGTCTCTATCTTGCAGGTATTGTGGCTGACGTCATACAAAAGCTCTGGCTCTGCCCCAGGGAAGATCTCTTCCAGGACTTCACGTGCCAGATGTCCCAGAATCTGCCTGTTGGCCAGGGCGCAATTTATGCCGCAGGCCATGGCCCGGTAGAAGTTCTTGCCTTCCTGGGAGAGGATCGGTGCGCAGACCAAGTCCCGAACCGGGAGCTGGATGTTGTATTTCTGGGCAGCCCGGCCCAGGACCTGGATGTAGTCGGTGCCGATCTGATGCCCCAGGGCCCGGGAGCCGCAGTGCAGGGAAATGCAGATCTGATCCTTTTCCAGGCCAAAGGCTTCTGCAGTGAAGGAATCGAAAATCTCCTGTACATACTGGACTTCCAGGTAGTGGTTGCCAGAGCCCAGGGTGCCCATCTGCTTTTTCTGCCGCTTCTTGGCTTCCTGGCTGACCTGGTCAGGGTCTGCTCCTGCAATCCGGCCCTGGTCCTCTATGAATTCCAGTTCCTGGGGGCTGCCAAAGCCCTGCTGCACGGCCCAGGCAGCTCCCTGCTCCAAGACCTGGTCCAGCTTGGCCTGGCTTAGCTGCAGAAGGCCCTGGGAGCCCAGTCCTGCAGGGATGCGGGCAAAGAGCCTGTCTGCCAGGCGCTCCATCTGGTTCTGGATCTGGCTTTTGTGCAGGCTGGTGCGCAGGGTGCGCACCCCGCAGGAGATGTCATAGCCGATCCCGCCCATGCAGATCACGCCCTGGGCTTCTGGGTCAAAGGCTGCTACGCCCCCAATGGGGAAGCCGTAACCCCAATGGGCATCAGGCATGACCAAAGAGGCCTGGACTATGCCCGGCAGCCAGGCCACGTTCCTGGCCTGCTCCAGGACCTGGGGCTCCAGCTCGCTCAAGATTTCCCTGGAGGCATATATCCGGGCTGGGACTTGCATCTGCTCCCTGGGCTGGATCTCCCAGAGGCAGGTGTCCAATTGCTTGAGTCCGGAACTTTGCATTATGGCTTCTTTGCTAAAGGCAGCTTTGCTCAGACTAGGTTGGCTACAAGGGCTGTACCTGGATATGATCAGCCTCGTTGTTGCGCAGGGTCAAAGTGAAGTCGTTCACCTTCAGGGCTACAGGATCCCTTAACGGGGCCCTGCCTATGACTTTGATTTCTACGCCGGGTCTAAGACCCATGTCCCTGATCCTTCTGCCCATCTCGCCTGTGGCCTGCAGGTCCACGATTTTGGCCTTTTGATCCTTGGCCAGCCTGCGCAGAGGAAGGGTGTCCTGCTGCATCTGCCCGGCCTGTTCCATTGCCTGTTCTGTAATGCTTTTGTTCATAAGGGCGCAATTTTTAGCTTTAGTTAATTGTTTTCCCAGCTGCCTTGGCTACTCGCTAGGATGGGCCAGGATTTTGGAGGCCATGCCCTGGCCAAGGACCAGTTCTGAGCCCCTGACTTTCATTTTGCAGGGACCTTGTCCTGAGGAGGTGAGCAGGATTTCCGTGCCTGGGGTCAGGCCCAGGGCCAGCAGTCTGCCCCTGGCCGCGCCCCCGGCGTGGAAGTCGGCTATTTTGACCTTGCTGCCAGAAGGAAAATGGTTTAAAGGGATGGCACTCATCTAGATTCCTTGGGGAAAAATGTTTAGTTTGCCTAACTTTTTGTAGTATAAGTAATGCCTTGTTTCCTGTCAATATATGACCTATTCTGCCTTCGCCCTGCAGGTCTGACCTGAGGGGTGAACAGAGCCTGCATCTTGTAACCTCAACCCAAGATTTCAGCTATGCCAAAGAGAACTGACATTAAGCGCATTCTGCTCATCGGCTCCGGGCCTATCATAATCGGCCAGGCCTGTGAGTTCGATTATTCAGGTACCCAGGCCCTGAAGGCCTTGAGGGAGGAGGGCTACGAGGTCATCCTGGTCAATTCCAATCCAGCCACGATCATGACAGACCCGGATTTGGCCGCCCGGACCTATGTGGAGCCCATCACCCCGGAAACAGTGGCCAGGATTATTGCTAAGGAGAGGCCGGACGCTTTGTTGCCCACCCTGGGCGGACAGACCGGGCTGAACACTGCAGTGGCAGTCTCTGAGATGGGAGTCCTGGAAAAGTACTCAGTACAGCTGATCGGGGCCTCGCTTTCTGTGATCCAGAAGGCGGAAAGCAGAAGGCTCTTTAGGCAGGCCATGGACAACATCGGCCTGGCAGTGCCCAAAAGTGGAATAGCCCGCACCATGCAAGAGGTGCAGGAGCTAAAGCAGGAGATCTCCTTTCCGGTGATAGTACGGCCTGCCTATACCCTGGGCGGTACTGGAGGCGGAGTAGCCTACAATATGGAAGACCTGGAGCAGGTGGCCTACCAGGGCCTTAGCGCCAGCATGACCAGCGAGGTCATGCTGGAGGAATCCCTTTTGGGCTGGAAGGAATTCGAGCTGGAGGTCATGCGGGACAAGGACGACAACTGTGTGATCATCTGCTCCATTGAGAACCTGGATCCCATGGGCGTGCATACTGGAGACTCCATCACCGTGGCCCCAGCCCAGACCTTGAGCGATGTGGAGTACCAGAGGATGCGGGACGCCTCCCTGGCCATCATGCGGGAGATCGGAGTGGAGACCGGGGGCTCCAATGTGCAGTTCGCTGTGAACCCGGAAGATGGACAAATGATGGTCATAGAGATGAATCCCAGGGTCTCCAGGTCCTCGGCCCTGGCCTCCAAGGCCACAGGATTCCCCATAGCCAAGATCGCGGCCAAGCTGGCTGTGGGCTACAGCCTGGATGAGCTGCCCAATGACATTACCAGGGAGACCGTGGCTTCATTCGAGCCGGCTATAGACTACTGCGTGGTCAAAGTGCCCAGGTTCACCTTTGAGAAGTTCCCCAAGGCCCAGGATCTGTTGACCACCTCCATGAAGAGCGTGGGCGAGACCATGGCCATTGGCCGCACTTTCAAGGAGGCCCTGCAGAAGGGTCTGCGTTCCCTGGAAACCGGAATGATAGGGTTGGCGGAAGACTTTTATCCAGAGCACCTGGACAGGGAGCTGATTCTGTCTAGGCTGCGCATGCCCAACTCCCAGCGCTTAATCTATCTGCGCCAGGCCATGCTGCAGGACATAACCCTGGAGGAGATCAAGCAGGCCTCAGGGATTGATCCCTGGTTTCTAAGGCAAATAAAGGAGCTTGTGGACTTTGAGCCCAAGCTGATTCAACTCTCCAGGAAAGATCCTGGCTTAAAGGATAAGCAGGGCACAGAGCCTGTCCTGCGCCGGGCCAAAGCTCTGGGTTTCTCTGACCGTCAGCTGGCCGGGCTGTGGGGTCTGCAGGAGGAAGAGGTCAGGAGGATCCGCCAGGGCTGGCAGATCAGGGCGGTGTACAAGCTGGTGGATACCTGCGCTGCAGAGTTCGAGGCCTATACCCCTTATTATTATTCCAGCTTTGAGCAGGAAAACGAGACCAGGGTCAGCCAGTCCAGGAAAGTGGTCATCCTGGGCGGGGGTCCGAATCGAATTGGGCAGGGCATAGAGTTTGACTACTGCTGTGTACACGCCTCTTTTGCCCTGCGGGAGAAGGGTCTGGAGTCCATCATGGTCAACTCTAATCCAGAGACTGTAAGTACAGACTACGACACCTCGGATCGGCTGTATTTCGAGCCTTTGACCCTGGAGGACACCTTGAACATCATCGAGGAGGAACAGCCTGAAGGGGTCATTGTGCAGTTCGGAGGGCAAACCCCGCTCAACCTGGCTGTGCCTTTGCTGCGCAACCAGGTGCCCATCCTGGGGACCAGCCCGGACAGCATCGATCGGGCAGAGGACAGGGAGAGGTTCCAGGAGCTTTTGCACACCTTGAACCTGCAGCAGCCTGAAAACGGCACTGCGACCTCTGAGGAGGGCGCGCTGCAAATCGCCAGGGAGATCGGCTATCCCCTGGTGGTCAGGCCCTCTTATGTCCTGGGCGGCAGGGCCATGGAAATCGTCTATGACGAAGAGGACCTTTTGAACTATTTCCGGGAGGCGGTGATCATCTCCCCGGACCATCCCATCTTGCTGGACAAGTTCATGGAGAACGCAGTGGAGGTGGATGTAGATGCGGTCTCTGACGGGGAAGATACCTATGTGGGTGGAATAATGGAGCATATAGAAGAGGCGGGTGTGCATTCCGGGGATTCTGCCTGTGTCCTGCCCCCGCACACCATCTCCCAGGAGTTGGTGCAGGAGATCGAGCGCCAGACCAGGGCCCTGGCCAGGGAGCTGCAGGTCCAGGGCCTGATGAATGTGCAGTACGCTATTAAGGATAGGGAGGTCTTTATCTTGGAGGTCAATCCCAGGGCCTCCAGGACAGTGCCCTTTGTGAGCAAGGCCACAGGTGTGCCCCTGGCCAAGATAGCCACCCAGGTCATGCTGGGGGAGAGGCTCAGGGACATAGCTCCCTGGTCCCAGAGAAAGTCAGGTTATATCTCGGTCAAGGAGGCTGTTTTGCCTTTTAACCGCTTCCCAGGGGTGGATATCCTGCTGGGACCGGAGATGCGCTCCACAGGGGAAGTCATGGGCATAGACTCCAGCTTCGGGCTGGCCTTTGCCAAGTCCCAGCTGGCTGCAGGGCAGCACCTGCCCAGCCAGGGCACTGTATTCATCTCTGTCAATGACAGGGATAAGCCGCATATTGTGGAGCCTGCCAAGTCCTTTGCTGACCTGGGGCTGCGCCTGGTAGCCACCCAGGGTACTGCAGAGTTTCTGGCTAAGCAGGGCATAGATGCGAAGCGGGTGAACAAGGTCTATGAAGGCCGGCCCAATGTGATCGACATGATCAAGAATCAGGAAATTAATCTGGTAATCAATACTTCCTCTGGCAAGTTGACCATCCAGGACTCCTCTTCCCTGCGCCAGGCCACGATTATTTACAACATACCCTACAGTACCACCCTGGCTGGGGCCAAGGCCTTGGCTCAGGCTTTGCAGGAGCTTAAAGGCCAGGGCCTGGAGGTCTGCTGCCTGCAGGAATACCACAGCACCGACTGGGTAGCATCCCAAACGGAAAATGGCTTATGATAAGGCATCATTGCGGATTGATAGGAGTATACGGCCATCCAGAGGCTGCCAGGATGGCCTATTTCGGGCTCTACGCCCTGCAGCATCGGGGCCAGGAGAGTGCGGGCATAGTGACCTGGGACGGCCAGAAGCTCAGGGAGCAAAAAGGCATGGGCCTGGTGGCTGACGTGTTCCAGGAACGGCACCTGGGCCATGAGCTAAAGGGCAGGGTGGCTTTGGGCCACATCAGGTATTCCACTACAGGGGCCTCCCTGCTGCGCAATGCCCAGCCATTTTTGGTCCACTTCAAGGGCTATCACATGGCCATCGGGCACAACGGCAACCTGGTGAATACTGTGCAGCTGCGCAAGGAGCTGGAAAACCAGGGCTCCTTGTTCCAGACCAGCATGGATAGTGAGATATTCATGCATCTGGTGGCCAAGAGCAGCAACGGCTGTGAGAGTATTGAAGAGGCTGTGCTTAAGGCCTGTGAACAGATCCAAGGGGCCTATTGCTTCTTACTGCAGGCCAACAACAAGATGATTGGAATTAGGGATCCCTGGGGATTCAGACCCCTGGTCCTGGGTCGGGCGGGCAAGACCTATGTCTTGGCCTCTGAGACCTGCGCCCTGGATCTTTTGGAGGCTGAGTATCTGCGAGAGGTGGAACCAGGGGAGATAGTGATCATTGAAGAAGGCCGCATCAGGTCCATGCGCATCAGCCCTGCTAGCAGCAGGAGATCCTGTATTTTTGAGCTGATCTATTTTGCCCGGCCGGATTCGGTAATCTTTGCGGAGAATGTCTATCAGCGGCGCAAGGACATGGGCCAGGTCCTGGCCAGGGAAGCCCCGGTGGATGCTGATTTTTGCATGCCATTTCCTGATTCTGGGGTCTATGCAGCAGTGGGTTATGCCCAGGAGTCCGGACTGCCCTTTGAGATGGCCATGATCCGCAATCATTATGTGGGCCGGACCTTTATACAGCCCTCACAGGACATGCGCGATTTCGGGGTCCGGGTCAAGCTGAATCCGGTCAAGGACATGATCAAGGGCAAGAAGATAGTGATCATCGAGGATTCTATTGTGCGAGGGACCACTATCCGCACCAGGATCAAGAAGCTGCGGGAGCTTGGAGCCAGGGAGCTGCACCTCAGGGTCAGCTGCCCCCCGATCCGGCACCCCTGCTACTACGGCATAGACTTTTCTTCCAAGGGCGAGCTTATCGCTGCCAACCACTCTGTTTCGGATATAGCCAGGTTCATTGGTCTGGACTCCCTGCATTACTTGAGCGAGGAAGGTCTGCTGCAGGCAGTGCAGGCCAGGGACAACTACTGTATGGCCTGCTTCCAGGGGGAGTATCCGGTCCTGCCAGGTGAGGATTACGGCAAGATGTGCTTTGAGTAGCAAGGGATACAGGTGAGAGGCAAATGCAAAACAAAGTGCAGAGCAAGAAGGATCAGGACTGGATTGAGCTGGCCAGGGAAGTGCTGCAGGTAGAGGTGGAGGGTATCCTGCAGGTGCAGCGCAATCTGGACCAGGATTTTGTCCGGGCCCTGCACCTGCTGGCCGCATGCCAGGGCAGGGTAGTGGTCAGCGGAGTGGGCAAATCTGGACTTGTGGGCCGCAAAATAGCCGCTACCCTGAGCAGTACAGGCACGCCCGCCTATTTTTTGCATCCAGTGGAGGGCGCCCACGGAGACCTGGGCATGATCAGGCAGGGGGACGTGGTCCTGGCCATATCCAACAGTGGAGAGACCGAGGAGCTGAACAACATTATTCCGGCCCTGCTCTCCCTGGGGGCTCAGGTGGTGGGGCTTACAGGCAGGCCGGATTCCACCCTGGCCGGGCTTTGTCATATGGTTATGGACATCAGCGTGCCCAGGGAAGCCTGTACCCTGGGGCTGGCACCCACTGCCAGCACTACAGCCACCCTGGCCCTGGGTGATGCCCTGGCAGTGGCCTTGATTGAGATCAAGGCCTTTGACAGGGAGGATTTCCAGCGCTTTCATCCCGCAGGGGAGCTGGGCAGGCAACTAAGTCTGGATATAAACAGCCTGATGCACAGGGATGATCTGCCTGTATCCAGACTGGAGGATACCCTGGTGCAGGCGTTGCAGGTCCTGGATAAGGGCGGACTGGGCACAGTGATAATCCTGGACCAGGAGCACAGAGTGCAGGGCATTCTCACGGACGGGGATGTGCGCAGGCTGCTCTGTCGGGAGAGTTTTTCCCTGCAGGAGGAGGTGCGGCGATATATGACTGTGGACCCCAAGCTGGCCAGATTGGGCCAGAAAGGGGCCCAGGTTTTGGACTACATGGAGAAGTCAGCTATCATGGTTTTGCCTGTGGTGGATGAGCAAAGGGTGCTGCAGGGGGTGATCCATTTGCATGATCTCTTGGGCAAAGGCAGCCTGAAGCTGAACGGATTGCCTGGCAACAGTGACCATAAATAATGATGAAAAGATTGATTAAATATTTTCTGCTTTTTGTCCTGTTTTTAACAGTCTTGAGCGCTGCAGCAGGGGCAGGGATGTACTACTGGGCAGCCAGGGATCTGCCCAAGATCAATGATATCACTGATTATAACCCTGCTTTGACCACCACGGTATACGCCAGGGACGGACAGGTGTTGGGCCATCTGAGCCAAGAGAACCGGTTTCTGGTCTCTTTGCATGAGGTGGCCCCTAGCGTGCCCTTGGCCTTTCTGGCAGCAGAGGACAGTTCTTTCTATGAGCATGCAGGAGTGGATCTTTTCAGCATCATGCGGGCCTTTGTGCGTAATCTGCAGGCAGGCTACATTGTCCAGGGCGGCAGCACTATTACCCAGCAGGTGATCAAGTCCCTGCTTCTAAGCCCGGAGCGCAGCTACACCAGAAAGCTGAAAGAGGCCATTTTGGCCTACAGGTTGGAGAATAACCTGAAAAAAGACGAGATCCTGACCATTTACATGAACGAGATCTACATGGGCCATAGGGCCTATGGAGTGGAGGCGGCAGCCAGGACCTACTTCGGCAAGCACTCTTCAGAGTTGGATCTGGCAGAGGCTGCAGTATTGGCTGGCCTGCCCAAGGCACCCTCTGCCTATAATCCTTATAAGCACCCTGAGCGGGCCAAGTCCAGACAAAAATATGTCCTGGACCGGATGCTGGACAAGGGCTGGATCAGCCAGGAGCAGCATCAAGAGGCCTTGCAGCAGAAGCTCAACTACCAGCCCATGCTGGATCCTTCCTGGCGGACAGGGGCCTATTATCTGGAGCAGGTCAGACGCTGGCTTTTGGACAGATTCGGAGAAGAGGCTACCTATACCGGGGGGCTGCAGGTGCATACTGGTGTGGATCTAAAGCACCAGAGGGCTGCCAGCCAGGCCCTGAGTCAGGGTCTGGAGGCCTCCAGCAAGCGCAGGGGGTGGCAGGGCCCGATTGAGCACCTGCAGCAGGAGGAGTACTCTTTGTTCTTGGAGCAACAAGACCAGAAGACCTTGCGCAGCTTGCAGGCAGGAGATTGGGCCCAGGTGCTGGTCAGGGAAGTGGACAGGCAGGGCGCAGAAGTGCTGTTCGCATCTGAAAAGGCCTGGATGGATGTCTCCAGCATGTCCTGGTGCAGGGAACCTGATCCAGAAAAGGCCCCGGAGGATGTCCCGGATATCCAAGATGCCAGACAGGTCCTGGAGCCCGGGGATGTGGTCTGGGCATCCCTGAAAGAAGAGAGCGAAGAGGCACTGGAGCTGGCCCTGGAGCAAAAGCCCAGGGTGCAGGGAGCCTTGTTTTCCATGGATCCTGAATCTGGGGAAGTTCGGGCCATGGTGGGAGGCTACAGCTTTCAAGAGAGCCAATTCAACAGGGCTACTCAGGCCGAGAGGCAAACAGGCTCCGCATTTAAGCCCATAGTGTATTCTGCAGCCCTGGACCATGGCTTTACTCCTGCCTCGGTGCTAATGGACGCTCCGGTGGTATACGCCTCTGGAGCTGCAGAAAGTGCCTGGAAGCCAGAGAACTACGAGCGCATGAGCTTCGGGCCTACCCTGCTGCGCACGGCCCTGGTCAAGTCCAGGAACTTGGTGACCATCAGGGTGGCCAGGGAGCTGGGCATTGATGCAGTCATTCAAAGGGCCAGGCGCTTGGGGCTGCGGGATACTGAATACCCCAGGGACCTCTCTGTGAGTCTGGGCAGCGCTTCCACCACTCTTTTGGAGCTTTGCAGTGCCTATGGTGTGCTGGCCAGGGGCGGAAGCCTGATAGAACCCAGGCTGGTGCTGCAGGTCAGTGATTCCTGGGGGGAGGAAATCTATGCCTCGGAAAAAGAGACCCAAGAGGCAATCAGCCCCCAGACTGCCTATATTATAAACTATATTCTGCAGCAGGTAGTCCAGGATGGCACCGGCTGGCGGGCCAAAGCACTGGGCAGGCCTGTGGCAGGCAAGACCGGTACCACAGACGAGCAAAAGGATGCCTGGTTTCTGGGCTATGCCCCTTATCTGCTCACCGGGGTGTATGTGGGATTTGATGATCCCCGGCCTATGGGCAAATATGAGACAGGTTCCAGGGCTGCGGCCCCTGTATGGCTGGATTACAGGCAGGAAGTGGAGGATGAGTATCCTGTACAGGACTTCAGCCGGCCTCCAGGCATAGTTATGGCCAGGGTGGATGCTCGAAATGGTCTGCTTGCTGGACCCAAGAGCGAAGACAGCTATCTCTTGCCTTTCAAGGCTGGAACCCAGCCCACAAGGATTTCCCCGGGCAGCAGAGAGCGCAGGGCTGAGCCGGATGGAACAGGGCGCCGCAGGGAAG
>JBNJDO010000052.1:0-14306 GCA_051744965.1 Thermodesulfobacteriota bacterium | reverse complement strand
AGGCTTAAAAGGCCCGGGGGATGGGTGTGCACCACAGCCTCAGCCATGGGCTGCTCCTGATAGAGCCGCAGGTGCAGGCCTGCTTCACTGGAGGCCCGGGGCTCACCCAGGGCCTGTCCCGTGCACAGATCCAGGCAGACTAGGTCCCCGGGCTGGATAAAGGCCTTGGCTGCTCCGCTGCAAGTAATGATTACCCTTTGCTGCTGCCGCAGGCTAAGATTGCTGTTGAATCCGCTGATAAGCCCCTTTTCCCAGGCTTGCCTAGCGGCCTGCTTAAGCTTTAGGGCCTCTTCCTTGGGCACATGCTGGCCCCAGGCCTCAGCACCAGCAGGCAGGGGCCTGACTTCCAATATAGGAGTCTGCTCCGGGAGCTGCAATTGGGCAAAGACTGCCATTCGTCCATTTACCTGCGACAAATAGGCCCTGTGCAGGCCAATAGGATTTACCGCAGCTAGCTCCTGCTGGCAGTATTCTTGCTCCTGCCAAGTCAAAAGCAGATACTCCCTGCCTACTTGCAGCCCTTGCAAGGCACATTCAAATCCAGGCGCAAAAATGACTTCTGCTGCTTCCTGATCCCTGGCTTTTGGGCCCGCCCTGGCTATAATCTTTAGTTCCCCTGGCATACCGCGCACCTATTGCCTGAAGTGATCAAAGCCTTCCAGTTCCAGCTCCCTGCCCTGCAGCCTAAGACCTGGTTTATCCAACACCTTGCCCAGGATCTTCAGCTCAGGCAACTTTTGCTGCAGGCCTGAGCAACCCTCGGGCTCTAAAGCACCCAGCAGGGCATAGTCCTCCCCTCCAAGCAGGGCCAGCTCCAATGGATTGCAGTCCAGGCTATTTGCATAATCCAAAACTTCCTGGTGCAGGTCCTGCTCCTGCAGCCAGATTTCCGCACCCAGCCCAGGGCCCAGGAATCTGGGCAGATCCCTGGCCAGGCCGTCAGAGACATCCATAAGCCCCCTAACCGTGCCCTCCTGGGCTATCAGGGCAGCCTCAGGGAGCATTATCCTGGGCCGCAAATGGGCCTCACAGCCTGCTGGGTATCTTGGTCTGCCCTGGCCGCTTTCCAGCACCTTTAGCCCTACCCGGGCCAGACCGGGATTACCTGCACAAAACAATATATCCCCAGTCTGGCACTGCCTGCGCTGCAAGAATCTATTGCCTGCTGGCCTGCCCCAGATGGTGATGTCCAGACCTAGAATGCTGGCCCGGCTCAAGTCTCCGCCGCAGAGCAAAATATTCTGCTTCTGGGCCAGATCAGCCATGCCTCCCAGCAGCTGCTGCCAGAAATCCAGACCCAGATTCTCAGGCAGCATCAGGCTCAGATTGAAGCCTTCAGGTATGCCGCCCATGGCAGCAACATCCGAGACATTGACTGCCAAGGCCTTGTAGCCGATATCTGCCGGGGAAAAATACTGCCTGCGAAAATGCACATCTTCCAGGAATAGGTCCGAGGTGATGCACAGATCCTGCCCCCCGGACCAGACTGCGCAGTCGTCCCCCCTGCCTAGGCGCAGCCTCTGCTGCCCTGCACCAGGAAAGAACCCGTCCAATAACTGCAAAAACTCCTCTTCAGAAAACATCTCCGCAGACCTTAGCCAAACAGGCCATGTTTACGTCAAATAGACATCAAAGCGCAAGGCCTTGGACTTGATTTGCAGGCTGGGCCCCACTCCTTGCACCTCTATAGGGCTGCCTTTTGCAGGGCGTTTGCACACCACCCTTTTAGAGGCCAGCTGCAAAGCAGCCCGCAGAAGAGACTCTTCCTGCAATTTTTCACCAGCCAGCAAGGCCTGCAAAACCTGCATGCCCTTCCAGGGGGCGGCTTTTTTCTTTTGCTTGTCAAACAAGGGGTCTAGATAGACCACATCTGGCCTTGCCCTTCTGCTTAAAGCCGGGGCCTGCAAAAAACGCAGGGCCTCACAATGCAAGGGCAAAATCCTTCTGGCTCTTGCCTGGCTTTGGATTCCTGCCCTGGCCAGGCAATCCCTGAGCAGGGCAAAAACAGCTGGATTGCGCTCCAAAGCCAGGACCTGGATCCTGTGCGCTGCCAAGATCCAGGCATCCCTGCCCAGGCCCGCAGTAGCATCCAGAATCAAGGGTAATGCTGACCTGCGCTTGCGGCCCAGGACCGCCCTAAGCAGAGGCTGCCTGCTGCTTCTTCCCGCCCTGGAGCTGAGGTCCAGATCTTCCAGGCTGGGCCAGAAGGCCTGTTTGGAATAAATGCTCTCCCTGTTTAAGGCCAGGCCCAAGCAATCTTTCCTGACCAGCAAAAACACCCCGTCTGCATCAGGAGCCCCTGCTGCCCAGGCCAGGCCCAACTCCTTGGCCAGGGCCTTGGTTCGGCGCATACAGGCCAGACTGCTGCCTAGGGGCAGAATATAGGTTTTGGACTGCATATACCAGCCGAGCATAGCCCTAGCCTAGGCATGAAGTAAAGCCATCCCGCAGCTGTATTTAATCCAGGGCTATTGACAAATCTTATGAAAAGATAAAACAATACTGAAACTCAAATCAAAAGGCCTAATCCATGAATATCCGCAAAGTCTGTTGCTTGATGCTGCTTTTCCTGTTCCTGGGCACTCCCGCCCTGGCCCAGACACTCTATGTGTCAGACCAGTTCCAGATCACCCTGCGCACAGGCCCCAGCCAGGAGCACAGGATCATCAGCATGCTGCCTACAGGCACCAAGCTGCAGGTTTTGCAAACACTGCCGGAATGGGTCCAGGTCCGTACCCCTGAGGGCAAGCAAGGCTGGGTGCTTAAGCGCTACACCATGCAAAGGGTCCCCAGGGAACAGGAGATTAGCCAGCTTCAGGCCACATTGCAAAGGCTGCAGGAGCAGGCTGGCAGCAACCAGGTCAAGAGTGCTTCACTGCAAAAGAATAAAATGGAGCTGCAGGCAAACCTGCAAAAGCTGGAAAGGCAACTGCAGGACTTGGAGCAAAAGCATCGGGATCTGCAGCGGGACGCAGGTAATATAGAGGGGATCAAGCAGGAGCTTCAGCGTAGCAAAACCGCCCTGGAGCTAAACCGGGAACAAGTCAACAAGCTCAGACAGGAAAACCAGGAGCTTAGCTCCAGAAAAAACCTTTATTGGTTCTTGGCTGGCGGAGGGACATTTGCTTTTGCAGGCCTGCTGGGCTTTTTCCTGGGCAGGACGCAAAGGAAGAAAAGCAAAAAGGTCTATTTCTGAGCCAATCAACCCAGAGGGACGTATGCAGAAAAGAAAACGCAGCAGGGTGCAAGCTGCTTTCCATGCCCGGATCCTAGCCGGGGGAACAGAGTATGCCCTGCAGACCAAGGACATCAGCCTTAAAGGCCTGCTTTGCAGTCCTGAGCCTGGGTTGCAGCCGGGACAGCAGTGCGAGGTGGAGCTGCACCTGGATCAGGGACCGACCCTGAGCCTGCAGGCCAGGGTGGTACGCTCTGATCCCCAAGGTACTGCAATAGACTTTCGCAGCATGGAGCCGGAGACCTTCCAGCACCTGCGCAACCTGATCCGTTTTCACTCAAAAAATCCGGATGCCATAGACCAGGAGCTAAGCCAGCCAGCATTTGATCCAAAGCAAAAGTAGCCGCTACAATAACGTCCAGGCCAAAAACAAAAGTAAATTTCTGAGTAACCAGCTAGAGCCAGGAGGTTTCAGATGTTCAGGCACATCTTAATCCCAACGGATTGCACCGAGCGTACGCACAATGCCCTTAAAATCGCCTTGCGCCTGTATGAGCTGGAAAAGGACCAGGCCGGACTGGAGAAGATCACCATGTTGCATGTTATCGAGACCATCTCTGACGATTCTGGTCCGGAGTTTGAAAAGTTCTACTCCTCGTTGCAGAAAAAGGCCCAGAAAAGGATGCAGGCCCTGCTTGAGGACTATCCCCACGAGGCTCCCCTGCAGCAGGAGATCCTGATGGGCAACCGGGTGCAGGAGATACTCAGTTTCTCCAGGGAGAATCAAGTGGATTTGATCATCCTCAGCTCCCATCAGATAGATTACAATAGTCCTGCCCAGGGCTGGGGCACCATCAGCCACAAGGTGGGCATCCTGGCCCAGTGTCCGGTAATGCTGGTCAAGTAGGACAGTTAAATAAAGTCAGGATCTATCCCTGCCCTGCCCTGGTCCATGATGAGCTTGATGAATTGCAATCCCTTGGCATCTGCAGGCACCACTGGGAACTGACCTCGACAGGAATCGCACTTGGCCATGGATGGCTGCTGCGGGGCTGACAGAGGCACCCTGCGGGCGCAGTAAGGACAGGGGTAGTAAAACACCAACTCCATACCCACTGGCTTGACTGGCTGCAGAGGCTTTTTCTCACCCATTCGCGCCCCCTATCTGCAATAGGCTGCTGCCGGTCATTTCCCCAGGCTTAGGCATCGTCCACAGATCCAGGATAGTGGGTGCAATATCCGCCAGGATGCCCTGGCTACGCAATCTGCAATTCTGGCCCTGATCACGCAGCAGGAAAAAGGGCACCGGATTTTGGGTGTGCGCAGTGTGCGGTTTTTGTTCCTGGCTCAGCATGTATTCCGCGTTGCCATGGTCTGCGGTCAAAACCAAAGTGCCGGGTCCGGAAAGGATCAGCTTCAAGACCTGGCCCACGCAGCTGTCCACTGCCTCGCAGGCCTGCACAGCCGCATTGAAATTTCCAGTATGTCCCACCATGTCCAGATTGGCGAAGTTGCAGACCACAAAGGAATAAACCCCGCTTTTCCAGGCAGTTGCAAGCTCTTCCCAGACCTGGAATAGGCTCATCTCCGGCTTTTGATCATAGGTGGCCACTTCCCTGGGTGAAGGCACCAGCACCCGATCCTCCAGGGCAAAGGCCTCCTCCTGCCCGCCGTTAAAGAAATAGGTCACATGGGCGTACTTCTCTGTTTCCGCCAGCCTGAGCTGCTTTAGGCCCTGCTCAGAGCAGACCTGGCCCATTATTTTCTCCAGGCTAACTGGTGGAAAGGCCACCTCCAGATCCAGATCCGGCTCATACTCTGTCATGCTGGCCAAAGCGCAAAGCTTAGGCACCCTGCCCCGCTCAAATCCGGAAAAATCCTCCCTGCTCAGGGCGCTGGCCATCTGCCTGGCCCGATCCGCCCGGAAATTGAAAAAGAACAGGCCATCCCCGTCCTGAAGCAGCCCCTCGGGCTGGCCATTTTTGTCCACAATCTGGGTGGGGGGGATGAACTCGTCGCTAATGCTCTGCTCATATCTGGCCTCTACCGCCTGCAGGGGATCCTGGAAGGGTTCGCCAGCACCCAGGACCAGGGCCTTATATGCAGCCTTGGTCCTGGACCAGTGCTTGTCCCGGTCCATGGCATAGTATCTACCGCATAATGTCCCGATTCTGCCCAGGCCCAGATCCTGCATCTCCTGCTTGAGCCTGCGCACAAAACCTGCTCCTGCCCAGGGGGAAGTGTCCCGGCCATCCAGGAAGGCGTGCACACACACGTCTTCCAGACCAAATTCCCTGGCTGCCTGCAGCAGGGCCAGAAGATGCCTGAAATGGCTGTGTACCCCGCCGTCAGAGAGCAAACCCAGAAGATGCAGACAGCTGCCCCTGGCCTTCACCTTGTGCATAACCTCCTGCAGCACAGGATTGGAGCCTAATTGGGCATCCGCAACAGCCTGGTCTATGCGCAGTATGTCCTGGTAGACAATCCTGCCGGCTCCGATATTCAAATGCCCCACCTCTGAGTTGCCCATCTGGCCTTGGGGCAGCCCCACTGCCTGGCCTGAACACTCAAGCAGGCTACAAGGATAATTCTCCTGCACCCAGTCCAGATTTGGAGTCCTGGCAGCATATATGGCATTTCCAGGCCCTTCAGGGGCATGACCCCAGCCGTCCAGGATCAAAAGCAAAACAGGCTCAATATATCTCATTCTTGGGCCCCTTTCTCCTGCTCACGATCCTGGGGTTGTTCCTGGGCATCGCGCCAAAGAACCCCTGCTCCGTGCCAGAGGCCCTCCAGGTTGTAAAAATCCCTGTACTTCTGCTGGAAGATATTCAGCACCAGGTCGTTTAGATCCATCAATATCCAAGTCCCGTGCTGATAGCCTTCCAAACCCAGGAACTCCCAGTCCTTTTCTCCCAGCTTCTGCAGCACCCAATCCGCTAGGGCCTGGGCGTGCCTCTGATTGGCTGCTGAAGTAATGATCACTGCTTCTGTGACAGAATTAAGCCTGGAAAGATCCAAAGCCAGGGTCTGGGCTGCCTGCTTCTCCTGCAACCAAGCAGCAACGCTCTCCAGCTTTTCCTGGGTGGATGGCTGAGGCTTGTTTTGATTCTTTGTCTTGGGCATTATTGTTTTTTACATCCTCCTGGTTGTGTAGATATTGCCTTCACGTACAAAGTCTCCTGCCCAGGCAACACCTCTTGATCCCGGCCAGGGCCATGTAGGCCATACCCTGTTGCATAAATTATTCTGGACCTGAAAGCAATGCTGGATTATAAGCCAGGGACATAAATCCCTGCGCTCCAGAGCTATCCAGCAATCGAAAAAACAGCCTTTGCTTTTGGCTGCTTGACTTGCCGCAGGGCATCAAAGACAATTGTCTGCCAGCCCGGCAGGTACTATCCGGGTCAATTCTTGCAGTACAGGAGGAGCCTATGATTTATGATGTGGAACAGGAAACACTGCCCCGGGAGGAACTGGAGAGGCTGCAGCTGCAACGTCTCCAATACCAGCTGCAAAAGGTGTATTACAATGTGCCTTTTTACCGCAAGAAATTCGATGAGCTGGGGCTGCTGCCAGAGCATGTGCGCAGCCTCTCTGACCTTAAGTATTTGCCTTTGACCGAGAAGCAGGACCTGCGCAATAATTATCCATTTGGACTCTTTTCCGTGCCCAAGGAGAATGTGGTTCGCATCCACGCCTCCTCCGGGACCACCGGCAAGGCTACTGTGGTGGGCTACACCCCCAGGGACGTGCGCAACTGGGCCATTCTCATGGCCCGCAGCTTCATGGCCGCAGGCGTATCCCACAGGGACACCATTCACAATGCCTATGGTTACGGTCTGTTCACCGGTGGCCTGGGAGCCCATTATGGAGCTGAGCAGCTTGGGGCCACAATCCTGCCTGTATCTGGAGGCGGCACCAAGCGCCAAGCCATGCTTTTGCATGACTTCAAGCCCACAGTGCTTTGCTGCACCCCTTCCTATGCCCTGCATCTGTTTGATGTCACCCAGGCCACAGGCAGGGACTTCAAGGAGCTTAGCTTGCATACCGGCATCTTTGGCGCAGAGCCCTGGACCGAGCAGATGCGCCAGGAAATCGAATCCAAGCTGGGGCTCAAGGCCCTGGACATCTATGGCCTTTCTGAGATCATGGGCCCTGGTGTGGGCATGGAGTGCGCCCAGGCCCAGAGCGGGCTGCACATCTGGGAGGATCACTTCCTGATAGAGGTCATAGATCCGGTGACTCTGGAGCCCTTGCCTTATGGAGAGCAAGGAGAGCTGGTCCTGACTACCTTGACCAAGGAGGCCCAGCCCTTGATCAGGTACAGGACCCGGGATTTGACTACGTTGAATCCTGTGCCCTGCAAGTGCGGCCGCACCCATATGCGCATGGCCAAGGTCTTGGGCCGCAGCGACGACATGCTCATCATCAGAGGCGTAAATGTCTTCCCCTCCCAGATCGAGGGCATCCTCCTGGAGACAGACGGCCTAAGCCCCCACTACCAAATGATCCTGCGCAGGGAGGGCTCCATGGATACCTTGGAGATCCAGGTGGAGGTGGACGAGCGCCTGTTTTCAGATGAGATCAAGCATCTGCAACGCCTGGAAGGCAGGATCCAGGACAGCATCAAGGAATTTCTGGGCGTGACCGCCAAGGTCAAGCTGGTGGAACCCCAGAGCATATCCCGCTCCGAAGGCAAGGCCCAACGCATTCTGGATTACAGGCAATCCAGCCAGGGCTAAAACAGCGACAACACCCTGGAATTCCATCCAAGGAGAGTGCTTATGAAAGTGGAACAGATATCTGTATTTTTGGAGAACAGGGCAGGCAGGCTATCTGAGGTGACCAAGACCTTGGGCCAGGCTGGAATCAACATCAGGGCCCTTTCCCTGGCTGACACCTCTGATTTCGGCATCCTGCGCCTGATAGTCTCGGACAACGAAAAGGCCAAAGAGATGCTCAAAGCACATGGCTTCACAGTAGGCCGAACCACTGTGGTTCCGGTGGAGGTCCAGGACGAGCCTGGCGGCCTGCATCATATCCTGGACATACTAAGCGGCAATGGCATCAACGTGGAATATATGTACGCCTTTGTGCAGCAAAGCGGCAAGAACGCAGTGCTCATCTTCCGTTTTGACCGTACGGACCAGGCAATAGAGATCTTGCAGCAGCACCAGGTTAAGGTCCTGAGCGGAGAAGAATTGTACCGTATCTAGAGCGGCAGGACCCAGGGCACTACTAGGCCCTGCCTGGGTTCAGCCAGCCCGGCTGCCAGCATTCAGTCCCGGGCTCAGGCTCCTGCTGGGCTTTTTTCAGAAGCTGCAAAAAACTCTTGCGGGAAATATCCCTGGCCCCGAACCCCTGCAAGTGCCTGGAGCTCTGCTGGCAGTCCAGGAAATAAAAGCCCTGCTCCTGAAGCCTGCGGGCCAGATAGACCAAGGCCACCTTGGAGGCATTGGTGACCCTATGGAACATGGATTCCCCGAAAAAGGCCCGTCGCAGGGCCACTCCATAAATGCCCCCAGCCAAAGACTCCTGGTCCCAAACCTCCAGGCTGTGGGCATAGCCTAGCTGGTGCAACTTGGTGTAGGCCTGGATCATGCTGGGCACGATCCAGGTCCCTGCACTGCCTTTGCGCTTGACGCTGGCGCAGCTGGTGATCACTGCTTGGAAGTCCAGATTCAGGCTGACCTGCAACCTGCCCTGGGCCAGAGTTCGTTGCAGTCGCCTGGGTATATGCAGTTCAGATGGGAAGAGCACCATTCTAGGGTCAGGTGACCACCAGAGAATGGGACTGTCCTGGCTGAACCAGGGGAATATGCCTTTGGAATAGGCTGAGATAAGCCTCTGCGGGCTGAGATCCCCTCCTATAGCCAGAAGGTCGTCCACATCCTCCCGGGCTGGATCTGGAAAATCCATGTCCTGGTTGAAATAGGGAATATTCATGGCTTGCTGCCCACTAGGGACAATTATATAGTGACTAGCTTGCACTCTGGGAGTTAACACAAAATCATTATGCGCTTTTACATCCTGCCCATAAGAGTTTGCCTTATTCTAAGCTGCCTGGCAATCCTTCCTGTCCATGCTCTGGGCCAAGGCCAGGAGCAAGGACTGGATCCGGATAGGTTCTTGGAGTTCCTGGAACAAAAACCCCGGGCAGAAAGAGGAGTGAACGAATTTATCCTGGGCAGGTCCTACCTCCTGGGCCTTTTCCACGAACAGGACCAGGAAAAGGGATTGGACCTTTTGCAACGGGCTGCTCAAAGCGGCTATATCCCTGCCATGCTCTTGCTGGCTGAAGCGTTTGAGAAAGGCCTAGCCGGGATAGAAAGGGACTATGTCCAGGCCCAAAAGTGGTACTCCCAGGCGGCAGAGCAGGGCTCGGAGCCAGCCAGAATAAGAATGGAAAATCTTGAGCCTGCAGATCCTGAGCAGGATTTCAGCCTGTTTGGCATAGACTTAAACCAAGCAGACAGGTTTGCCTTGCGCTTTGCCCTGCAGAAAAAAGGGGCAGAGCCTTTGCGCCTTGAAGACTCCAGCAAATGCGATGTATTTGCCAGCCAGGGGCTTTTGCCTGGCAGCGACCAGCTCCAGGCCTGTTTTACTGCAGATGGGAAACTGGCCCATGTGGATTACCGTTTTCCTCCCCGCCCCCCCGGAGAGCAAGAGGTTTTGTACACCATCCTGGAAGATCTAAGGGACAAGTATGGCCAGGCCCAGCAGGTGACCCAGGAAGACGGAGTACCCATGCTCTACAGGTGGCAGAAAAAGGGAGTAAACATAAAGTTTTGGCAGGAGGGCATGAGCCAGACCGCATTCTTGCGCTACAGCCTGCCTGAAAACCAAGCCCGCCTAAACCGTGAACTGCGGGCAGAAGAACAGGAGCCAAAAGAGCCGAGGATAGATCCAGAGAACTACTAGTAGCGTATCACATATAAATCTTCGCATATCAGATAGAGCCGACTCGTTTCTGATTCCCCTCCCCGGCAGTCACTTATTAATCGTTCTTTACACAGTACTAGTACCGCTTCCTATAAGTTTTTATGTTCGTCTTGGGCAATTTGTCTGTGGATCATATTCCCAATATTTGGATATTGGGATTTAAGCTTGGAATAATGAAGACTTATAAACCCTTGGCTTGCCCAAATTAAAGATAGGACTTGTGAGCCAGGGCAATATCCTTATCCCTCCTGCTCTACCCTTAGGCTGCGCAAGCGGTTCAATGCTGCGCAAATCTCCTGCTTCCTGGGCCTGGCCAGATCTCCAGGGTGCTTGCCCTTGAATCTGGACAGGGCATCCAGACCTTGCCCATCCAGACGTTCCTCCAACTCCTCCAGGATCTGGCCCAGGCTTTTGCCCTGGGCCAAGCCTTCCTGGGCCAGGATCCTGAACACTTCTGCAATGGCCCGGGTCTGGCTGGGATCCACCAGCTGCTCCAGCCAGGACAGATCCACGCTCTGCCTGCCAAAGGCCAGGCCCTGCAAGGACTTGGCCTTTATCTTATCCTTAGGCCCCAGCCTGAAAGAGGACTGCAAAGGCCGCCTGTCAGTAATCCCCTGCATGGGACTCGCTGACTCCTGCACCCTCTGATTTTGATACTGGGCAGCCACCTCCCTGGCCTGGCCGGTAACCTCCAAGGGCTGATACTCCTTTAGCATCAGCACCTGGTCAGCCACATCCAAATAGTCCCCTGAACCCCCCAGGACCATTATGGTGGAGACTCCAAAGCTTTTATACAGCTCCTGCACCCGGTCGATAAAAGGGGTTATGGGCTCGTGCTCCTTGGCCACCAGCTTCTGCATCCTGCTGTCCCTGATCATGAAGTTTGTGGCGCTGGTGTCCTCGTCCAGGAGCAAAAGCCTGCTTTCCGCCTCCAGGGCTTCCATGATGTTAGCCGCCTGGGAGGTGCTGCCGCTGGCGTTGGGAGAGGAGAAGAATCCGGTCTGCCTGCCGAAGGGCAGGGAGCTGATAAAGGGCTGGATGTCCACCCCTGCCACGCTGCGTCCATCTTCAGCCCGGATCTTGAACGCGCTTTTCTCTGTGACCACCAATTCCCTGCCGTCATCTGGAATATGGTTGTAAACCCCGCGCTGCAGGCTCTGCAGCATGGTGGATTTGCCGTGATAGCCTCCGCCCACGATCAAGGTCACCCCTGCAGGAATACCCAGGCCATTAACCCGCCCTTGATGGGGCAGCTCAAAGCTGTATTCCATGCCCCCAGGCGCCTCAAAGGCTATGGCCTCATTCTTGTCCAGGGGACGCTCGCTGACTCCACTGGCCCGGGGCAGAATGGAGCCGTTGCCCACAAAGGCCACCAGGCCCTGTTCCTGGAGCATCCCGCGCAGTGTCTCCTGGTCCTCGCAGACCTGGATATGCCGAAACAGCTCATCCTGGACCAGGTTCTCGTATATCAGGGACTGCTGTATTATTTGGGGAAGCTGTGAGCAAAGTATTTCCTGGGCCTCTCTGCCTTGGATGGTCCTGCCCTTGGCAGGCAGGGAAACCGAGAGCCTGGCCTCAACCCTGTCTTTTTGCATCAGCATGGAGCTGCGTTCCAGGATCTCCTGACCGCAGCTGTCTATTTTCAGGGCCTGGGACTTGCCCCTTGCAGCCGCCCTGGCTACTGCCCTGGTCAGGTAGTCCTGCAAGGCTATCCTGCGTATTTCAGGAAAATACAGGTCTTCGGAGAAACCTGCCTGGGCTTGGGGCAGACCTACCCTGATCCTGCTGGGCGGAGCAAAAGGGTCTGATTGCACATGGTCCACATGCAGACTATACCAGCCGCAGTCATAGTCCCCTTCCAGATCCTTGTAAGCCTTGTAGCCCCTGCCGCTTATGCGCTGTAAAATCTTCTTCAATTCGGTCTGACTGCGCATCTTTAAAAAAGCTCCTGGAATTTGTTTCTCTGCTAACTGTTTAGCCACGAAACTTTCATGCTTTCACTCACTTCTGATTCAGTCATCACGGATCCTGGATCAGGTCCAGGACAGGCTTGATTCAGACGTCATCCCGGATCCTGGATCACGTCCAGGACAGGCTTAATCCGGACGTCATCCTGAACCCTGGATCTTGTCCAGGACAGGCTTGATTCAGACGTCATCCCGGACCACGATCCGGGATCCAGTCCTCAACCGGCCAGACCCTGTGCTGGACCTCCGATCCAATACCAGAATGACGATGGTACGCTAGAAGCTTTCCTTGTGTTAAGACAAAACAAAAAAATTGGCCCTTGTACCCCTAGTTGTCAACACCTGCTTTTATAGATAAAAAAAGCGCTTGCATAACTTGTTCTTGGGGCCCCAATCTTTTATTAGCAGTACGTATTTTCTGTTAATGCAAAGGCCTGCTGTATGCCAAATCCAGATCACTTCCAGATCCTGGCCAGGGATGGCCAGGCCCGCAGGGCTGAGTTGCACACCCCCCACGGCAGTGTGCAAACCCCAGTGTTCATGCCTGTAGGCACCCAGGCCTGCGTCAAGAGCTTAAGCCCCCAGGACCTTCTGGAGCTGGGCACAGAGATCATCCTGGGCAACACCTACCACCTCTATCTGCGCCCCGGGGACGAGCTGATCCGGGATCTTGGCGGAGTGCAGCGCTTTTCCTCCTGGCCAGGACCGATACTCACTGACAGCGGAGGCTATCAGGTCTTCAGCCTGGCTGACCTGCGCAGCATCAACCAGGACGGGGTGGAGTTCAGATCCCATATAGACGGATCCAAGCACTTCTTCAGCCCTGAAGGGGTGCTCCGGATCCAGCAGAATCTGGGCTCGGATATCTTCATGGTCCTGGACGAATGCGTGGCCTATGAGGCGGATTATGAGTACACCAGAAAATCTGTAGAGCTGACCAGCTCCTGGGCCAGGCTAAGCAGGGAGGTGCTGCCAGCTGAGGACACTGACCGGCTCATGTTCGGGATTGTGCAAGGGGGCTTTTTCCAGGACCTGCGCCTGAAGAGCCTGCAGGAGATCTGCGAGCTGCCATTTGAAGGCTATGCCCTGGGCGGGCTCAGCGTGGGCGAGCCCAGGCAGGTCAGGCAGGAAATATTGGAATATACTGCTCCTTTGCTGCCCTGGGATCGGCCCAGATATTTAATGGGAGTGGGCACTCCCTTGGATATCCTGCAGGCCATCCAGAAGGGAATAGACATGTTCGACTGCGTTCTGCCCACCAGGAACGCCCGCAATGGCACATTGTTCACCAGCCAGGGCAAGCTGAACATCAAAAAGGCCTGCTTCAGAAAGGATCTCCAGCCCCTGGATCCGAAATGCTCCTGCTACACCTGCCGAAACTTCTCCCGAGCCTATCTCAGACACCTGTACATGGCCAGGGAGCTCTTGAGCTACAGGCTGAACAGCATCCATAATCTGGCCTTTTATCAACACCTGCTCCAGGGGGCCAGGCAGGCAATAGTCCAGGCCGAGTTCCAGGACTACCTGGGTAAATACCAAGAAGTATTCCAGGCCTAAGCTAAACATAGCCGTTCAGGGGCCTGCCTGCGCTTTGAGCTGAGAGGCTCCCGGTGCAGCTTCTAAAATGGTTTACGCATCGAATACCGTGGGCTACTGCTGTCCGCACAGCTGCAACCAGAGCCTGTGACTCCTAGCGCGTCAGGCACCTGAACGCCTACAATCAAACTGCCCTTGCTATGCTCTACTGCTTGACAGTCCGGTCCTGCTTCCTCTATAAAGGTCAGATACATATGCCGGGGTGGCGGAATTGGTAGACGCACGGGACTCAAAATCCCGCGGGCTTCGGCCCGTGCGGGTTCGACTCCCGCCCCCGGCACCATAAAAATTTCAAGGGGTTAGAGACAGCCTGAAAGTGCAGGTCTCAACCCCTTAATTTTTGAAAGTAAGCACATAGTAAGCAAAAATTTTTTCCAATAGAGTAAGCAAACTCGCGTTCACCCAGGCTATACCCCAATATCTGATTCACTCCATTTGCCCAGCGCATGGCGGCTCAGTTCCTGTTCCATAACCATCCCTCTCTAGGCCACTTTTCAGGGGTGACATGGCTATGATGGTTAAGGACAACACCGTAGCGGAAGGATGCGGAGCTTTGTGGAGCACTGGAGCGCAGGGCATGATACAGCTCAAGGTTGGCTTCTGCTTGGTCACGCTGGAAGCCT
>JBNJDO010000051.1:0-14385 GCA_051744965.1 Thermodesulfobacteriota bacterium | reverse complement strand
GAGAGGGTTGTTAAACGATATTGTCCTCAATTTGCAGAATGTTATCTACCCACAATGTCTAGTGTGTGCATTGCCCAGCTCTAACAGGTCCAGGAAAGGATCCTATTCCCAGGCTTAATCCCAGCTGCGCTTGTCCTCGATAGGCTTGATCTGCGGGGAAAGCGTGCCCGGGGCTAGAATTTCCAGAGTAGGTCTAATCTTGATTTTCTCCCGGAAAGTGTGCAGAAGCTCCTCTGAGCGTTTGAAATTGCTGGCCTCCACATACAGGGTTACCTCGTCTATGCCTCCAGGATTGGTTACCTCCAGCTGCCAGCGCTTGATTTCCTCGAACCTGGAGACCACCTGCTCGATCTGGTGGGGATAGACAAACAGCCCCTTAATTCTGGCTGTGGTGTCCACCCTGCCGATGATTCCTCCCAGTCTGGGCGAGGTCCTGCCACAAGGGCAAGGGGAGCGCTCAATGTAGGACAGGTCTCCGGTGGCCAGGCGGATTAAGGGGTAGGTCTTGTTAAAGGCAGTGACTACCACTTCACCCACCTCACCGTCCTTGAGGGGAATGCCTGTATCCGGATGGCAGATTTCCACGTAAGCCCGGTTGGCCAGGTGCAGTCCGTTCTTGTGGTAGCATTCGTAGCCAATGCAGCCCACGTCAGCTGTGCCGTATCCCTGGCGCATGATCAGGTCAAACTTTTTCTCCAGGGTGTTGCGCACCTTTTCCGGCAGCTTCTCTGCTGTCACAAAGGCCACTTCCAGGAAGAGGTCTTTGCGCAGGTTGATGCCCATGTTTTCCGCCTTCTGGCTTAGGTGCATCAGATAGCTGGCAGTGCCTACATATCCTGTAACCCGCAGCTTCTGCATGATCTCCAGCTGGGTGTTGGTGTTGCCAGGTCCGGCGGGTATTACTGCGCACTCCAGGTTGCGCAAGGGTTCCTCAAACATCAGCCCGGCAGGATTCAAGTGGTAATTGAAGCAATTCTGTACCACGTCCCCGGAGCGGAAGCCTGCTGCATAAAAGCCCTCGGTCCAGCCCCAATAGTCGCTGACCCTGTCCTGGGGATCAAATATAGGCCCAGGGGAGAGAAAGACCCTGCGCATCTTGCCCAGATCCTTGGTCAGCAGACCTCCTAGGCGGGGGCCCATGGACTGCAGGAAAATAAGCTCCTTTTTTTTCAGGATAGGTATGTGCTTGATATCTGATATCTCTTGAAACTTGTTCACATCAAACTGGGCTCGGTCGAATCTTTTCTTGACCTCTTCAGAGTAGCGGTAGGCATATTTGAGCATCTCTTTTAGCTGAATACGGTAGAACTGTTCTCGTTCTGAGCTGTCCAGGACTTCCAAACGGTTGAATATGCCTTCGGTACGATCTTTGCGGGTCATGTGCTAAAGCTCCCTTTAAACTGCTGGTTTGAAATCCTGTGGGTTGGTTTTGATACGAGCTGCCGTTTTAGGGGCACTCGCAGAGGATGCTGGCCTGTTAATTCCCAAGCTTAGAATAATAATACCTGGCTTTCCAGTTGGCAAGGGATAAGCTAGGACTTGTCCTGACTGCACAAAGCTAATGAAGCGAGTGTTAATTTATGCCCCGTGCTGTTGAGTGCGGGGTGCAAGAAGTCAAAAGAGTTTGTAACTATTCACAGGCTCCTCATCTGTCCATAAGTTTATTCGGGCACAGTAGATGTTGAATAGATACAAAAGGTTTGCCCTTGTTGATAAGAGGCCTGTACAAGACTATATCCCTGGGGCATGGTTCTCCTCTGGGATGTTAGCTGATTGGCTGGATTTTTGCACCCTGGCGAAGACCAGATAGCCAGTATGGGCCACCATGCGGTCCTCTGGCCTTAGTCTGTCTGGGACTGGCTTGTACCTGCGCAGGAAGATCTCCAAGACCTCCAGCTCTGTGAATCTTTCCTTTTCCAGGGCTGCAAGGAGATTACTCACCTGGTTCATAGTGGGCAGTAGGAAGCCCACAGGGGCCCCGTCCAGCAAGGCCTGCGCCAGTTGGGAGAGGTAGTCCTCAGGGATGCGGACATCCAAAAATGCGGCGTCTGCATCCTCAAGGCCAAAACCCTGTTCAATGTCCAATAGGTGCTGCTGCACATTTTCCTGCACCCCGTAGCGTTGCAGGTTAAGAGCGCAGAGATCAAAAAACTCCTGCCTGTACTCAAAGGAATACACCTTGCCCCTATCACCTACATACCAGGAGAAGGCCACAGTCAAGGCCCCGGATCCGCTGCCTGCTTCGATGACTGTGCTCCCTGGCCTGATGCCCAGCTTGAGCAGGATGTAGCCGATTTCCTTGGGGTAGATGATCTGGGTCTTGCGTTTTACATTCTTGAGCAAGTCGTAGAGGGTGGGCTTGAGTATCCTGTAGGCCCGGCTCAAATGGGTGTACACAGTAGAGCCGAAATCCGACTCCAGTACCTGGGCCATTTCCAGGGCCCCGTCATGGGTATGCAGCACCTCTTCAGGCCAGGCCTGCTTCAGATAACGCTTGCCCTTGGGGCTCACCAGTTGTATTAATTCACCAGGTTTAATCATTTGCGCTCCTTTTAGGCTGCAGCATAACCTGCAAACAAGGAAAAGTATGCCTTACAGGTATGTTTTTGGTCCTGTGGATTCCAGCAGGCTGGGACTTTCCCTGGGTCTGGATCTGCTGGGAGAAAAAATATGCAGCTTTGATTGTTTATATTGTGAATCTGGGCCTACCTGGGTGCATACATTTCGCCGCAAGCCCTATGTCCCAGGAGAAGCGGTACTGGCTGAACTGGAGCAGTGGTGGCTGGAAAATAGTCGCAGGCCGGATTATATCACCCTGGGCGGATTGGGCGAGCCCTGTCTGAACAGTGACTTGAGCCGCATTATCTCCGGGGTGAAAAGGCTGGCCCCTGACCTGCCCCTGGCCATTTTGACCAATTCTTCTCTTTTGGGTTCGCCTTTGATAAGAAAAGAGCTGCAGCGGTGTCAAGTGATTTTGCCTTCCTTGGACTCCTTGGTGCCAGAGGAATTCCAGGCCTTAAACAGGCCTGCGCATGACATGGAGCCAGGCCAGATCGCAGAGAATATTTTGCGCACCAAAGAGGGGTTTCAGGGCAAGATCTATCTGGAAATCCTTCTGGTGCAGGGAATCAACGACTCCGAGCTCAACCTGCAGAGAATGCAGCGTTTCCTGGCCAGACTCAATCCACACCGGGTGGATGTGTTGACCATGAGCAGGCCAGGAGCGCATAGCAGGGCCAGGCCTGTACAGGCAAATGTGCTGCAGGCCTGGAGACAGGAGCTGGGGGCTGTGCTTGGACCCAAGCCCCAGCCTGGCAGCAGGAGCGCATGCAGCGAGTCCAGTCCGGTGCAGCTGCAGGAGATGGTTTTGAATTCATTGCAAAGACGCCCCCAGACTCTGCAGCATTTGGCCAGGGGGCTGGGGCTGGAAGAGTCCCAGCTGGAGCCGGTGCTGCAAAGTCTCTTGGCCAGCCGGAAGGTGGCTGTGCAGGATCTGGGGCAAGAAAAATTTTTTACATTACAAAGGAACGATCAGGCATGAGTTATGATTCGAGGTGTTTATGGCGGTAAAGAGACGCAGGAAAATGTTTATCAGCGTGCTGCCCGGAGAGCAGATAGAAGTGGTGCTGAGCAAGGACGGCAAGGTCCAGGAATACTATGTGGAGATGCTACAGCAGACCAAGACCAAGCGCAATATTTATAAAGGCATTGTGCACAATATTGATCCTGCGCTGCAGGCAGCATTTGTGAACTACGGGACTGAAAAGAACGGCTTTCTGCAGGTGGATGAGGTGCATCCAGAATATTATCAGGGCCAGGTCAAGCCTGCAAAGAATTACAAGTATCCGCCACTGCAAAAGGCTTTGCGTCCTGGACAGGAGATTCTGGTCCAGGTGGTCAAGGAGCCTACAGGCAACAAAGGGGCTTTCCTGACTACCTATCTGACCTTGCCTGGCAGATATTTTGTGCTCACTCCGGGCAGGGAGCAGCTGGCCATCTCCAGGAAGATAGAGGATGAAAAGGAACGCGATAGACTAAAGCAGATTGTGGAGGAGCTCAAGCTGGATACTGGAATAGGGGTCATCTTGCGCACAGTAAGTGCGGAGCAGAATAAGACCAACCTCTCCAGGGACCTGCAGTTTTTGAAAAGGCTTTGGAACGAGGTGCGCAAAAGCGGCATTTCAGAGAAGGCCCCGGCCTTGATCTATGAGGAGAAGGACTTGGCTTTCAGGGCAGTGCGGGATTATCTGACTTCGGATGTTAGCGAGATCTGGGTGGACCATGCAGACACAGCCAAGCAGATCCAGGACTTTGCAGCCCTGGTATTCCCCAGGCGCAAGCGGATGGTCAAAAAGCATCTCAGCCAGGACAAGACCCTTTTTGAGCGCTTCAACCTGCAGAAGCAGCTGGATGCGGTCTACAACCGCAAGGTGACCCTGCCCAGCGGGGGAGAGCTGGTCTTTGACCAGACAGAGGCCCTGATGGCGGTGGATATCAATTCCGGGAAGATAGGAGGGGAGAGCAATTTCCGGGAGATGGCCCTGCGCACCAATCAGGAGGCTGCCCAGGAGATCGCGGAACAGCTGCGATTGCGGGATGTGGGCGGGCAGATAGTGATCGATTTTATCGAGATGAAGGAGAGCAAGAACGTAAAAGAGGTGGAGAAAACCCTGAAAACCGCCCTTAAGGAGGACAAGGCCAGAACCACTGTGGGCAGGATTTCCAGGTTCGGTCTATTGGAGATGGTCAGGCAGAGGATGGGTTCTTCAGCCTTGTCCACTACCTTGGAGGACTGCCCTGCCTGCCACGGCGCAGGCAGGGTGCGCAGCCTGGAATGGCGGGCCCTGCAAGCCCTAAAGGAGATTTTCAGGCAGCTAAAGAGCAAAAAGGGGCAGCAGGTGCTGCAGTACTCCTTGGAACCGGACCTGGCCTTATATGTTCTGAACAGCAAGCGGGACAAGCTGGCCAGCCTGGAGAAGGAATTCGATGTGCAGATTTTGATCCAGAGCAGCTAAAAACTATGTGTTGGAAATTTCAATTTTTGCCAGCTTTGCATCTCAGGTAGATGGAGACAGGATGTCTGCTAGGATCTTGCTGCATATTTGTTGCGGTTCGTGCGCCTTGTACCCTGTACAGGAGCTGCAGGAGCAGGGCCTGGAGGTCATGGGCCTCTTTTATAACCCCAACATCCATCCCTTAAAGGAATATCTGCGCCGTAGGCAGACAGTGGAGCAGGCTGCGGAATACTGGGGCATCAAGGTAATCTATCTGGACCAGGAATACGATCCAGTACACTACCTGCGCCAAGTGGTTTTCAGGGAAAGCAACCGCTGTTTTCTTTGTTATCAGCTGCGCCTGCAACGCACCCTGCAGCTGGCCCGCAGGGGCAAATTTGATTATTTCAGCTCCACACTTTTGTACAGCAAGCAGCAAAAGCACCAGGAGATAGCTGATCTAGCAAGAGACATGTCCAGGGCAGGCAAGGTGCAGTTCTGGTATCAGGATTTTAGATTGGGCTGGAAGCAGGGCATAGAGCTCAGCCTGGAGCTGGGACTATACCGCCAGGACTATTGCGGCTGCATATACAGCGAGCTGGAGCGCTTTCAAGGCGAGCTTGCAGCCAAGCAAAAATAGAGTTCCTGTTTATGCTCTTGTATATCCATTTTCCCTTTTGCCGGGCCAAGTGCGCGTATTGCAGCTTCTGTTCCCAGCCTTGGAAGCAAGGGCTGGCCAGGGAATATCTGGAACTTTTGCTGCAGGAGATAAGGTTGCGGGGCAGGGAGCTGCCAGGGCTGAAGATAGATACCATATATATCGGCGGAGGCACCCCCAGTCTGCTGCAGCCCCAGGAACTGGAGGACATCCTGGCTGTACTGGAAAAGACATTTTCCCTGCCCTGGGACATGGAGTTCAGTCTGGAAGCCAACCCTGAATCCTGCCAGGATCTGCAGAAACTAAACTCCTTTCGCAGTCTGGGGGTGAACCGCTGCAGTCTGGGCCTGCAGAGCTTAGATGATCAGTATCTAAGCCTTTTGGGCCGGGTGCATAGCAAGGATCAGGCTTTGCGAGCCTGTAGCCTGATCCGCAGGGCAGGATTTGAAAACTTGAACCTGGACATGCTCTGGGGGCTGCCAGGGCAAAGCAGCCGGGACTGGCTGCAACAGCTGGGCCGAGCCCTGGAGCTTAAGCCTGAGCACATGTCCTGCTACTGTCTGAGCCTGGAGCCTGGGAACAGCCTGCAGCAAAGAATGTACACTAAGGGCTTGGACCTGCCTGCTGAGGCAGAGCAGGAGGAGATGTTTCTAAAAGGGCTGGAGCTTTTGCAATACCACGGCCTGCAGCAGTACGAGGTCTCCAATTTTGCTTTGCTAGGCCGAGAATGTAGGCATAACCAGGGCTACTGGGAGGGCAGGGACTACTTAGGCTTAGGTCCAGGGGCTGTATCCACCAGGGGTTTCCTGCGCTACAAGAATCCGGAGAGCCTGCAGGATTATGCCCAAGCCTTGAAACATGGAGGTCTGCAGCCCGAGATCCAGCAGCTGAGCAGAAGGGATAAGGCCCAGGAGATGGTGATGTTGGGCCTGCGCACCACTAAGGGCTTGGACCTGCAGGAGTTTTGGAATTCTTACGGTCTGGATCTGCAAGGCCAGAATCAGGATCTGCTGCTGGCCCTGCAGGAAAAGGGCCTGATAAGCAGGCCGGATGCCAGGCTAAAGCTGACCAGGAGCGGAATGTTGCTCTGCGATGCAGTGTTGGGGGAGTTGATAATTTAGTTTTAATGCTGGGAGGCTGGAATTGGAAAAGCGGGGAGCTGGGAGCTTGGAGCAAGGAGCAGGTGATGTTCAGTTAGGCTTGTGTATTCTCTTCGTTTGTAATTTGTAATTTTTAATTTTTTCAGGAGGCTGGGATGCTTGCCCGGTTGCCCGACGTTCCCTCAGAGACGTTCAACACGTGCTGGCATTTAGGGATTGGTGTTCGCAATGTGGCAAGAGCTGCTGGGTATGTCGTTCCCAAACAAGAGCCTGGGAACTAAGGAAAAGGGCGACTGCCAGTCGCCCCTACAGGACTACGCTTTAACATAGGTCTGTCTTGAAGGGGCTTGCTGCAGTGACCAGTAGGGGCGAGCGGCGCTCGCCCTTTGCGTTGCGGTTGTTTTTCCATGTTTTGTTGTGCCCCCTGCAGGGCATGATAGCTTGAGTCAAAATGGCATAGTCATAAACCAAAAGCCAATAGCCATGTCAAAATCCTCTGAATTCCTGCTGCTTCTGGATGTGGGCAATACCAACATCAAGATAGGTGCTGCCCAGGATGGTGTCTTGCTGGATTCCTTGGTGCTGCCCACCAGGCAGGAGTTTACTTCAGACACTCTGGGGTTGCAGATATGGCAGGCCTGCAGCTTCCTGGGCCTGGAACCAGGGCAGTGTCAGGCCTGGGTGGTATCTTCTGTGGTGCCCCAGCTGGATCCTTTGCTTGCCCAGGCCGGAGAAAGGTTCTGCGCCACAGAGGTCCTTTTTGTACCCAGGGATATTCCTCTGCCCTTGGCCAACAGGTACGCCCGACCTGAGGAAGTGGGCGCGGACAGGCTGGTGACAGCATTTGCAGCCAGGCAGCTTTTTGCCCAGCCAGGACTGATAGTGGTGGATTTCGGCACTGCCACCACCCTGGAATGCATCCAGGACCAGGACTATCTGGGCGGCTTGATCTGCCCTGGAGTGCTCTCTTCCCTGGGAGCCCTGGGGGGCAAGACAGCTAAGCTGCCCAGGATTGGCCTGACCCTGGAGAGCAAGGAGCTGCAGATAGGGAGCAACACAGTTACCAGTATGAACCAGGGTTTTATTTTTGGTTTTGCTTCCCTGGTGCAGGGGTTGTGCCAGGAGCTGCAGCAAAAGCTGCAGGGAGAAATCAAGGTGGTGGCCACAGGGGGCTTTGCAGCCAAGATCCAGCCTGTATGTCCCTGCCTGCAGGAGGTCAGAAGCGATCTGCTGCTGCAGGGGCTGCTCAAGGCCTACTACCTGTAGCAGTTATTAGTGAACAGTTATCAGTTATCAGGTTAGATTTTGAGTCCTGCTAACCGATAATAGATAACCGATAACCGACAACTTGAAACTCTCCAATTATAAGGAGGTAAGCATGAGTATGATTCTGGAGGTGGGTGCCAGGGAGATTCTGGATTCCCGGGGCAACCCCACCATTGAGGTGGAAGTGGAGCTGGAGTCAGGGGCCCAGGGCAGGGCGGCAGTGCCCTCTGGTGCCTCCACCGGCTCCAGGGAGGCCTTGGAGCTGAGGGACCAGGATCCCTCCCGCTACCAGGGCAAGGGTGTACAGCAGGCAGTGGACAATGTCCTGAGCAGGATTACCCAGCACATTCTGGGCCTGGACGCATTACGCCAGACTGAACTGGATGCCTTGCTTCTGGAGCTGGACGGGACAGAGAACAAAGCCTCCCTGGGTGCCAACGCTATTTTGGGAGTTTCCATGGCAGTGGCCAGGGCAGCTGCCGAGTATACAGGCCTGCCTTTGTACCGCTATCTGGGCGGTGCAGGGGCCAGGGTGCTGCCTGTGCCTCAGATGAATGTCATAAACGGTGGGGCTCACGCCTCAAACAATCTAGACATTCAGGAGTTCCTCATTCTGCCCTTAGGCGCGGAGAATTTCAGCCAGGCCCTGCGTATGGGTGCGGAAACCTTCCAGAGTCTGAAGTCCATCCTCAAGGAAAGGGGGCTTAGCACTGCTGTAGGGGATGAAGGCGGCTTTGCCCCGGATCTGGACAATCAGGCCCAGGCCTTTGAGCTGATCATGCAGGCCATAGAAAAGGCAGGCTACACCCCTGGCCAGGATATCGGCCTGGGCATAGACTCTGCTGCCTCTGAGTTTCAGCCGGAGGATAAGTATATACTCTCCGGCGAGGGCCTGGAGCTGGATGCCCAGGGCCTGGTGCAGTATTACCAGGACCTTTGCTCCAGGTTCCCCCTGGTCTCCATAGAGGACGGCTTGGCTGAAGACGATTGGCAGGGTTGGCAGCTGCTGACCAAGGAGCTGGGGAACAAGATACAGATTGTGGGCGATGATATCTTTGTGACCAATCCGAATATACTAGCCCAGGGCATAGAGCGCAATGTGGCCAACTCCATCTTGATCAAGCTCAATCAAATAGGCTCACTCTCCGAAACCCTGCAGACCATAGAGCTGGCCAAGAAAAACGGCTATGGGAATATAATCTCCCATAGATCAGGAGAAACAGAGGACGCCTTTATAGCGGATCTTGCAGTGGCGCTAAATACCGGACAGATCAAGAGCGGCTCCTTAAGCCGCAGTGACAGGCTCTGCAAGTACAACCAGCTGCTGCGCATCGAGGAGCACCTGGGGGATCAGGCCCATTATTACGGTCAAGCCCTGCTCAAGAAGTGGGCGAGATAAATTCAGGATGTGGTTGACAAATGTCTTTTTTCCAGCTTACCACATAGCAAATTTGTGTATTGAACAGCAAAAGAAAAGGAGAGAGAGCATGAGCGCAACACTGATCAAGGGTACGGAAATCCGGGAGGAAATCCTGAGCGAGATCGAGAAGGAAGTCCAGGAGATCAAGGATAAGCACAACCAGGTTCCGGGTCTGGCCACTATCCTGGTGGGAGAGGACCCTGCCTCCCAGTCCTATGTCTCCCTGAAGATCAAGACTGCGGAAAGGCTGGGCTTCAAGGAGATCCAGGACACCCGCTCCGAGGACATCAGCGAGCAGGAGCTTTTGGATCTGGTGGAACAGTACAATAAGGACGACTCCATCCACGGCATCCTGGTCCAGCTGCCCCTGCCCAAGCATATCAACGACAAAAAGGTGCTCAATGCTATTGATCCGGACAAGGATGTGGACGGCTTCCATCCAGTGAACGTGGGCAGGCTGATGATCGGCGGGGACGAGGTCAAGTTCCCTCCCTGCACCCCTGCCGGAATTCAGGAGATGATCATCAGGGCAGGAGTGGAGACCAGCGGTGCAGAGACAGTGGTGGTGGGCAGATCCAATATCGTGGGCAAGCCTATTGCCAATATGATGCTGCAAAAGGGCAAAGGGGCCAACTCCACTGTCACCGTGGTCCACACCAGGACCCAGGACATGGAATCCCATTGCAAGCGGGCGGACATTTTGGTTGTGGCCGCTGGAGTGCCTGGATTGGTTAAGCCGGAGTGGATCAAGCCCGGGGCCTGCGTGATTGACGTAGGCGTGAACCGGGTGGGAGAGAAGCCCAGCAAGAAGGATCCCAACAAGATGGTGCCCATCTTGCGCGGAGATGTGGACTTTGAAGCAGCCAGCGAGATTGCGGGCTACATTACTCCAGTTCCTGGCGGTGTAGGACCCATGACCATTACCATGCTCATGCGCAACACCCTGCGCTCCTTGAAGTACAAGCTGGGAATTGCCTAGCTTTTCCTCCCCAACAGTAGTAGGGGCGAAGAATCTTTCGCCCCTACCTGCTCACCAGGTGTCGGATTATAAGCAAAAAGTATGGAAATTAAGTTCCCCTCCCTGGACAGGGAGGGGACAGGGGAGGGTCGTCATAGGTCCAACTTCCTTAACCCCTCGGTGTCAAGTGTGGGTAAAGACCAGCCCTGGACAGGGAGGGGTTAGGGGAGGGTCGTTATGGGACCAACTTCCATATTAGCTGTCGCGGTCCTAATCATTGTCGATATTAATGCCCCCTACCTTTACTTCCCTCAATCCTTGACCATATTCTCGTGATGGATGGAGTACTCATACTCCATTAGGTGACACATAGTGCAGTTTTCCCTGCCCAGGGTGCGAGTATCTCCCTGGTACTGCAGGGGCTGGATGTTGTCCAGGTTCTTAGCAAAGCTGTTTTGAGCAGGGTACTCTGCATGGGTCGGCCCGTGGCAGGACTGGCACATCAGCCCTGCATTGTCAGTGCGGTTCTGGTAAAGGTTTTCCTTGCCCTGGGCCCATTGATTAAAGGCCTGGACCTGATTGTCCTCAGGGCGCTGGAAATCCTGGTGGCAGCTAAGGCAGTCAGGCTCGTCCTGCCAGGGGGTGCGCGGTTTGATTTCCTCCAGGCTCCCGGCCAGATTAGGTTCCAGGTGGCGCATCAAGCGCTTTGCTCCAGGGACGCCTTTTTGCTCCTCCTTTTTGAGCAGGCTCAAGGCATGGTCCTCAATGCTGCCGTGGCAGCTGGTGCAGTTGACTTCCGGGATGCTGGCATGCTGGCCGCGCATGCAGTCGGTATAGCTTTGTGTGGAGCTGGGATGGCAGGCATTGCAGGCCTCTGCCTCTGGCAGATGGGACAGGTAGTTGGCGTGGAAGCCGTGCAGTGCAGCAGGCAAATTGAGCAGATCAGGCCGACCTTCAGCCTGCAGCAGGGGATCACTATGGCAGCTTTGGCAAAGCACAGGATCGCCATGTTTTGCTTCTTGCAATAGATCGGTATCATTGCGCTTGTCGTGCAGCTCAAGCACGTCATCAGCAGTAGCTGTAGAGATGCCCATGGTATTATCCACCCGCCACTTTCCGGAATGGCAGTTGCGGCAGCCCACTTCAGAGGAAACCGGGGCCACCACCTTGGTTCTGGCCAGGACCTCTCCTGAGTCTTTGTCCACTGCCTCTATATCAAACAAGGGATAGGGATTAACCTCGCCCTGATCTGAAAAAGGCACCACCGGGATGCCTGAGGCCACGAAGACCTGCTTGTCTTGATCCAGCTTCATTTTTCCGGACATTCCCAGGCCCTTGGCGCTGACATTCTCTTCCAGATCCTTGCCTGCCAGGGACTGGGCATAGTCCCAGTATTCCACATGCCTGGCAGGATTCTCAAATCCTTCCGGGGCCTGGTAGCGCAGCTGCACATCCTGGGTCACGATCTCAGGTCTGTAGTCCCTGCGCACCAGCTGGGCCAGGATGGTGTTGCCAGGAGGCAGCAGGGACCAGCGGCTGTCGCAGTCTGTGATGCACTTCAGGCCCAGGTTGCTCCAGGCTAAAAGCACGTATTCATCCTTATCAGGATCGAACTCCGGGACTTGGAAGTCCAGCTCTGGCCTGTTGACTTCCTGGCTTTCCTGTTTTGACTTGCCCTGTACCTCCTGCAGCAGATAGCTGGCCAGGGCCTTCTTTTCTTCAGCTGTACCCATGAACCTGGGCATATAGTCGTAAACCTTGCCCAGTCCGGTGAGCATGGCCTGCAGGCCAAAGTAGTCGAACTTGGCGGTTACTCCTTGGATGTCGTTCATGGGCCCGCCCAGGGAGTGGCAGGAGGCGCACTGTAGCTGGTAGACCTCCTGGCCTGCAGCTATCTGGTTCTGGGCAGTGACTTCCTGGTGCTTGGTCCACTTGGCCCTGGAGAGGATGCCCTGGGAGTTGATCTCCCCTTCCCAGGCCGGGTCTATGGAGTTGGAGTACATCTGGCCGTAGAGCACGTATGGCCTGCGGCCGCCTTCCCTAAGCCATTCAAAGCTGCCCAGGAACATAAAGGCTATGAGCATAAGGATCAAAGCCATGGGCCGCTTGACCTGGCCAGGCAGGCGCAGGGCCATGAGCAGTCCGCCCAGAAACAGGATCGCGGCCAGCATCAAGAAGGCCTGCAAAAAGGGCATGAGCTCAGGGGAGCGGCCCAGGATCATCTCCCTGGGTGCCTCGGGCAGGGCCTGCAGATACCAGTATCCAGACAGCAGCAAAAACACAAAAGGGGCCAGCAGCCACTTGGCGCAGTATCTGACCAATGTCTCCCGCAGTTCAGCCTGTTTGATCCAGGCTGAGGTTACAAAGCCGTAGACCCCGGCCAGGACCAGGGCCAGGAAGGTGCGCAGGAAAAGGCTGGGCCAGAAAGTGGGGTTGAAGAAGCCGTGCCAGAAGTTCCCGGTCTGCAGCCACTGTCCCGGGGTGAGCATAAAGGCCAGGATGCCGTTGATCATGAACAGGGAGAGCCAGGCTGCGGCAAAATAGATCCAGCCCACTCTAAGATGGTTCTTGTCCTGCATTTTGCCAAAGGTGTAAAAGTAGATGAACAGGGCCACGATCTCCACCAGGAAGAAGACCCATTCAATAGCCCAGGCAAAGACAAAGGTGTGGATCAGCCTGGAGGTAGCAGCAGGGGAGATCAGGGAGATGGTGAACCAGATGCCCACTCCGGTCAGAGCCCCGAAAACCATGGTCAGGATCAGGAAGAACTTAGTATGC
Source organism: Thermodesulfobacteriota bacterium (assembly GCA_051744965.1). Taxonomy (GTDB): domain Bacteria; phylum Desulfobacterota; class Desulfovibrionia; order Desulfovibrionales; family Desulfothermaceae; genus CAZBUB01. The sequence goes on along the minus strand of JBNJDO010000051.1, from coordinate 1,211 downwards.
CTGCGTACATAATTCAGAATATCCTGGGAGTTTTCACGGTAGGCCTTTTTCTCTGTCAAAACCAGAAACAGGCCTCCACCGATGGCAAAATGGGCAATAAACACGTGCACCACCGCCATAATAGCGATGTGCAGACCGCCTGCGCTGTAAGCAAGTTCCCAGACTGGATATTCCATCTAGCTCTCCTTTAGGCTTCCCAGGGCCAGACGCAGCATATAGGCCACAGTGCCCAGACCCAGCAAAAGTACCAGCAAAAACACCAGAAGCGGAGAATACTGGGGCACCACTTCTCGCAGGGAAATGTCATAATAGGGCTCCAGGTAGGCGGAGCGTACCAGATCCCTGACCCAGGCCATGAAAGTCACCATGGCTAATAACAGGCCAGCTGTGATCCAGAGCTTTTCCTTCCATGCTGAATAAAGAAGTAAAATTGCCAGGGTCAGGACCACAAACAGGCTCGAGGTGTACAGCAGGCTGTCTCCCATGAAAAGCAGCATGATATCCTTGGGTAGGGAGATTAAAAACCAAACCCCTACCAACACCTGCAAAACGGTGGCATAGCTGAACCATTTCAGGCCATGCCTGGAGTTCTGCAAGGCCCCTGGGATGCTTTTGCCTTGCCTGTGCTTCCAGATAATAGCCTGGTACAGTCCGGCCACAGCTATGGAGGCCAGCACGAAGTGCAGGTATCTGGGGAACAACGTGGGATCCGACAGGTTGAGCATGGTCCCGGAGCGCTCCTGGAAATAGCCGCTCCAGCGCTCCGGGGAGAGCATCATGGTCATGTTGTTGGTAAAGAAGAAACCGGTCAGCAAAAGGCAGGCCACTGCCAGGGCCAGGAAAAGGCTCCTGGCCCGGCCCAGATCCTGGAATTTGAAGTCATAAACATAGGCGCAGACATAGGCTACTATGACCAGGCCCACCACGCTTAGCCAGTACACAGCCATGAGTACGCTGCTGGTGTACATGAACTGGCCGTATAAAACTTGCAGAAAGAGTAAAGGGGCCACGCCCAGGTTGACTGTAAAGGCAATGGCAAAGGGCAGCTGCACAGAGATGTCCTTGCTTAAGGACTGGTCAGGCGCGGAGGTTCGCAGGTGATTGGCCAGGGCGATAAGCCCGCTGCCCAGCATGATGTTCATAGCCAGCAGGTGCAAGATAAAGGTCAGCAGCAAAAAGAAGTAGAACCAGCCCCAGGGCACAGGCAGGGC
>JBNJDO010000050.1:0-14445 GCA_051744965.1 Thermodesulfobacteriota bacterium | reverse complement strand
ATAGGCAACACTCCCCTGGTTTTTTTGCAGAGGATGAGCCCCAATCCCAGGGTTAGGATAGCAGCCAAGCTGGAATCCCAGAATCCCGGGGGGTCTGTCAAGGACCGGGTGGCCCTGGCCATGATCGAGGCTGCGGAAAGCTCCGGGGAGCTGACCCCGGAGAAGACCGTGATCGAGGCCACTTCCGGGAATACTGGCATCGGTCTGGCCATGGTCTGCGCATGCAAGGGCTATCAGCTGCTGCTGATCATGCCGGAGTCAGCCTCTGAAGAGCGCAAGCGGATCATGTCCGCCTATGGGGCGGAGCTTTTGCTCACTCCAGGACATTTGAGCACTGACGGGGCCATAGAGGAGGCCTACCGCCTGGCCCGGGAAGAGCCTGAAAGGTATCTCCTGGTGGATCAGTTCAACAATCCAGCCAGCATCCAGGCCCATTATCAGAGCACTGCTGTTGAGGTCTGGGAGCAGACCCAGGGCCAGGTGACCCACACCGTAAGTGCCCTGGGTACCTCAGGTACAGCCATGGGCCTGGCCCAGCGCCTCAAGGAGTACAGCACCCAGATTCAGGTGGTTGCTGTGGAGCCCTATGCCGGGCACAAGATCCAGGGCTTGAAGAATATGCAGGCCTCCTATCCCCCGGGGATCTACAAAAAGCGCCTCTTGGACCGCATTCTGCACGTGGACGACGAGCAGGCCTTTGCCCTGTGCCGGGAGCTGGCCCAAAAAGAGGGCCTCCTGGCCGGGATGAGCTCAGGTGCTGCCCTGGGCGGAGCCCTGCAGCTGGCCAGGGAACTGGAACAGGGCTATGTAGTGGTCATCTTTCCGGATTCAGGGGAGCGCTATTTAAGCACTCCATTGTTTTTGCCTCCTGCCAAGCAGGGCCTGGCCTTGTACAACGTGCAAAGCAGGCAGCTGGAGTTCCCCAGCCCCAACAAGAGTCCCCTGGGAATCTTCTGTCCTGGGCCATCCCCTGAGGCGCCTGCAGACCTGGAGGACTGGCGCAGGCTGGTGTTCACTGACGTTCTGGCCAGGTATCTGGGCCGCAAGGAGCTGCCCAGCAAAACCGTGGCTGGAGTAGCTGATTTTGAGGATCAGGCCCTGGAGCAGGCCAGGAGCAGGAATCTGGAGCTGCAGGAGTTTTCCAGGAGCTTTCTGCAACGCTTAAGCAGCCTGGGCAAGAGTCTGAATCTGCATCAGGATTTTAATTTCGTGCCTGCAAGCGGGCTGCAGAAGCATATGCTGGATCTTTGCCAGAAGCTCCTGGACAAGGGCATGGCCTATGAAAAGCTGCGCTCTGTGTATTACGATGTGGTCCGGGACGCGGACTACGGCAGACTGCTGCATGCTGACCTGGGCAAGCTGAGCCTGGGCAAGACAGTGGATCTGGAGGACTATGCCAAGGATCATCCCCAGGATTTCACCCTGCTCAAGCGGGCCAGCCTGCAGGACTTGAAGCGCGGGGAGTTTATCAAGGCCAAATGGGGCAATGTCCGGCCCAGCTGGTACCTGCAGATGGCTGCAGCAGCCAGGGAGTGCGGTCCAGGTCTGGAAGTGGTCCTGGCAGGCAGGCAGCACAGCTTCCCCCACCTGGACAATCTGCGGGCCATATGGGGCCGCACTGCCCAGGCCGAGCCAGGGATCTGGATGCTGGTGCAGAGCCTGGAGGCCAAGCAGGAAGAAGGGCCTTCGGACCTGGAGGATCTGCTGCAAAGCGGGGTCCCGCCCCAGGCATTGCGCATGTGGCTTTTGTCCGCCAGCTACAAGAAACCTTTGGTCTACAGCAGTCAGAGCCTGAAGATGTGGGTCCAGAACTGGCACAGGCTGCAGAATCTGGCTGCTGCCTTGAGCCTGGTGCAAACACCCGGGGAGGTGCAGAAGGACACTGAGCAGGCCCTGTTCGACCTGAAAAAAGGCCAAAGTGAAAATCTGGAGCAGGATCTGGGTCTGTACAGGTTCTGGCCGGTGCTGTTTTCCTTTTGCAAACGCCTGAACAAGCAGCTGGTGCAGTCCAGGCTAAGCCAGAAGGAAGCGGCAATGGCCCTGGAGCAGCTAAAAGAGCTGGACACAGTGCTGGGAGTGATAGATTGGCAGCAGCTGCCCTTGCCTGAAGGCTCCTGGCCGGCAGAGATCAGGGAGCTGGTGCAATCCAGGCAGAAGGCCAGGGCGGAGAAGGATTTTGCCCGTGCGGATCAGCTGCGGGGCAGGATCCGGGACTTGGGCTTTGAGCTCCAGGATGCCCCAGAGGGGGTCAGGCTATTTAGACATTGAAGCGGAAGGTGATGATGTCCCCGTCCTGGACCTGATATTCCTTGCCTTCCAGGCGCAGCAGGCCTTTTTCCTTGGCCTGCTTGAAGTTGCCGCAGACCAGGAAGTCCTGCCAGGAGAGGACCTCTGCCCGGATAAAGCCCTTGGCCAGATCAGAATGGATCACCCCTGCAGCCTCCAGGGCGCTGATGCCCCTGGGAATGGTCCAGGCCCGAACCTCCTTGGGCCCGGCTGTGAGGAAGGTGATCAGGCCCAGGAGCTGGTAGCTGGCGGAGATGATCCTGCCCAGGGCGGATTTTTTGAGTCCCAGGTCCTGCAGGAATTCCTGCCTGTCCTCCTCGCTCTCCAGTTCTGCCAGCTCCCGCTCCAGACGAGCGCTGACCTGGACATGGCCCTGGGCAGTACCTGTAAATTCCGGGGGCTTTTCGCTATCCAGCTTATCCTCGCGCATATTCCAGACAAACAGGATGGGCTTGGCGCTCAGGAAGCAAAAGCCCTTGAGCTCCTTGGCCCCAGCCAGCTCTGGAGCGCTGCGCAAGGGCCTGCCCTGCTCCAGAAGGGTCATGGCCTCCTGGAGGCGCTCCTCCTCTCCGGGCTGATCAAGGCCCCTGCCCTTTTTCTTGTCCAGCTGGAGGCGCTCCAGCCTCTTTTCCGCCACAGCCAGATCAGAGACGATCAGGTCAGCCGCGATATCCTCGATTTGCTGTTCAGGGTCCCGCATCCCGGAGAAGCAGTCCAATACCGCCAGGATACACTCGCAGGGCCGTATAGCGTTCAGCACCCTCTGGCCTAGGCCCTGGCCAGCGTCTCCAGGCCCGGGCAGATCCAAAAACTCGATCTCCGCAGGGGTGATCCTGGCAGGATTATACAGCTGGGCCAGGGGCTGCAGCCTGGGCTCAGGCACCTTGACCAGGGCCCGCTCCCTGGCAGTGGGTTGCTCACTGCTCAAGGCCCGAAACAGCTCGGTCTTGCCGCTGGAAGAAAATCCGAAGATCCCGGTTTGCATGCATGTCTCCTGCTACTTGTTGCCCTGGAGCTCCTCTAGGGCCTTTTCCACTGCTGGCAGGGCCTGCTGGAGCATCCTCTGCACCCCTTCTTCATTGGGATGCAGGCCGTCAGGCAGGGTCAGCTCAGGATTTCCAGGCACGCCAGCCAGAAGGTCCGGGATAAGTGGCAGCTGGTATGCATGGGCCAGGGAGCTGAAGACCCGGGCATGTTCTTGCCTTCTGCTGGAGCCGAACTCAGGTGGCAGATCAGTTCCAGCCAGGACTATGCTAGCCCCCCTGGATCTGATCATCTTGATGATGGCCTCCAGGTTCTCCCGGATAAGTTCTGGATCCTCGCCCATGGCTGCGTCGTTGATGCCCAGCTCCAGGAAGACCAGGTCCGGGGCGCTTTGCAGCTCCCTTCTCGCCCGGGCCAGCCCGCCTGAAGTGGTGTCTCCGCTGATGCCGGCGTTTATGACCTGGACCCCATGGCCCCGCTCCTGCAAGGCCTTTTGCAATTGGGAGGCAAAAGAGCTATGCAGGGGCAGTCCGAAGCCTGCGCACAGGCTGTCTCCCAAAGCCAGAATTGTAGTGGTCATAACCAAGTCTTAGTTTTTTGATTTTTCAGCACAAAAAGTAGATTCTACTAAAAAACTATTATGCATGCCTGGTATCTCTATTCCCTGCTGGCCCTGGTGCTTATAGGCAGCCAGAGATTTTTGTACAAGGTGGCAGCAGACCAGGAGTGCAGCACCTTCAGGACCACCTTTTCCTTCATGGCCACGGTGGCCCTGCTGGCTACAGGGATCTGCGTATGGCGCTGGCCGGATATACCCTCTGTGGGCTTTTTGCTGTCTATCTCCCTTTTAAACAGCCTGACCTTTGCCAGCGCCACCCTGTGCCATATCCAGGCCCTGAAATACGTACCTGCTGCAGTGGCCTATCCCTTGATAAGGATGAACATCGTCCTGGTGGTCATATTCGCTGTACTTTTCCTGCAGGAGAGCCTGTCCTGGATCCAGGTCCTGGGCCTGGTCTTCTCCCTGGCAGCGGTCTGGGTGCTCAGTCTGGACCGCAGCAGTGACTTCCGGGCTGGCATGCAGGCCAAGGGCCTGGCCCTGGTAGGCCTGGCCCTGCTGGCTGGCGGACTCTCGGCTATCTCCTGCAAGTATGCTGCAGAACATACTGATATCTGGGCCTTTATCTCTCTGTCCTATATCCTGTCCACCCTGCTGACGCTGGTCCTGGCTCCAAGCATGTTCTCCAGGAGCCAAACAGGAAAAGGCGGGCTGGATCTGGGCATAGGCCTGGCCATGGGCATCTTGAATCTGGCCGGGTTCTACATGTTCCTGCGCGCCCTGGCTATGGGGCCTTTGTCCGTCGTGGCCGTGGTAAACGGCATGCATTTCCTGGTACCGGTGCTGCTGTCTGCAGTCATATTCAAGGAGCGCCTGGGTGCCTCCAGGATGCTGGGCCTGGTTCTGGCCCTGGCAGCGCTCTGCCTGTTGCGGGGCTAGAGGAACTCGATGCCTTGTCTGCTGGCTCTGGCCTGCCTGTCTCCAGGGAATTGGAGGGTCTTTTTCCCGCTGCTATGCAGCCAGGCCCGGTCCAGGTCCCAGAGGTTTCCGGCCAGGGTCTGTCTGCAGCCCAGACGCAGCAGGGCGTCCCGGTACCAGCGCAGGCGAAGGGCAGGATGCAGGCGGCAAAGCTCTATTGCTGGAAGCAAAATCCCCTGACTGGTCTCCTGTTCCAGGGGACGCAGTTCCTGCAGTCTTTGCTCCCAGAAGTCCTGATCCTGTCTGCTCTGCCTCCAGAGCTGGGCGCAGGTTTGCAGGAAGTTGGGATTTTCCTGCAGCAGCGCAGGCAAGATGTTTTGCCTGATTCTGTTGCGCTTGAAGCCCTGGTCCTGGTTGGAGGCATCCTCCTGCCAGGAAAGCCCCAGGCTGCTGACCAGCTCCTGCAGTCTGGACTTGGGCAGCAGCAAAAAAGGCCTAAGCAAGGAGCTGTTAGCCTCCAGGGCAGGCATGCCTGCCAGGGCTGGCCAGCCCGCTCCCCTTAGCTGGCGCAGCAGAATATCCTCTGCCAGATCGTTTAGGTGGTGGCCGAAAAGTATCCAGTCCGCGTTCAGCCTGCGGGCCCAGGCCCGCAGGAATCTGTAGCGCAGCAGCCTGCCTGCCTCCTCCAGCCCCAAGCCCCTGGCCCGGGCATAAGCAGCTGCCTGGCTGCGGCCTGTTTTGCATGGGATATCCAGCTTTCTGCAGAGACTTTGCACTTCCCTGGCTTCATGGCTGGACTCAGGCCTTAGGCAGTGGTCCAGGTGGGCAGCATACAGGCTGCCTTCCCATCTGGGCTGCAGGGCCTTGCAGCAAATTAGCAGGGCGGTGGAATCCACTCCTGCGGACAGGGCCAGGAGCAGCCTGGAGCCCTGCAGCCTCACCCCCAGCTCTCGGGATAAAAAGCGCTCAGCATCCAGGCAGAGATGTGCCGCCCTGGGCGGCAGATCCTGCAGGCTAAGGCCGGATAAGTCCATGTTGGGCCTAGATATTGAGTCGCTCCAGGATGTCTTCTAAAAGACAGATGCAGTAGTCCCGCTGTCCGGAGTCAGCATAGCCTACGCAGTTGCAGCGGAAGGTGTTCCTGGCCCGGAGCAAAAGCTCCAGTTTGAGCCAGTCCTTGCCCAGCTCCAGGGAGACGATGTAGGGGCCGCAGTCCTGGAGGTGCTCCTTTTGCAGGGAAGAGAGCACCTCCAGGGGCAGCTGGAACCAGTAGATATCGTCAATAGGGCCCTGGTAGCCCTCTTGCTGCAGGTAGCCAGCCAGCTCCTGCATCTTTTCAGGCTCGACATCTTCAATGAAATAGCTGCGCATAGTAAACACTCCCTGGGCTCAGCCCTGGACCAGCTGGGCCCGGACATACTCTATCAATCCCCCTTGCTGCAGGATGTTTTGCATAAAATCCGGCAAAGGGGGCACCTGGATCCGGGCCTGGGTGTCCTGGTTCAGGATCAGGCCCTGCTCCACATCAATCTGCAGGAAATCACCCTGGCTGATTTCCTGGACCTGGTCTCCGATCTCCAAAAGCACCAGGCCCATGTTGAATCCGTTGCGGTAGAAGATGCGGGCGAAACTGTGGGCCACCACCACAGGGATCCCTGCACCCAGGATGGCCAAGGGAGCATGCTCCCTGGAGGAGCCGCAGCCGAAGTTGGGACCTGCTACCAGGATGTCTCCCGGGTTTATGCCCTGCACCCAGTCCGGGTCCAGTCCTGCCATACAGCTTTTGCCCAGCTCCTGGGGGTCAGTGCTGATCAGGCATCTGGCAGGAATGATCGCGTCAGTGTCAATGTGGGCGCCCACTTTGTGCGCCCGGCCCTGGTATTGCATAGGCAGTCCTTCTTCTTAGCTGGTTCTTATAGCAAGCTGCCAAGCAGCGGAAGAAATCATCAAGATCGATACAACTGATCTCATCCTCATGCTTTGGGATATCTTTTGAGCCCTGCATCTGCAAGCTGAAAACCCATCATAGGCTGTCCGGATGCTTGATCTCTCCAGCCACAGCACTGGCTGCTGCCACAGCAGGGCCGCTTAAGTAGACCTCGCTTTGCAGGCTGCCCATGCGACCCTTGAAGTTGCGGTTGGTGGTGGCCAGGCAGCGCTCCCCTCCAGCCAGGATGCCCATGTGTCCGCCCAGGCAGGGGCCGCAGGTGGGCGGGCCTATTACTGCGCCGGCCTGCAGGAAGATCTGCAGCAGGCCCTCCTGCAGGGCCTGGGCATAGATGGCTGGAGTCGCGGGCAGGATGATCAGCCGCAGTCCAGGGGCTGCCTTTTTGCCCTGCAGGATCCTGGCAGCCTGGCGCAGGTCAGAGATGCGGCCGTTGGTGCAGGAGCCGATCAACACCTGGTCCAGCTGGATATTCTGCATCTCCTGCACCGGCCGCACGTTGTCCGGAAGATGCGGGCAAGCTATCTGGGGCTGCAGGCTGGAGAGATCCATCTGGATGCTTTGCTCGTATTGGGCATCAGGGTCAGGATAGATCTCCTGATCCCCCTGCCTGCCCCTTGGCCTGCAGTAGTCCAGGACCTTTTGGTCCGCAGGGAAGAGCCCGGCCTTGCCCCCGGCCTCTATGGCCATATTGGCCATGGTCATCCTGGCCTCCACTTCCAGGTCCTGCAATGCCGGGCCGCCAAACTCCAGGGCCTTGTACAGGGCCCCGTCCACCCCGGTTTGCTTGATCAAGGCCAGGATAATGTCCTTGCCCCCGACATATGGCTGCAGGCTGCCCTGCAGCTCCACCCGGATGGTGGCCGGGACCTTGAACCAGGTTCTGCCCAGGGCCATGGCAGCGGCTATGTCAGTGCTGCCCATGCCTGTGGCAAAGGCGCCCAGGGCCCCGTAGGTGCAGGTGTGGCTGTCCGCTCCCACAACGATCTCTCCAGGGCCCACCAGGCCCAGCTCAGGCAAAAGGGCATGCTCCACTCCGGAGTCGCCACCTTCGTAGTAGTGTCTGATGTGCATCCTGCGGGCAAAGTCCCTGACCCTTTTGACCTGCTCTGCAGAATCTATGTCCTTGTTCGGGGTGAAGTGGTCGCTGACCAGGATGACCCTGTCTGGATCAAACACCCTGTCCGCGCCCATCTTGGCCAGGGAGTCTATGGCCAGGGGGGCGGTGATGTCGTTGGCCAGGACCTTGTCTACCTGGCACTGTACGATTTGCCCTGCTGCAGTGATCTCTTCCTGGCTGGCCCTTTGCAGGAGCTTTTGGGCTAGACTTTGGCGCATATCCTGTCTTCCTCCTTGCGGGCCAGCCTGTTCAGGGCGTTGATATAGGCCTTGGCGCTGGCCACTATGATGTCCGGGTCAGATCCCCTGCCAATGGCGGTACGGTTGCCGTCCTCCAGCTTGACCGTGACCTCGCCCTGGGCGTCTGTGCCTCCAGTGATGGAGTTCACAGAAAAGCGCAGCAGCTTGGGGCACTTGCCAGCCAGCTGACAGATGGAGTTGAACACCGCATCCACTGGCCCCACCCCGAACTCTGAGAGCTGCTCTTCTGCTCCATCTATTTCCATCTTCAAAGTGGCTGTAGGGATGGCCATGTTCCCGGACAGGGAGCTCAAGTACAATAGCTTGAATTTGTCCGGTATCCTGAAGATTTCTTCCAGGACCAGGGCTTCCAGGTCCTCAACATAAACCTGCTTCTTCTTGTCCGCAAGGTTTTTCACCGCATGGGAGACCTGGTCCAGCTGCTGATCGCTCAGCCTATAGCCCAGCTCCTCCAGGCGTCTTTGTACTGCGTGCTTGCCTGAATGCTTGCCCAGGACCATCTCAGAGGGCGGCCTGCCAATGCTTTCCGGGGTCATGATCTCGTAGGTCTGCTTGTTCTGCAGCATGCCGTGCTGATGGATCCCTGCCTCGTGGGAGAAGGCATTGCCCCCTATGATTGCCTTGTAGGCCGGGATGGGCTGGCCAATGATCATGGACAGCAGCCTGCAGGCCGGGAATATCTGCTCCTGGGTGACGTTGGTGTATACGCCGAAAAAATCCCCCCTGACCTGCAGGGCCATGACCACCTCTTCCAGGGCTGCGTTTCCAGCCCTTTCTCCGATGCCGTTCAAGGTGACCTCCACCTGCCTGGCCCCGGCCCGGACCGCAGCCAGGGTGTTGGCAGCAGCCAGGCCCAGGTCGTTGTGGCAGTGCACGCTGAGCACAGCCTGGTCCATGCCGGGCACATTCTGCCGCAGGTAACTTATCAGCTCTGCAAACTCCTCTGGCTGGGAATAGCCCACAGTGTCCGGAATGTTGATGGTGGTGGCTCCGGCCTGCAGGGCTGTCTGCACCGCCTGGGCCAGGAATTCCCGCTCGGATCTGGAGGCGTCCTCTGCAGAGAATTCCACGTTCGAGGTATAGCTTGCTGCCCTTTGCACTGCAGATTGGATGCAGGCCAGGACCTCTTCCCTGCTCATGTCCAGCTTGTGCTGCATATGGATGTCAGAGGTGGCCAGGAAGGTGTGCAGTCTGGGTCGGGCTGCATTGCGGATTGCCTCCCAGGCCCGGTCTATATCCTGGTGGGAGGCCCGGCAGAGCCCTGCCACCTGGGAGTTTTCCACTACTTGGGCAATCTCCTGTACCGCCTCGAAATCCCCCTGGCTGGAGGCAGGAAATCCGGCCTCGATCACATCCACACCCAGGCTGTCCAGCTGCCTGGCAATGCGTTTTTTCTCCTGGTTGTTCATGGTCGCGCCTGGGGATTGCTCTCCATCGCGCAAGGTGGTGTCGAATACATATACTTTGTCTTGCATATCCAAAAACCTCCCTTATCTACCTGAAAATGTAGTCTGTGTTTTATTGGAGATAGTTATCGGTTACTGCTTAATAGCTATTAGGAATCTGAAGTCTGCCCTGCTAACAGATAACCGAGGACTGATAACTTGCTGCTTTTCCATGCTTATGCCTGCTCCAGAAATCTCCCTGGGCCATGGCTGAGCATAGGCCATATCCCAGAGGTGCCAGAGAGGCTGGATTGAGAAGGGCTCTATTTGTGTATGTGGGGAGTTGTTATTCACGAGGGCTTTTATGGGCAAGCCCCCGTAGCAGGCTTCTGCTCCGCAGGGGCACCAGCACAAAGGAATAGATCGGGCCTGAGACCAGATAGGCCAGAAAGAAGAAAAAGCCCAGCAACTTGGGCTCCGAGGCCACCAGGACAAACAGGAGCACCACGCAGACCGAGGCAGTGAAAGGATGGGCTTTGACGAACTCCACATCCTTGAACGAGGCGTACCTGACCCTACTGACCATGAGCAGGGCCATAGAAAGGACCAGAATCAGGGTTACCGGAGCCACCAGGGTTTGGGCCTGGGTCCCGGCAAGGGGCAAAGTGGAGAACAGGACCCAAGTGGCCAGGACGCAGGCTGCAGCTGGGATGGGCAGGCCCACAAAGAATTTTCTGCTAAGGGATATGCCCCGGATGGCGTGCACGTTGAATCTGGCCAGTCGCAGGGCCCCGCAGGCCAAAAACAGGAAGGAGCTGGCCATACCCAATCTACCATAGGCATGGGTCTGCCAGAGAAAGGCCATCACAGCCGGGCTAACCCCAAAGGCCACCAGGTCAGCCAGGGAATCCAGCTGGATTCCGAATTCTGAGCTGGCTTTGGTGACTCGGGCCACCTTGCCGTCCAGCCCGTCCAGCACAGCGCTGACCAGGATAGCCAGGGCGCACAGCTCGAATCTGCCCTCTATGGCCCAGAGCAGGCCCAAAAAGGCAGAGAACAGACTGGCAGTGGTGAACAGGTTGGGCAGGATGTAAATGCCCTTGCGCCTGGCTTCCTGCATGCCGTTTTTGGACTTGCGGCCAGGGATATCTTTAATCTTGCTCGGTTTCTGCATTTTGTTTGGCCCGGGCCAGGATGGTTTGTCCAGCCAGGACCTTGTCCCCCTTAGCTACCTGGCATTCATACCCCTGGGGCAGATAGAGGTCAACCCTGGAGCCGAACTTGATCAGGCCCAGCCTTTGGCCCCTTTGCAGTTGATCCTCTTCCTGGGCCCGGCAGACTATACGCCTGGCCAGCAGTCCAGCAATTTGAACTATTGTCCATTGTCCGCCCTGCTGGTCCTCTATCTGCAGCAGGTTGCGCTCGTTGTCCCTGGAGGATTTGTCCAGGGAGGCGTTTAAAAACTTGCCAGGGATGTACTCTATCCTCTGCACCTGGCCCTGTACCGGGCTGCGGTTGACATGCACGTCTATTACATTCATGAAGATGCTCACCTTGTGCCGCATCTCTTTGCTGAAAGGCTCGGCCCTGGTCTCCAGGGCCACGATCTTGCCGTCCGCAGGGGAAACCGCGATTCCCTCCTGGGCAGGCACTACCCGCTCTGGATCCCGAAAGAAGTGCAGCACCAGGAAAGTAGCCAGCAAAAGCAGCACTGCCAGTAGCTTCCACTGTATCAGAGCCAGAATCAGGGTGGCAAAGCCGGTATATAGGATCATAGGCAGCCCTTCAGGGCAGATGCCAGGGGAAGGCTTGCGCATGGAGGCTTCTCCTTGGTTTGGACCTGCTTGGGGCCTGGGTGCATCCTCGGAGGAGGAGACCGGGAGCTCTTGCTCTGCGGTCTGGTTTCCGGGTGGTGGAGTCCGCAGCCAGGCGGATAGCTTGTGCAGGTAGTTCATGCTTGGTGTCTGCTGTTTTTTGGCCCTTACAGGGCCTGGATTGTCTGCTTTATTTATAGGCTATTTTGCCTGCGCAGTCCAGGGGCATGATTTAGATCCGCTTGGGGCATTTTGTCTTTTACCATATTCCCGAGATTTGCTCCATTTGCATAGAAACACGGAAATTGGGGTTTATATTCAGGATAATGAGTATTGCAGCTGCATAGCTTGCGTAAGTCAAATACAGGGCTTGGGGAATCGGGGTGCCAGGGCCTTTGCAGCTGCAAGGCGGTTCATGCCATTTTACAGCTGTCTGTATATTTGCTAAAAAGGCGCATGCAGTACTTTCCTGTATTTTTGGATCTACGGGGCAAATCCTGCCTGGTGGCAGGGGCGGGCCAGGTGGGCAGACGCAAGATCAGCCGCCTGCTGCAGGCAGGGCCAGCCAGGATCACTGTCCTGGATCCCGGCCTGGATCCTGATCTTTTGCCTGAGCCTGGCCAAGAGAGCAAGCTTATCCTTTTGCAAAGGGAATTTTGCCCGGAAGATCTGCAAGGGGTGTTTCTGGTCTTTGCCTGCACCGGGGATGCAGGAACGAATTCTTACATCTGCGGACTGTGTCAGGAAAGGGATATTTTGTGCAACAGCGCCAATCAAGCCCAGGAGTCCGGCTTCATCCTGCCTGCTATGCACTCTGCAGGGGATCTGCAGATAGCTGTCAGTACCTCAGGCAAGAGCCCGGCCCTGGCAGCCCAGATCAAAAAGGAAGTGGGCAGGGCATACGGCTGGGAATACGCATTGTGGCTGAGGCTGTTGGGCAGGATCAGGTCCAGGCTGCTGCAAGTTCAGGGGCACTGCCCGGACAACAGGGAGATCTTTCGCAGTCTCCTGGATCAAGGCATACTTCAGGCCTTGCAAAACAGGGACGAAACCTCTCTGCAGGCAATCCTGCACAGCAAGCTGCCCCGGGAACTTAGACCCTGGCTGGGAGAATTCACAGATGGACTTCTATAGCCTCTTTGACCTGGGCATAGCCCTGCTCTATTTTCTGGGCTCCCTGCTCTACGTGGCCGGAATCCTGAGCTACAAGCCAGGGCTGCGCCAGGTTTCCCTGGGGGTTAGCCTGTTTGGGTTCTGCCTGCATACCGTGGATCTTTTCCTGAAGGTCAGCACCCAGACCATGTTCTCCTTTGCCCAGGTCCAGTTCTACTTCAGCCTGCTGGCCTGGAGCTTTATCTTGATCTATCTGCTTTTGTGGTGGCGACTCAAGCTGCAGTTCCTGGCCCTGACCGCAGCCCCCCTGGCCCTGGTACTGTTTACTTCCTCCATGGTGGTGCATGAGGCCCAGATGCCCATACCACCCAGGTTGAGCGAGCTCTGGTTCGGCCTGCACATCGGCAGCCTGTTCTTGAGCATAGCCCTTTTAGCCATGGCCTTTGGGGCAGGGGCAGGTTATCTGTACCTGCATCGCCAGATCAAGAACAAGGTCAGGCTGAACCGCCTGCGCAGGGACTTCCCTGCGCTGACCAGCCTGGATCGGGTCAACCACTGGGCGGTGAGCCTGGGTTTTCCTTTGTTCACTATGGGCATGCTCTCCGGATTCATCTGGGCCAGGTTCACCTGGGGGGAGATATTCTCCTGGGATCCCAAGGAGATTTTCAGTCTGGGCATCTGGCTGCTCTTTGCATACCTCTTCCAGCAGAGGCTGCTTTTCAGTTTGAAGGGCCGCAGGCCAGCTATTCTGGCCTCCACCATCTTTGGGCTCTGCATCGTCTCCCTATTGATCATTAATTTCTATTTTCCCACACATCACAGCTTCAAGCCGTAAATAATGCAACCAAGTATATATCTTCTAGGACTAAACCACCGCACAGCACCCATCGAGATCAGGGAGAAGTACTCCCTGCAGGGCCTGGGCGGCAGGGATCTGGATCCGGATCAGGACTCGGATTGGCTAAGGGAAATCCTGTTGCTTTCCACCTGCAACCGGGTGGAGATCCTGGCTGTGGCAGCCCCGGGCCTGGATTCCAGGCAGGCCCTGCTCCAGGCCTGGGCCGAGGTCTGCGGGGGCCGGGCAGAGGAGCTGCAGGAGCACATCTATGCCTATACAGACCAGGAAGCTGTGGCCCATGTTTTCCAGGTGGCTGCCAGCCTGGACTCCATGGTCATAGGCGAGCCCCAGATCCTGGGCCAGCTCAAGGATGCCTACAGGCAGGCTGTGGAGCAGGGCTCCACCCGGGTGATCCTGAATCGCTTGATGCACAAGGCCTTTTCCGTGGCCAAGCGGGTCCGCTCCGAGACCAGGATCGCCCAGCATGCGGTCTCTGTGAGCTATGCCGCAGTGGAGCTGGCCAAGAACATCTTTGAAGACCTGGCCAGGCAAAGGGCCCTGCTCATTGGCGCAGGAGAGATGGCTGAGCTGGCTGCCCAGCACTTGCTGAACTCTGGCGTACCCAGCCTGCAGGTCACCAACAGGACCTTTTCCAGGGCCCA
The DNA here is from genome assembly GCA_051744965.1 of Thermodesulfobacteriota bacterium. Lineage (GTDB taxonomy): Bacteria > Desulfobacterota > Desulfovibrionia > Desulfovibrionales > Desulfothermaceae > CAZBUB01. Next base: position 561 of record JBNJDO010000050.1, on the reverse strand, counting down.
GGAGCTGGCCAGGCGTTTCAGGGCAGAGCCCTTTCCTTTCAGCGAACTGGGAGACCGGCTGCATGAAGTGGATATAGTGCTCACCTCCACCGGAGCCACCTCCCCGATAATTAGGGCCAGGGACATGCGGGCAGTGCTCAAGAAGCGCAGGCACAGGCCCATGTTCTTCATAGACATAGCTGTGCCCAGGGATGTGGATCCGGACTTGAATAGGCTGGACAATGTTTATCTCTACGATATAGACGACCTGAAGGGTGTGGTGGAGGAGAACCTGGCCTTGCGGGGCCAGGAGGCTGATATGGCCCAGGAGATCATCCAGGAGGAGGTGGACAAGTTCAGGCAGTGGCAGCGCTCCCTGGGGCTGACCCCCACGATTGTGGATCTCTTGCAGCAGGGCCAGGATGTTGCTGAGCAGGAGGTGCAAAAGACCCTGAAGAATCTGGGCCCTGAGGCCAGCCCTGAGGTGGCCCGGGCCATACAGACCATGGCAGAGTCCATGTACAAAAAGCTTTACCACAGTCCTATCGCCTTCTTGAAGCGCAGGGCCCAGGAAGAGGACAG